>JAEWYL010000134.1 GCA_023395675.1 Chloroflexota bacterium | reverse complement strand
CGCCTCCCGCAGGTGCAAGGCGCTCCTGCGCCCATCCGCGCCCTGCCGGGGAACAAAAGCGCCTCGCACCCCCTGCGCCCGGTGCGAGGCATTTCCTGCCCCATCCCGCCTCAATTCAGGCAAACGCCGTCCGCACCGCCCGCCTCTCCCCCGGGCGCGGAAATGCCTTGCACCTGAAGCTCACGCCTCCCGCAGATGCAAGGCGCTCCTGCGCCCGCAGTTCTTCTCACCGGGTGCGCACCGCTTGCCTGCCCGCGCCCTGCCAGGGAACAAAAGTACCTCGCGCCCAAAGGGCCTCGCGTTCGCTTTCAGGGCGCCAGCGAGCCTTCGTACTCCACCTGCTGGCTCGCCTGGCGGATGCGCTCCAGAATCTCGGCCGCCTCTGCCTCGACGGCGACGGACACCCGCCCGTCGTGTTCCACGTGCGTGGGCACCAGTTCGTACCCCACAAAACGACTCCCCTCGAACTTAACCAGCGCGATCACCCCCTGCTGGTGGTCGTTCAGGTCTTGGTCGAAGACGAAGTTCCCCAGCCCGTAGAACACCGGCACCCCGTCAATCTCCTGGATGGCCTGCACCACGTGGGTGTGGTTGCCCACCACCACATCCGCGCCGGCTTCCACCGCCACCTTCGCCAGGTTGCGCTGGATCCAGTTCGGCACGGGCACGTCCTCCGGGCCCCAGTGCGGCATGGCGATGACCACATCCGAGACCTGGCGCGCCGCGGCGATGGCGAGGCGCAGGTTCTCCTCGTTCAGCACCGCAATTCCGGGGGTGTCCTCCCCGGCGAAGGCCATCTGCTCAATCTGCCCCAGGGAGACAAACCCGAAGCGCACCCCGCCCAGCGTGACCACCACCGGCTGCATGGCCTCGGCGTGGTTCTTCCCCGCCCCCACCGGCAGGATGCCCACCCGGTGCAGGTTCTCCAGGGTGTCGAAGAAGGCCCGGTCGCCGCAGTTGGCCAGGCCGCAGTTCTTGATATGGTTGGTGGCTACACTCATCATATCGAACCCCGCCCGCTGCATGGCGTCGGCGTTCTCCGGACTGCCCACCAGCACGTAGGTGCGGATGCAGCCGGTATGGGGCGGGTAATCGCTCATGGTGGCGTTGAAAACGCCCACGGCGTAGTCGGCTCCGTGGATGATCTCCCGCACCCCGTCATAGATAAAATCCGTATCCCCGTAGGCGTCAATGGCAGCCTGCACGCAGCGCGCCGGGACGATCACCCCCGTAAAAGCCATCGTGATCGTCTGCGGGGTGGGGGAAAGCTCCACAGTGGGCGAGGGATCAGGGGTGGGAGAAGGAGCGGGTGTACGCGTTGGGGGTGGGGTGGCTGAGGGAGGCGCCGCGCTCGGTTCCACCGGCGGAGCGCTGGTTGGGGAAGGGGGCGGGGGCTCAGCCCCGGGCCCGGCAGCCGGAGAAGGCGCAGGGCCCGGCCCGCAGGCGGGCAGCAGCAGGAGGAGCAGGAGGGAGCAGAGACGGGGAAGTATTTTGTTCATTGTGCGGTCATGTTCAAAGCTGCGCGCGCCTCCGCCAGCACCTCGGGGTCGCTCTCGGTTTCGATCGCCGCCCGCAGTGCCTGGCGGGCGAAGGCGTCCGGAAAGCGCCCCAGGGCCCAGGCGGCGTGGCGGCGCACCAGCGGCTCGGGGTCCTCTTGTAACGTGCGGGCCAGGGCTCTGGCTGCAGGCTCAGCCTGCGGAGTATGGGGCGCGGTATTGCCCAGCGCCACAGCCGCGTTGCGCAGATAGCCGCGCCGCTTCGTGCGCTTCACCGGGCTGCCTCTGAACTGCCGGTGGAATTCTTCCGGGGTCAGGGACAGCGCTTCGATCAGGTCCGGCTGCGGCAGGCCCGGGCGCGGGGCGAAAGCCGGCTCCTGCGTGGGGGCGGCAAAACGCTCGTTCCAGGGGCAGACCTGCTGGCAGATATCGCAGCCGAAGACCCAGTCGCCAAGCTGGGGGCGCAGCTCCGGCGGGATGGCCCCTTTCAGCTCGATGGTCAGGTACGAGATGCAGCGCCGGGCGTCCAGGCTGCGGTCCGGCAGGATGCAGCCGGTCGGGCAGGCCTCCAGGCAGCGCCGGCAGGAGCCGCAGTGGTCCGGGATGAAGGGCGGGTCGGGCTCCAGCTCGATGCCCAGCAGGATCTCCGCCAGGAAGAAGTACGAGCCCAGCTCGGGGTGGATCAGGCAGGAGTTCTTCCCCGCCCAGCCCAGCCCGGCGCGCTGGGCCAGGTCCCGCTCCAGGATCGGGCCGGTATCCGTGTACCAGCGGTTCGGGACCGCCTGCCCGGCCTGCGCCTCGAGAAAGGCCACCAGGGCCTGCATGCGCTGCGGCAGCACTTCGTGATAATCCTCGCCCCAGGCGTAGGAGGCGGTGCGCCCGCGCAGCCCGGCGCCCTGTTCTGCCCCGAGCGCCCCGCCCGGCTGGGGCTGGTAGCGCATCCCCAGGGCCAGGATCGAGCGGCACTCGGGCAGGATGCGCCGCGGGTCGGCCCGGCGCTCGCGCGCCCGCTCTGCAGCCAGGTAGCCCAGCTCGCCGTGGCGCCCCTGGTCCAGCCAGCGCTCGAAGAACGCCAGGTGGGGCGGCGGGTCGGGCGTGGTGATCCCCACCAGGTCGAAGCCCAGCCGGCGCGCCTCGGCCTTGACCGCCTGCGCCAGCTTTTCCGCCCGCCTCCCCTGTCCGGCGATCAGGCTATTCGGTGTCACAATCCGCTCCGAAGTCCAGCGGGGCGGATATCAGGTTCTCCGGCTCGAGAATATGCACGCGCAGCTGGCCGTAGGCGGTGGCGCCCACGGTGAAGGGCTCCGGGCCGACGCTGAAACTGCCGGCCTCGGTGATCTCCGCTTCGCGCACGGCGAAATCCGACATCCGCCCGCCCAGCATCTCGGAATGGCCTTCCCACTGATATTTGATGGTCGCCGGGCGGGTGACGGTCACGTACAGGTAGAGGTTATAGAAAGCCGGGCAGCCGCCCCTGCCGGTGCTCACCTCCGCCCCCGCCTGAATGGAGGTGATGATCTGCCCGGGCGTGCCCTCACCGGGGCCGATGAGGATATCCACCCAGACGGCCTGGTCGGCCTGGGCCCCGATGCCGAAATACTCCCCGTGGTGGTTGCGCAGCATCCAGAAGCCGCGGTAGCTCCCGCTCGCGGTGGGCGCGGTGAGGTCTACCGATAGGTCCACGGTTTTGCCCGGCTCCACTTCCACCGGCACGGGCACCGAGGCCGGCCCGCCCATATGGCTGCCGGAGACGAACACCAGGTCGTACTCCGTACTCCAGGTAGTGTCGCCCGAATTCAGCAGGCGCCAGCTCTTGGTGAAGCCCTCCCCGGGCTCCAGCCGCGTCCCATCGGGGATGGTGAGATCGGAGACATATGAAGCCTTATCCCCCCGGGTGCTGTAGGGCAGGCCGGTGGGGGTGGGGGCCCCGGTGGCCGTGCCGGTCGGGTTCGGGGTGCCCCCGGCGGAGGCCGAGAGGCGCGTGGCGGTCGGGCCGGTGATGGGCATCGGGCTGGGGATCGAGGCCGGCGGGTTGCTCAGCCCCGCCAGGGCGGTGAGCTGGGCCGCCTCCGTCTGCGTGGCGACCACCGCGGTGAAGACCGCGCCCTGGTCCAGGGTGGGGGTGGCTTCGGGCCCGGGCTGGGCCGGCCCGCAGGCGGAAAGCAGGAGCGCCAGGGCCAGCAGCCCGGAGCAGAGCGCTTGAAAGCGCGCTTGCAGCTTATTCAAGGTTGACTCCATTCTCGCCCGGGTCGGGGCGCGCCAGGGATCACCCCTGGCACTGCACCTCGAACGGTTCCGGCCCGGTGGTGGCTACTTCAGGGGCATCAATGTTAAACTCGATCGTGCCGATGGTCGATTCCGGAAAATTCAGGGTGTAGGCCACCTGGTGGGTGCCTGCCTGGAACTGTTTGGTCTGTTTGGCGAGCGAGGTGCCGGCCGTATAGCTGCCGCTTTCCACGTTCACCTCCAGGAAGTAGCTCACGCTGGCGGCCTCTTCCAGGACGAACTGGCCCGTCACCACGATCTGGGCCGGGCAGGCGCCCCGGTAGCTGTCATCGCCCATCCAGGTGATGCTGGAGACTACGTCCCCGCCGCTCCCGGATGAGGAAGGGGTGGCGGTGAGGGAGGCCACCTGCGTGCTCCCGGGCGCCGCCGCGGTCCCCTGCGCCTCGCCGACGTTGATCTCTACGTAGATCGCCTGGTCGGCGTTCGGCCCGAGGCCGAAATTGGCCCCGGCCGCGTTGCGCATGATCCAGTAGCCGATATAGTTGCCGTTCTCCGCCGGGGCGGTCAGGTTCACCGAGATGTCCACGGTACCGCCGGGGGCCACTTCGGAGGGCACGGGCACGGCGTTCGGCCCGCCCATCTGCTCGCCGCCAAAGAAGACCAGCGAGTAAGAAGTGGTCCAGGTGGTGGTCCCGGCGTTCTGCAGGCGCCAGGTCTTGGTGAAGCTCTGGCCCGGGTCGAAACTGGTGCCATCAGGCACGGTCACGTCCGCCACAAACTGCATGCGGTCGGCCACATTGCCCGCGGGCGGCTGCGTGGCCGCCGGTTGGGTGAACGCCGGCTGGGTAACGTCGGGCTGGGTAGGCACCGGCGCGCCGGTGGTGGGGGTAATGCCCTGGGTGACGGTGGGGGTGAAGGCCTCGGTCGGGGAAGGCTCCGGGGTGGGGGTCACGGCGGCCATTTCGGTCATGCGTGCATTCGCGGTCTGGGCGGCTGCGGTCAAAACAGCTCCCGGGTCTACGGTGGGGGTTTCAGGGGTGGCCTGCGAGCCACCGCATGCGGACAGAACAAGCGCCATACTGAGAAGAATCCCCCTGATGAGCTTCAGTTTCATGGACATATCTACTCCTTACCTTAGTATCTATCCAAAAAATGGACTGTTATTGTGCTGGGGGGCGGCGCCCTCCCTCACAACAACATGAAGAAAGTATTTTAAGGATAGGTTCTTATTGTTATTGAGAGCGAGCCGGATGGATCCACCGGCTGCCGGGCGGCCCTTGCGGCTGCGCCCCTGCACGCGGATCCGGGGTTCCCGGCGCTCCGCTGCCCGGCTCTCAATAGAAAACCCGCCGGGCAGGCCCAGTCGGCGGCTGACGCCTTCTGATGCTTATCCTCGTCAAGTCTGCCATCTCCGTTCCGGGATAACTGAAGCTGCGCTTCGGTTATGCCTGCTTCGGAGCGACACCCCTCGTAGGACCTGCTCGCGCGGGCTACCTGTGGCTTTCTCATGTCCCTTACTTCAATCACGCAGGGCTTATTTTACTCCAAAATTGAGCGAAAATAACATCCCCCATTCGGGGGAGCACATGGCTTTATCAAGAATGAATATTGAAGTCTGGGCGGTGCAGCGTTGCCGCACCGCCCAGACCATCCTTCTTTATTCCAACTCGCGGCTGCTCCCGTCCGGCAGACCCGCCGAACCGCGGCCCAGTTTAGCGCTCGATGCGCGGCGAGGACCAGATGGGCCAGTCGCCGCTGAAGCTGTCTCCTGCCCGCACCACCAGTCCCAGCTCCACCGTCCTGCCCCGCAGGGCCGAGAGGTCCACTTCGATGGGCGACAGCCTGCCGTCGCAGGACTCCCGCCATTCCCCCAGCTCGCCGATATCGTCGCCCTCCCGGTAGACCAGTTGGAACAGGAAAACCCCGCCCTGGCAGGCCCCGGAGGGGATGACGAAGCCGATGCGCGCCAGGAAGGTGTCGCCGCTCCGCACCGTGAAGGGCTCGAAAAAGCCGTACACCAGCCCCCCGCCCTCGTTCCTGGGGATCATCAGCAGCAGCTTGCCGGAATCCGCCCCTGTCTCCAGGGGGATTTCGGTCAGGAATTTCACCGCCCCGTTCGCGTCGCTCTCGGCCCCGTCAAAGGCGAGGGAGGCGGGCTGACCTCCGCCGCTGCGGCTGAACCACGAGGCGGCGGGCGCCTTCACCAGGAAGTCGAATACCAGGCCCGTATCGGGGCTGCCGGACTCCTCGTCGTCGCCGTCGCCGCCGCCCTCTCTGACCAGGACCTGCACGAAAAAGGCCTCGTTCTCCGGCCCAATCCCGAACACCTGGTCCTCTTCATTGCGCATCTTCCAGGTCCCGGTATGGGTGCCGGGCGCTTCCGGCGCGGTAAGGGTCACAGAGACGTCCACCGTCTCTCCCGGCGCCACCGAGGCCTCCAGCGGCACGCTGGCAGGGGCGCCCATCTGCTCGCCTCCGGTGAAGACCAGGTCGTAGCCGGTGGTCCAGGTGCAGGTGCCGGCGTTCTCCAGGCGCCAGGTCTTGATGAAGCTCTGCCCCGGCGCCACCGGGGTATCGTCCGGGTAGGTGACGTCCTGCAGGAAGCGCACGCGGTCGCAGGCTTCGCCGCCCGGTCCGGGGGTGACGGTAGCCCCTGCGGTCGGGGGCGAGGCGGTCGTCTCGGTGGGCGGGTTGGGGGTCAGCGAGAGCGGGGTCTCCCCCACCGGGGTAGCGGGGTCCCCACCCACCTGGGTCAGGCGGGCGACGACCGTGAGGGCCGCGGCGGTGTTGATCGAATCTACCCCCGACAGCGTGGGGGTGGCGACCGAACCGGGCCGGTTGCAGGCGGCGGCGAACAGGAGCGCCAGGATCAGAATAGCCACTGAACGGCGTTTGGCTGGTGACATTTCGCTTCTCCTGAGCACCCGGGAGCCCGGCCTCTCCAGCGCCGGCGCCCGGCGGGCAAACTGCCCCAACCCTGCGCGCGCCGGAAAGCCTGAAAAACTGGCTCCAGGGATGCAGTTGGTAATACTTCCTCTATCTTTTATATACGATATTTGATTTTTCGTCTATACGCTGCGCGGGTTTTACGCCGGCGGCATATTCCTGTCCCCCAGGATGCAAGATTCTGGCCTACCGGCAGGGAAAGTGTTTAAAAAAAACGGGACCGCCGCTGTCCAGCGCAGGGCTGAGGACAGCGGCGGTCCCGCTGTGGGAAAATCGCCTGCCGAAAGGGCCGCTACGGGGCGGTGAACTCCACCTGTTTGCTCAGGCAGGCCCCGCCCAGGCCGTTCTCCGTGCACAGTTCGAGCTCCACCAGCAGCCTGTGACCGTGGGGCACCGGGGTGCCGACAAAGCCGCCCACGTAACCGCTGGACCCCGCCGGGATCATATCCCCGCCGGGCGGGCATTCCGCCTCCGTGCCCATGAAAGGCGCGTCGCTGGCGTCCGGCCCGGAGAGGGTCTGGTTCTTGGTCAGGTCGAGCACCCGGATCTCGAGCGAGTGCAGGTTCGCCTCGCTGGGGTTGTCCACCCGGAGGATGGCGTATTTGCCGCTGTCGCACTTATTCAGCCCCACGAACGAGACCTTGACCTCGATCTCCGGGGTGGCGGTGGCGGTGGGCAGCTCGGGCGCCGTGTGGAAGGGCACGCGGTAGGCGTCGCCGTCGAGGGTGGTGGTCTCGTCCCAGACCCAGCAGTATTCGAACTGGTTGCTGGGGTTCTGGATCATCCACCAGTTGTGCAGGTCGTTCGTGCCGAAGACCTGGGTGGTCGTGCCGGCCGGCAGGGAGCCAATCTTCTCATAATCCAGGCCCGGGCCGGAGCGGCAGTTGGTGGTCTCGTCGGCGGTGACAAAAAAGACCGGCCGCGTGGGGGTGAACATGGGGGTGATGGTGGGCAGGCTGGTGGCCGTGGCCCGCACCTCGGTCGGCGGGGCCGGGGTGTCGCTGGCCTGCCGCTCCGGTGCGGCCGCCTGGGCGAAGCCCCCGCTCTGGGTGAGCTGCGCCTGCAGGGTCTTCGCCGCCTGGGTGTAGACGGCCGCCACGTCAATCTCCGCCTGCACCGGCCCGGAGGGGCCCTGCGCGCAGGCGCTTAACAGCAGCAGCACGGCGACGAATAAGCTCAGGGGGCGTGCGCGATGAAAATTCATGAGGCCTCCAAATACGCCGTCCTCCGCCCGGATAGGCGAGAACGCACTTCAGAACGATACAACAGGACTTACACAGCCGGTTGTCCCTGAACTGCGCAGCCCCTGCACAAATGAAACCAGTACCTGCAGGCCGGTCGGAGCAGCTTCCACGCAAGCACCAACAAATGGTGGAGAGACCGGCGCATCTGGATTCAATCACTAAATCCTGTTCGAGGGCTTTGCTTTTTTGTTTGGGAGCCCCTACAAAGCAGTAAAGCGAAAAGCTCGCAGCGCCAACAGAGCAAGAATCGGGTGGTATTTACCTGCAGGATACGTACAATGATGATCAAGTTTCTTTGTTTTGAGTCTGATCTGGTAATGGAGATTCAAAATGACAGCTCAATTTAACGGTACCAAAGTGGGAAAAACCTCGAAGCGTGACGTGCACCGC
>JAEWYL010000073.1 GCA_023395675.1 Chloroflexota bacterium | reverse complement strand
GGCCTCCGCCGCCCCCCCCAACACCACAGCATATAATAGTACCGGATAGGTTTTTAGAATACCTTTTTGTGGGGGGAGATGAGCGGGCGCTTGCCGGGGTTCTGCCCCTGCAGCCAGGCGCCGCGCCTCGATTCGAGCTCCGCGCTGAAGGCCATCCAGTCGGGCACGAGCAGCACAAAGCCCGTGGTGAAGGGCGAGAACATCTGCCGGGGCAGGAACAGGCGCAGCAGGCCGCGGGAGAGGGGATAGCCGTTCAGCTCCACCACCAGGGCGGTGCGCCCGTAAAAGGGCTCCAGGAAGCGCCGCCCGGCCCAGCCGCTCTCGCCCGGCGGGAAGAGCTGGCCGAAATCCGCCGGGTGCGCCTTCACCACGCGCCGGTACGAGACGTTCAGGCGCAGAAAGGGGGTCGCCAGGCGCAGGTGGCTCGGGTGGAGCTGTACGAAAGCCAGGCCGCGGGCCAGGGCGGCGCCCAGCGCCAGGACCAGCAGCAGCAAACCCCCGCCCAGCAGCCAGGCCTCGCCCCCGCCGCGCAGCAGGGGCATGGGGCTGAAGGACTGCCAGCCGCCGGCCGCCAGCAGCAGCAGCCCGAGCAGCAGGGTGGGGGGCCAGAAGCGGTCGAGCCAGCGGCGGTAGAGCAGCAGCGGGTAGCGGGGTCCGGGGCGGTTGTTTTTTCGCATAGTCTTCCTAGCCCTCCGCCGCCGGCAGCAGCACCCAGAAGGTACTGCCCTCGCCCGGGCGGCTGTGGAAGCCGATCTCCCCGCCCATCAGCTCCACCAGCAGGCGGGAGACGCTCAACCCCAGGCCCCAGCCCTGCTCGGCCCGCACCTGGGCCTCTTCCGAGCGGAAAAACTGTTCGAACAGGCGCGGCGCGTCCGCCTCCGAGATGCCGATGCCGCTGTCCTGCACCTCCAGGCGCACTTTCCCGCCCCCTGCGGCCTCTTCCGCCGCGGCCCGCAGCCGGATGCTCCCGCCCGCGGGGGTGTACTTCCAGGCGTTGCTGAGCAGGTTGTTGAGTACCTGCACCAGCCGGTCGGGGTCGGCGGAGACCGGGGGCAGGCCCGCCGGGATCTCCAGCTCCAGGCGCAGGTTTTTCTCCTGCAGCCGGGTCTGGACGTTGTTTAAGGCGTCCTCCACCACCTGATCCAGCGGGGTGGGCTGCAGCCGCAGGCGCACGCGCCCGGTCTCGATATGGTTGATATCCGCCAGGTCCGAGACCAGGGCCGCCATGCGGTCAATATTGCTGCGCACGATCTCCAGGAAATTGAGCTGGGCCTCGTTGAGCGGGCCGACCGCGCCCTGGCGCAGCAGGTCGGTGTACCCTTTAATAGAGGTCATGGGGATGCGCAGCTCGTGGGTGACCAGAGAGATGAACTTGTTCTTGGCCTGGTTGGCGGCCTGCAGGGCCTGGTTCAGGCGCTCCAGCTCCGCCACCCGCTCGGCCAGCTCGCCGTCGGTGCGGGCGTAGAGGCGGGCGTTGTCGATCGCGGCCGCGGCCTGCGCCGCCAGCGCCTCCAGCAGCTCCAGGTCCTTTCCGGTGAACACCCCCTCCTGGGCGCGGTTGTCCACGTAGATCAGGCCCAGGGTCTGCCCCCGGGCGCGCAGCGGGGCGCACATCACCGAGCGCAGGGCGTAGAGGGTCACCGAATCCTGGCCCGCAAAGCGCGGGTCGGTCTGGGCATTGGTGGTCGCCAGGCCGCGCTCGCTGTTCAGCACGCTCTCCAGCATGGTGGAGCTGACCGGCAGGCGCCGGGCCTCGACCCCTGCGCCCCCGGCCCGCTCCAGGTCGAAATTGCGGGCTGCCCGCACCCGCAGCCGGTTCTGCTCGCCGTCCAGCAGGGCCAGCAGGCCGCGCTCGGCCCCGGTCAGGGCGATGACCGCGTCCATCACCCCGCCGATCACCTGGTCCAGGTCGAGCGAGGTCCCCAGCCAGCGCGAGACCCGGTACAAGGCCGCCAGGCGCTCCTGCTCGTCCGCTCCGGGGGCGGCCTCGGGCTCACTCGCCGCGTTCAAGGTAATGCTCCGCGTAATACCGGCACACCTCTTTCAGCGGGCAGGCCGGGCAGAGGGGTTTGCGCGCCTGGCAGATCTCGCGCCCCAGGCGGATCAGGTTGAGGTGCGCGGGGTAGTAACTCTCCGGCGGGAAGAGGGCCTCCATGTGGGTGTGGGCGGCCTCGGCGTTCATCTTCTCCGGGCGCAGCCCGATGCGCCCCGTCACCCGGTGCACGTGGGTGTCCACCGGGAAAGCCGGTTTATTCAATGAGAACTGCAGCACGATGGAGGCCGTCTTCGGCCCCACGCCGTTGAAGCTCAGCAGCCAGGCGCGCGCCGGCTCCACTTCCATATCTTTCAGGAAGTCCAGGCTCAACTCCCCGCGCTGGGCGGTGATCTCGCGCAGCACCGCCTGGATGCGCGGCCCCTTCTGGTTCGCCAGGCCTGAGGTGCGGATGGTCTCGATCACCGCCTCGGGCGGGGCGTCGCGCACCGCCTCCCAGCTCGGGAAGCGCTTTTTCAGCTCCTGGTAGGCGCGGAAGGAGTTCGTATCGCTGGTGTTCTGGGAGAGGATGGTCGCCACCAGCTCGTCGAGCGGGGGCAGGGGGTCGCGCCACTCGGGGTAGCCGTAGAAATCGAGGAGCTTCTGGTGGACGGTGAGGGCAAGCTGCTGCAGCTCCATGGCTATATCTCAAAACAGGGTTTCCCCCAGCCGACCAGCAGCCGCCGCCAGTTATACACCGGCAGCTCGGGGCCGTATTCGCCCAGCTGGTCCAGGTCCTCATCCGTCAGCGCGCCGAGGCGGTTCAGGATCTGCAGCGAGACCGCCGGGCGGGCGCGCGCTTTGGGGTCGCCGTCGGCGATCTTGATGGCGATGCCCAGGGCGGGGGAGCCGCGCCCCAGCGCGCCGGGCGTCAGGCCCAGGCACTGGTACCCCTCTGCGCCCCCTTTCGCCACGAAGCGCCCGCCGCCCACCTCCATCAGGCGCGTATCGAAGCGGCCCGGCCCGGCCACCATGTAGCCGTGGCCCGCCATGGCGGCGGTGATGGTGCGGCACACCCCGGCCCGCAGCCCGCTCTCCACCTCCCCGGCCTCGGGGTCGCACAGGCGGGCGAAGGCCAGGGCCGCGTTGTAGAGGGGCACGGCAAAATTCGGGGCCGAGCAGCCGTCGGTGCCCCGCGCCACCCCCTCCACGGGCAGGTCGCACATCTCGGCGAAGGTCTGCAGGATGCGCTCCTGCACCGGGTGCTCCGGCTGCAGGTAGCCCTCCAGGGGCAGGTCCTGCAGGCGGGCGAAGGCCAGCATGCCGGTGTGCTTGCCCGAGCAGTTGTGGCGGATGGGGGTGGGGGGCTGGCCCTGCTTCAGCAGGTTCTCGGCGGTGGCCGGATCCATAGGCGGGTGCACGCCGCAGCGCAGGTCGGCCTCGCTCAGGCCCACCCGGTGCTGGATCTCCCGGATCACAGCCGCGTGGCGGTCGGTGCCGGAGTGGGAGGCGCACATGACCGCGATCTCCTCGGCGCGCAGGTCGAAGGCCTGCTGCCCGCCCGCCTCCAGGAAGGGCATCAATTGGAAGGGTTTGGCGGAGGAGCGCAGGAAGCTGAGCGCCTGGCTGTCGCCGATATGCGCCACCAGCCGCCCGCACGCGTCCACCACCGTGAATGCCCCGTAATGGATGGATTCGACTGTTTCGCGCCGTTCGGGGGCCTGTGTGCGCCCGTTCGCCGCCGCCTGGAGCTCGCAGGCCTCCTGGCGGGTCAGGGTAAAGAGTGGCTGGTACGGTGATGTGCTCATGGTGTGGGACCCTCTACCGGCGCGGGCAGGTTTCAGTGCTCGCCCTCTTCGTAGCGGACCTGCTCCAGGGGGTTGATCCCGCCCCGGTAGCGGCGGGTGTAGTACTGGTACAGCCCGGAGCGCAGGCGCTGGATGTACTGCTCGTGCCGGTCCTCGGGCAGGTCCAGGTCGCGCAGCAGGTCGGGGATGATGCTCTCGGAGGCCTCGGGCGCGGCGTTCTCCCGCGCCAGGTTTTCCAGGCGCTGGTCCACGCCGGCCAGGAACTTGCGCTGCAGGCGCACGCTGTCCAGCGTCACCGGGCCGCCCCGCCCGCTGACAATGGTGAAGTTCTGGTACTTTTCGAGCAGCAGGTCCACCGATTCGAACCATTCCGGCAGCTCGGCGCTGGCGAGGAAGGGCGGCTGGTTGGGCGTGATGGTATCGCCCACGAAAATCACCTCCTCATCCGGGATGAGCACCCAGACCGACCCGGCTGCCGGGCCGGCGTGGTGCTCCAGCGCCACCTCGGGCCCTCCCCAATGCAGCACCATGCGGTCGGTGAAGGTGATATCCGGGGAGGACCAGCGCGTGCCGATGGCCTCGTTGTAGGCCTCCCATTCCGAGCCGCTGTCCGAGTTCTGCCCTTTAAAGATGGTAGGGCGGTTGCGGTAGATCTGGGCTGTCTTAATATGGGCGATGATGCTGCAGTCCATCGCCCGCGCCCCCAGGGTGCGGTCCAGGTGGGCGTCGAGCGAGACCAGCACCCGGTTGGAGGCCCCGCGCTGGTTCAGCAGCGACGAGCGCCAGGCGCGGGCGTCCTCGGGGCGCAGGGGGGCGTCAATCAGGATGGTGCCGTACGGGAACACCAGGGCCCCCAGCGTGACTCCCAGGTAGGTGGTTTCGTAATAGATACCGTTTTTGATCTGCTGCATAGGTCACCGTTTGTGAGAAAGTTTTCCCCGCTCAGGCGCCTGCCGCGGCTGGCAGGGTAAAGCGGAAGCAGGCGCCCTGGCCCGGATCGCTCTCCACCCAGATCCGCCCGCCGTGCACTTCCACCGCCAGGCGGCAGAAAGCCAGGCCCAGGCCCAGCCCTCTGGGGCGGTTGGGGAGCTCCACCCGGGCGTACTTTTCAAAAATACGCTCCTGCTCTCCGGCAGGGATGCCCGGCCCGTTGTCCCGGACCCAGAGCTCCACCTCGCCGGGGCGCCGGCTGGCGCCCAAAGTTATTGTACTCGATGCAGGCGTATATTTTGCCGCGTTTTCGAGCAAGTTGATCAGCACCCGGCGCACCATCTCCCCGTCCACCAGCACCTGGGGCAGCCCGGGCGGCAGGTCCAGCAGGATGCGCTGCTCCTTCCCGGGCTGGACCGCGGCCCGGGCCTCCTCCGCCAGCGCGGCCGGCGAGGCCAGCCGGCGCTCGCCCACGGGCTGCCCGGCCTCCAGCCGGCGGAGGTCCAGCAGCGAGTTCGTCAGGCGCTGGATGCGCTGGGTGGAGCGCAGGGCGATCTGCAGCACGGGCTCCGCCGCCGGGTACTCGTCCAGCGGCAGCAGCATTTCCAGCATATCCAGGCTGGAGACCACGTTCGACAGGGGCGAGCGCAGGTCATGGTAGACCATCGCCAGCAGGTCGTCGCGCGAGCTCTCCAGTTTCTTGCGCTCGGTCAGGTCGCGCAGGATCCACTGCAGGTTCACCGTCCCGTCCACCACCACCCGCCGGGCGTAGACCTGGACGGGAACGGGGCTGCCGGGCGGAAGCGCCAGGCGGCTTTCGTAAGAAAGGGGCGCCTGCGGGGGGATGTTGGCCCAATCTTCCCCGGTCTCCTCCCTCCCGGCGATGCCCAGCTCCTGGATGCGCCGGCCCTGCAGCGCCTCGGGCGCCAGGCCGGTCAGGCGGCTCGCCTGGCGGTTGGCCTCCAGGATGCGGCCTTCCAGGTCGGAGATCAGGATCGGGTCAATGCTGTCCTCGAACAGCTCCCGGTAGCGGCGGTGGGCGGCCTGCAGGCGCTCGAAAAGCTGGGCGTGGCGGATGGCGCTGCCCGCCAGGCTGCCGATGCCGGTCAGCACCTGCAGGGCCTCCGGGGCGAAAGCGCCGCCGCTCGGGTTGATGGCCTCCAGCACGCCGATCACCTGGCCGCGCGCCTGGATCGGGGCGCAGGCCAGCGCCCGGGTCTCGAAGCCGATCTGGCGGTCCATCTCCGGGGAGAAGCGCCCCTCCTTCTGCACGTCGGGGATCACCACCCCTTTGCCCTCCCGGGCCACCCAGCCGGCCGCGCCCTGGCCCAGGCGCATGCGCCGGCCCAGCAGCGCCTCGCGCTCGGCCCCGCTGCAGGCCAGGAAGACCAGCTCCTTCGTGCCCGGCTCGATCAGCGCCAGGGAGACGGATTCCACCTGCAGGGCCTGGGTGGTCTCCTCCAGGATGCGCTGCAGCACGTCCTCCAGCCGCAGCGAGCTGGTGATGCTGGCGGCGCTGGAAGCCAGGGCCGACATCAGGCGCGCTTTCTGCTGGCTCTCGGCGTACAGCCGCGCGTTCAGGATCACCATGGCGGCCTGGTCGGCGATGGTCTGCACCAGCGAGAGGTCGTCGGCGTTGAAGAAGCCGGGGGTGGGGTGTACCAGGGTGATCACGCCCACCAGCTCCTCCCGCGCCAGAATGGGCGCGCTGATGGCCGCTTTCGGCGAGGAGCGGGCGCGGTCGTCGGGCAGGGTCAGCCAGCGTTCATCCTGGCTGGTGTCGGACACCAGGGCCGGCAGCCGGCTGCGGGCGGTCCAGCCCGCCAGGCCGTGCTCGAGGGTGGGCTGGAGCTGCCGGGCGCGGGCGCTGTGCAGCCGCGACTCCACCACAATGGCCCCGTCCACCGGGTCCCCGCTGCGGTCGAGCACGATCAGGCTCCCGCTGCCCGCGCCCACGTTCTCGATGGACAGCCGCAGCACCCGCTCCAGCACGCCGGGCAGGTCCAGGGCGGAGGCCAGCTCCCGGCTGATATGGTAGAGCAGCTCCAGCGAGGCCCGGTCGTCCCGCTTCTCGAAATTCATAGGGATGCGGACCTTTCTCCCCGGCGGTTAAATTCCAACGCCGCCTGCAGAGGACAGACGGCGCCGCACTCCCGCCCGGATCGGGGCGGAGAAGCTGTGGAGGGGGGTGTAACGCTGGGAACCATCATGTGGAGGCCTGCCGGGGGCGAGGGGATTGCGCCTGACCGGAGTATAGCATAATCTCGCCCTTCCCGCGCCGGTAGGATTACCCCACATCCGCCGCAAGGGCTTGCAATGTGGTTAGCAGAGTGGGCTCTGCAGTGGCGCAGGCCCAGGCGCCGGACTACGCGGCCGGGAAACCGGATGCGTGTGGGGGGGGTGGGCACGGCTGGAGGCGGGTCGGTTGGACAGCTCAATGCACCGCCGTGCCCCGACTGGCGGCGTTCAGAGAGCAAACCCCTGCAGCGCAGGCAGATCCAGCAGCAGCACCTCGAACGCCAGGCGGGTGTTGATGTTGATGTCCAGCAGGGCCAGGGTGCGCTGCAGGCTGGCGACCGCCCGCCGGGAGGCCTCGAACCCGGCGCGCTCCGCCAGGGCCTCCACCTCCGCCTCCCGGTCCAGGTTCGCCAGGGGCGAGCTCGCCCCGGCGGAGCGGATAAGCACATCTCGCCAGAGCGAGAGCCAGAAGATGAGCGTCTCGCGCAGGGCCGCCTTGTCCTTATACAGGGGGTCTACATAGGCGAAGCGCTCGGCCCGGCTGGCCCCGAGCAGGCGGGAGTGCTCGTCCAGGCGCTCGCGGCGCCGCTCCAGCAGCTCGGGCTCCTGGCTCAGGCGCAGGGCGTAGCCGGCCCGCCCGCCGGAGATATGCGCCAGCAGGCGCGCCTGCTCCGGCTCCAGCTCCCAGCGCTTCGCCAGCCCGCCGGCCACCGCCTCCAGCGGGGACGGGCGCAGCCGCAGCGTCTCGCAGCGGGAGACGATGGTGGGCAGCAGGCTCTCCGGGCTTTCGGCGGTCAGCAGCAGGATCACCTGCGGCGGGGGCTCCTCCAGGGTCTTCAGCAGGGCGTTGGCCGCGCTGGGATGCGCCTGCTCGAAGTTCAGCAGCAGGGCGATGCGGTAGCGCGCCTCGTAAGGCGCCAGCGAGAGCGAGTGCTGCAGCTCGCGCACCTGCTCCACTTTCAGCGTCCCGCCCGGGGGCTCGGCCTGCACCACCGACAGGTCGGGGTGCTGCATGCGCTCGATGCCCCGGCAGGCGCGGCAGCTCCCGCAGACCTCCCCGGGCGCCGGCGGCTGCTCGCAGTTAATCGCCCGGGCGAAGCGCAGGGCCAGCGTGCGCCGCCCCGCGCTCAGCGGCCCCGCCAGCAGGTAGGCGTGGCGGGTGCGCCCGCGGCGGATGTGTTCCTGCAGCAATTCCACAGCCCATTCGTGGCCGATCAGGTCCCAGTTCATGGGTGAATTATAAAGGGAAAGATCGCTTTTTCTCCGCTGAGAATAGGCGACCTTTCCCTTCTCGCTCTGCTTTATCGGTTACTCAAAACCTGACCTGAATATTCCTAAAAAAAAGATCTGTTCACCTGTGAAGGTTTTTCAGGAATAGCCTATCGATCATTTAAGCATTTTACGGATCGGTTCTGGCTAGCTGCCCACCACCGGCTGCATTTGGATCAGGCACTAGTATCGGTTTCGGTGAGGACACCTTTTTTCAAAATTACACAGGCATAAAGAGCCGTTTCACCGGTCTGGATCGTGGCAAAAGCCTGCCGGCTCCTCTCATAAAAATCGAAGCGTTCCAAAAAGCCGATTTTCTTGCCCGGCTCATGCTGCTCGACTACCTGCCGGATCTTTTCCCAGATCGGTGGGGTATCGGCACCCGGCCCGCCCACGACGGACATCAACGTAACCGGCGCTTCCACGAACGTATCCAGGGGAAACAATTGCAGGATCGCATCGAGCACTTCCGGCACTTTATGACCGTCTAAACGGAGGCACCGTTTTCCTAACGCCGCAGCAGGAAAATTCGCGTCGCCGATGACGATTTCATCGCCATGCCCCATTTCGGCGATCACTTTGAGTAGTTCGGGCTGGATAAGCGGAGAGATTCCCTTTAACATAGCATAACCTTTCGACGGATTGATGACGATGCTATCTCCAAACCTGACTGGCTTGAAATCACTAACCAAAAAAGGGGATGGGCGAGGCGCTTCTTTCGATCGATCAGGATAAGAAGCGCGTTGCCTTCCTGTGAGCCATACCTGTCCCGCTATCCCGGTCCTTCACCAACCAGGAATTGGGTTAACCCTGCGTTTCGAAGGATCTCGTTCGCTGCCTTCCGGCTGTTCTCGATGATCGTGTCCTGGTCCAGCGATACCATCTTGCGACCCTTCATGAGCACCTTCCCGTTGATGATCACGGTATCGACGTCCGCACCTTTCGCGCAGTAAATGAGATGTGAAAGGACGTTTTCAGCGGAGTTGGGATACCAGGGCTGCAGGTGTGGGGCTGAGAAGTTGACCAGGATGATATCGGCCAGTTTTCCTGCCTCGATGGAGCCCACCCGGTCATCGATCCCGAGCGCTTTTGCGCCCTCGATGGTCGCCATGCGTACGCAGGTAGCCGCGGGAAGGACCGTAGGATCGCCCGTGGCGACCTTCTGGAGCAGCGACCCCGTCTTCATCGCTTCGAACATGTCCAGGGTGTTGTTGCTGTATGCGCTATCGGTGCCCAAGGCGACCGTGATCCCGGCCTCCATCAGCTTTGGCACAGGCGAGATCCCCGCGCTGATCTTCATATTGCTGGTTGGGTTGTAGACTGCCCTCACGCCCCGCTTTTTATACGTCTCGATATCGGCAGCGGTCAACCAGATGGAATGCGCTGCAAGGACACGCTCGCATAAAAAGCCGATCTCGTCCAGGAACTCGGTGGAGGTCATCCCTTCCCGCGCCGTCTTCTGCTGGGCCAGCTCATCAGGTACCTCGGCGATATGGATGTGCATCAACATGCCGTATTGATCCGACAGGCGTTTGCACTCGCACAACAGCCAGCGCGAGCAGGAGTATGGGGCGTGAGGGCCCAGCATAAAGTGAACTCGCCCATCGAGCGTGTTATTGAAGCGCAGATAGTCCCCGAGATTCTCCTCGACGAGTTTCTTCCCCAGTTCTTCGTCCATATAATCCTTGAGCGGGGGAGCCAGGAAAGCTCGGATACCCGACTCTTCAACCGCCCGATAGGTTTGTTCGGGAAAGAAATACTGGTCGACGAAGGTGGTGGTCCCCGAGCGGATCATCTCGAGACAGGCCAGCAAACCATGATGGTAGACGTGCTCCGCTTTCAGCGACTGTTCCGCAGGCCAGACAATGCCCTCCAGACCATCCATCAGTACCCGGTCATCGGCGATGCCGCGGAAGTATGTCATGGCCGCATGGGTGTGGCAGTTGATCAGCCCCGGCATGGCAACCATGCCCCGAGCATCGATGATCTCCGTGTTCTTCGGCAGCGCCCGGTCTTTCGGCCCGATATAGGCGATTTCGTTGGCTTCGATCAGGATCAAACCGTTCGGGATGACCTGATTTCGCTCATCAACTGTGACGATGGTGGCATTCTGGATGGCGATTGCCATGTTGCTTCCTCCACGCTCGATGGGTGAGGCTTACTTCGACTCTTCAGGCCATTCTTCCAGACCCTGCTTCATCAACCCGTTCTTAATCGAAAGCTCTACTTTGAAGGTGTTCTCCTGCAGGTAATTCTCGCAGTTACAGGAGCGGGCAGCCGGCAGCTTTCGGATGATCTCTTTGATCAGAGCCTGGACCTGGGGCATGATTCTGTACTCCACCAGGTTCCATTCTTCGATGGTCCAATCTCCCGGTCGTTTTACACCGGAGGCGTAGTTGCAGACTGAAAAGATCGCCGTATAGCACATCCCCAGCTCGCGCGCAAACACGATCTCCGGAAGGATCCCCTGGCAGACGGCATCACAGCCGGCCCGATCGAAAAAGCGGATTTCCGCCGGTGTCTCGAACCGCGGCCCTTCGGTAATCGCCATCACGCAGTCGAGCAGCCGGATATTCAGCTTCTTTGCGGCTTCGAGCGCCACGCTATTCGTCTCCGGGCAGAAAGGCGTGTTGAAGGGGATATTCACGCACAGGCTGTCCATTTCGGTGTAATAGCTCTGCTTGAACTTCGAGGTAAAGTCGATGAAATCCTGCACCAGGAGAAAATCGCCCAACTCGTACGCCCGGTTGATCGAGCCGGCTCCATCGTGGATGATGATCTGGCTGACCCCCAACTTTTTGAAGGCATAGACCACCGCGCGCTGCATCTCGTACAGCGCTGTCGGGGGGCGAAACTCTTGATTTCGGAACCACCGCCTGGCATAAACCACTTTCACCCCATCCAGGGTACCCTGATAAAGGTATTGGGGCTTACCGTAGGGAGTATCGACCACCACGGGCTCCCATTCATCCAGGAAATCAGGCTCGTACAATGCCAGCCCGCCGAAAATGCCAACGACGTGTTCTTGATTGTTCTCTTTGCTCATTTTTTCCTCTCCGTTTTTTCAATATAGGATCTTCGCGGTACCTCCGCAAAGCCGGTTCGTTCCGTTCCCTGAGTGGTTGTGAGGCGCAGCTCGACAACCACTCGAAAAACCTGTCTTCTGCATTTCCCGTACTGTTAGACTTCGCTCCCAACTATGCTGTTTCTCCGATTGACCCGGATGGAATAAATCGTCAGCGCGACGACCGTGACGAGATAGGGCAGAGCATATAGAAATTCCGATGGGATTCCCAGCGGGGCGACGTAGATCGCAAAGGTGTTGATTAATCCGAAGAAGATGGCTCCCAAAAACGTCCCCTGAGGAAGGTTCCCTCCCAGCGCTGCAGCGGCGACCGCGATAAAGCCTCTGCCGGCGGTCATATCCCTGGAGAACCATGAGACGTATCCCATGGAGAGATAAAGCCCGCCGAGCGAACCGAAAAAGCCTGAGATCAGGAGCGAGACCAGCTTGATGCGGTTGACATCGATCCCGACCGAGGCGGCGGCGTCGGGATTCTGCCCGACCGCCCGGATGCGCAGGCCCAGGGTAGTTTTATTGATCAGCCAGTAGAAGATGAAGACGGACAGCAGTGAAAAATAACTCAGGACGTTATGCCCGCTCAGGATTTCCCCCAGGATGGGAATATCTTTAATGATGGGCAGGTCGATGGAGGGGAAAACCAGACTGGTCAGTGAGCTGGAGGTGCCTTTGTCGTTCGTAAAGAGATACAGGAGCAGCACGGTGATGCCCGATGCGAACAGGTTCAGGGCGATCGCCGCGATGATGATATCGGTCTTCAGTTTCAGGTGAAAATACCCCAACAACGCGCCTAAACCGACGCCCACGGCAATCCCGCCGATCAGAGCCAGGAGCAGATTTCCGGTGTATCCGCTGATGATCACCCCCGTAAAAGCCGAGACCAGCATGATGCCTTCCAGGCCGATGTTGATCGATCCGGAAAGCGCCGTAATCGCCACCCCGATCGCCGGGTAGAGCAGCGGTGTGGTGACGCGAATCAGCGCGAAGACAAACTGGGGCGATAGAATACTTTCAAGCAAGGGATTCATTGGGGATCTCTTTCGCTTCTTTTATGGTGATCCGGTTCTTCCATCCGCTCAGAAAGGCGTCGGCGGTGATGAGCAGGATGATGACGGCTTGAATGATGCTGATCGTCTCGGTGGGAATGTCTGAGTGGAGCTTGACCAACCCACCACCGATGCGCAGATAGGCAAGAAAGAGGGAGGCCGGAATGATCAACAGCGGGTTATTCTTTGCAATAATGGCCACCACGACGCCGTCCCAGCCGTAACCGGGGCTGTCTTGCCAGCTAAAGCGCCTGTAAATCCCCATGATCTCGCAAATTCCCCCGATGGCTGCGATCATTCCCCCGATCACCTGAGACAGGATGATGACCTTTTTAATATTGATCCCGCCGTATTTCGAAAAATGGATGTTCGAACCGCACATCCGGATTTCGTACCCCAGCCTGGTGCGGTAAAGCAAAATGTAGACCAGCACGGCAAAGAGCAGGGCGAGGAAAATCCCGGCGTGGATCCTGGTGCCCGGTATAAACTGGTTCAACCAGGAGGTTTCCGGGAGCCGGTAAGAAGTGAGAAAGCCGGCGGCTTTATCCCGGAAGTGGTAATTGATCAGGTACAGGCCCAGATACAGGGCGATGTAATTCAGCATCAGGGTCGTCACCAGTTCGGAGACACGCCACTTCGACCTGAGGAAGCCCGGGATAAAGCCCCACAGCGCGCCGGTCAACCCCGCGGTGATCAGTACCAGCGGAATATGAACAATCGCCGGAAGCCGGGTGGAGACCGCTACCGCAGTGCCCGCCACGGCTCCCAGATAAAGGGCCCCTTCAGCGCCGACGTTGAACAGGCCGGCCTGAAAGGGGATGGCGACAGCCAGCCCGCAGAATAAGATCGGCGCGGCGGTTTCCACCAGGTTGCCCAGCCGGCTTCGAGTGAGGAAGGGCCCCAGCAGCAGTGCTTCCAAAGAGAAACCCGGTTCATTGCTCATGAACAGGATGAGGAAGACACTGATCGTAACCCCGATCAGGATGGCGATTAACACCCGCAGGAGATTGAGATTTTTTAGGATAAATTTTTCCATGTCAATCGCCCTCTCTTTTCACACCCAGCATATACGGGCTCAAGAATTGCTGGGTGATATGCCTGACTTCATCGAAGCTGGCGACGATCTCACCGTTGTACAAAACGCTGATCCGGGTGGACAACTTCAGGATTTCGTCCAGGTCCGCCGAAATCAGGATAATGGCGGCGCCCCGGTCGCGAGCCTGGATGAGCAGCTGGTGGATCATCTCCTCCGATCCGACGTCGATGCCCCGGGTGGGGTGCGCGGCGATAATGAGTTTCGGGTCGGAGGACAGCTCCCGTGCCACAACCACTTTTTGGATGTTTCCGCCCGATAGGGAGGCTACAGGGGTTTTCGCCGACGGAGTGAGGATGCGAAATCTCTCGATCAAGTCCTCGCTCACGTCCCCGATATGCTTCCAATCCAGGAAACCTTTTCTGGAAAACTCCTTCTGATAGTAACGATCGACGATCAAGTTCTCTTCGATCGAACTGTTTCCGGCGACGCCGTTTTTCATCCTGTCTTCCGGAATGTGCGCTATTTTCCTCTCTCGGATCTCTCGTTGTGAGAGCTGAGAGATCTCTTCTTCCTCGAAAAGGATCTGGCCGGAAGATGCCTTCCGGAGCCCGGTCAGGACTTCGACCAGCTCGGTTTGCCCGTTCCCCTCCACCCCGGCAAACCCCAAAATTTCCCCGGCCCGCACCTGGAAACTTACGTTTTTCAATACGGGGAGATCATTCTCGTCGACGTAACAGAGATTTTTGACGCCTAACAGCGGTTTGCCGACGTTTTCCGGTTCCGGTAAGCGCTCGAAATTGACGTCTCGGCCGACCATCAGGCGGGCAAGTTCCTGTTCATTTAACTGGTCGAGGGTGTTCGTGCTGACTACCCGGCCGCTGCGCATGACGGTGACCCGATCGGCGATTTGTTTGACTTCCTTGAGCTTGTGGGAAATAAAGATGATCGTTTTCCCGTGCTGTTTCAATTCTCGGAGCGTTCTGAACAGTACTTCGGTTTCCTGTGGAGTCAGGACTGTGGTGGGCTCATCGAAAATGATTAATTCCGCATTCCTCATCAGAACTTTTAAAGTCTCTACTGCCTGCCGGATGCCGATCGGCAAATTTCTGATCGTCGTGTGGAGCGGGATTTTGAATCCGAACTCCTGGCAGGCTGCCTCGGTCAGTGCTTTTATTTTTTGGTAGTCCAGTAGAAAGCCATATTTCGCAGGTTCGATCCCCAAAACCAGGTTTTCAGCCACCGTTAAATCCGGGGCTAGCATGAGCTGCTGGTGAACCATGCCGATACCCCGTTGGATCGCATCCATCGAGTTCCTGAAATTTACTTTCTGACCCTTATAGAAGATTTCACCCCCCTCAGGGAGTTCCTCCCCATAGATAATTTTCATGAGGGTAGATTTCCCGGCTCCGTTTTCGCCCACGATCGCATGAATCGTCCGTTCTTCGACGTCAATGCTGATGTCTTTGTTGGCGATCACCCCGTTCGGGTAAACCTTGACGATATTTTTCAGAGAAAGTATGTGAGCCATAATCAGATTGGGGAGGTGGATGCTGGATGAAACCTCATCCAGCATCCTTGATCCGGCTAAAATGTTCTCGAGCCTCGTTTACTCGAAGACGGTTTCCACGATGATCTCGCCGTTGACGATCTTCTCTTCGATCTCTTTGATCTTGTCCTTGAACTCAGCGGGGACGATCGAGTCATAATTCTCGTTCTCGGCCAGCCCGACGCCGCCCTCTTTGATGCCCAGGTTCTCTGTCTGTCCAAAGGTGAGCTTCCCATCCAGGTGAAGCTGGATGGCCCGGTAAATAGCCTTGTCGACGTTCTTCATCATCGACGTCACGATGACGGCCGCTTTTTCCGGGTCGGAGTCTTTGAACATCTGGTACTGGTCTGAATCGTAGCCGATGGCATACCGACCGGCTTCTTCGGCGGCGTCAAAAACCCCAAGGCCGGATTGCGAAGCCGGATTGATGCAAATATCTGCGCCCTGCGAGAACTGGGCCAGGGTCATTTCTTTGCCGGTCGTCGGGTCGGAAAAGCCGCCTACGTAAGACACCAGCACCTCGATTTCCGGATCGATATACTTGGCGCCCTGCTCGTAGGCGACGAGAGAGTCGTTGATGACGGGGATGTCCATCCCGCCCAGGAAGCCGATGATCTTTTCCGGGTTCGCCAGCGGCAGATTGGAGGTTGTGATCACGCCGGCCAGCGCGCCTGCCAGGAAAGAGCCATCGTTCTGTTTGAACAGCACGGAATAGACGTTACCCAGATTCCCCTTGGAATAATCCACTTCTGTATCGTAAATGATGTACAGCTTGTCGGGATGCTGAGGGGCGATGTTCTCGATAATTTCCACCATCGACCAGCTGCCTACGATGATGATGTCCCAATCCCCCTCCGACAGCTCCCTGATGTCCGGCTCCCAGGTCGATTGATCCCAGCCTCCCTCGACCGTCTTACCGGTAATCCCAAAATCCTTTACGGCTATCTCCAGCCCTCGATTGGCCGAGTCGAAGAACGATTTATCCCCCAGTTCCCCATTGATGTAATTGACAACTTTCAGGTTGCTATCTTCGGATGTTTTGGAGCAGGCGCTGCTGGCGATCAACACAACCAGTAGCAAAATCAATGCAAGCTTATTTTTCATGGTTGGCCTCACTTCGCATTCGCTGACTTCCCGGGATCTTGATGACCGGTGAATGGGTTATTCAATTACTGGACTGTATCCAAACACGTTTCGTCCGGTCCAATATGCACACTCTTCGGCGATTTTTCGATGATTTTCTCCTCTCCTGCGTGAAAATGGGGATCAACGCTGGCGAAAACGATCTACCTCGACCAGGTAGGGGAGCGAAGCTTGCGCCCCGGGCCTGGTTGCAGTCAGCGCCCCAACAGCATTTCCGAAAACTGCCGCCTCGCGCAACGACCAGCCTTCCAAAAGGCCGTGTAATAAACCGGCCAGGAAAGCGTCCCCGCACGCGGTTGTGTCCACGGCCTCTACAGCGAAGTCAGGGATATGCTCAGCGGAGTCCGGGGCTTCGCAAATGACCGCCCCCCGGTCCCCAAGGGTGACGATGATATGCTTTACCCCGCGCTCGAGGATGGCGCACGCCGCCTCTTTTGCCTGGGAGACGGAAGTAACTTCCGATCCGAGCATCAGGCTGGCCTCGACCTCGTTCAGGACCAGGTAATCGATTTTTGATAAGACTCCTTCCTCGATGGGCTGAAAGGGGGATGGGTTGATCACCACCGGGATCTGGTGTTTCCCGGCAAAATCGATCAGATACATTACCGTCGCGATGGGGATTTCGAACTGGGCCAGGATGAACCTGGCGTTGCGGAGGGTGGGCTCCGACCGATCGATTAATTCTCGATCCACGCAGCCATTCGCGCCGCTCAAGACAACAATTTGATTGTTCCCCTCCTGATCGACGATGATCACGGCCTGCCCGGTTGGTTCCGTTTCGGACCGGGCAAGGCAGGTCGTATCCACGCCGTTCTCGATCAGACCTTGCTCGAGTATCTCCCCGCCTTCATCCTCGCCAACGCCGCCGACCATCGAAACGGATCGTCCCAAGCGGGCGAGGGCGACAGCCTGGTTCGCTCCTTTTCCGCCGGAAAACCTCTGGATAGATAGGCCATGCTTTGTCTCTCCGGAGCGGGGGAGTTTATCGACTGTGACAACGATATCTACGTTCAGGCTTCCGGCAACGACGATGTCTTTCATAAGCCTCTACTCGATTTTTTGCTATTGTTTGGAAAATGGAACACAGGAATCTCGTTTGATCAGTTCGGGCACCAGGGTTATTTTTTGGGGAAAGTCGCTGGTATCGCCTCTCATGCGGGAGAATAGAAGCTCCATGGCCTTCTGGGCGATCAGTTGGATCGGTTGGGCGATGGTGGTCAGGGCGGGCATGATGGCTTCTGCGATCGGGATATTGTCGAAGCCGATGATGGAGATATCTTCCGGTACCCTTAACCCGAACTTGTTGATGGCGCGAATCGCCCCGATCGCCATCATATCGTTGCAGACAAAAACAGCCGTCGGGGGATCGGGCAGGCGTAAGAGCTGGTTCATCGCCATTTCACCGCCCTTGTGCCGGAAATCGCCGGTCGCAATGTATTCCGGCCTGAGAGGAATATCGTGTTCTTCGAGCACCTTGCGGTATGCGTGATACCGTTCCGCAGTGGGGTCAGACATGGAGGGCCCGGTGATACAGGCGATTTTGGTATGCCCCAGTGAGATCAGTTCTTCGACCGCCAATCTACCCCCGGCAAAGTTGTCCAGCAGCACCAGGTCGGCTTCTAACCCCGTTTCATTGCGGTCGACGATGACAAAAGGAATATTGGCTTCTTTTAGTTGTACTAATTCCGATTTGTTATTCGAGACAGAGATAAAAATGATGCCGTCTACCTGTTTGGCGATCAGGTCGTCGAGATATTTGCTTTGCTTAACGGGGTTGTCATCGCTATTGCAGAAAAATACCGTGTATTGATTTTCGAAGCCAATATCTTCGATATTGCGCGAGATCTCTGCGAAAAACAGGTTGGAAGAGTCGGGGATCACCAGACCGATGGTATCGGTCTTCCCCAGCCGCAAGCTTCGGGCCAGGTTGTTGCGGCGATACCCCACCTCTTTCATCGCTTCATGCACGCGTTTTTTGAGATCGTCGCTGACGAAGCGCTTTCCGGTGAGTACATAGGAAACGGTTGTGATTGAGACACCCGCTCTTTTTGCCACGTCATTAATCGTCGCCATATCAGTTGTCTCCAGTTTTTACGAAAACGTTTGCGCAACCGTTTTCGTAAGTATATATCCGCCTGTTGCTCCTGTCAATTAGCCACTTCGTTTCGATTCCGTTGCCTCCGCTGACGCCATCGGGTGGCGGGGGAGCCCTCAATCGTTGTAAAACCGTGTATCTATGCCTGGCTCCCCCCACGCACAAATCCCCCCTCTTCCATACTTGCTGCGCACCCGATCCGTCCCTCCCCTTATGCTATAATCCTCCTTCATGGACCTCCTTCACGGCCTCAACCCACAACAACAGCAGGCGGTGAGCGCCGGGCTGGGCCCGGTGCTGGTGCTGGCGGGCCCGGGCTCGGGCAAGACCCGCGTCCTCACCCACCGCATCGCCTACCTGATCGGCTCGATGGGCGTCCGCCCCTACGCCATCCTGGCGGTCACCTTCACCAACAAGGCCGCCCGTGAGATGGAAGCGCGCGTGGCCTCCCTGCTCGGCGGCGACACCCGCGGCCTGTGGCTGGGCACCTTCCACTCGGTCTGCGCCCGCCTCCTGCGCCGCGAGGCCTCCCACCTGCCCTTCGAATCGAATTTCGTCATCTTCGACACCGACGACCAGCTCAGCCTGGTCAAGCGCGCCCTCAACGAGATGAACCTGGACGAGAAGCGCTACCGCCCGGCGGGCATGCTGGCCTCCATCTCCAACGCCAAGAACGAGCTCATCCTGCCGGACGAGTACCCGGTGCAGAACTACCGCGACGAGGTGGCCCAGCGCCTCTACCGCCGCTACCAGGAGCTGCTCCTGGCGAGCAACGGGCTGGACTTCGACGACCTGCTGCTCTGGACGGCGCGCCTGCTGGAGGAGCAGCCCGAGGCGCGCGAGCGCTACGCCCGCCGCTTCGAGCACATCCTGGTGGACGAGTTTCAGGACACCAACCAGGCCCAGTACACCCTGGTGAAGCACCTGGCCTCCTTCCACCGCAACCTGTTCGTCGTCGGCGACGCCGACCAGTCCATTTACAAGTGGCGCGGGGCCGATTACCGCAACGTGAAGCGCTTCGAGGAGGATTTCCCCGACCGGCAGGTGATCCTGCTGGAGCAGAACTACCGCTCCACCCAGGCCATCCTGGACGTGGCGATGGCGGTGATCGACCGCAACCCCTACCGCACCCGCAAACACCTCTTCACCGACCGGGGCGAGGGCCGCAAGGTGGTGCTGCACGAGTGCTACGACGACCGGGTCGAGGCCTCCTTCGTGGTGGACACCATGGCCACGCTGGTGGCGGCCGGCGAGGCCGGGCCGGGCGATTTTGCCGTCATGTACCGCACCAATGCCCAGTCCCGCCTGCTGGAAGAGGCCTTCCTGCACGCCGGGCTGCCCTACCGCCTGGTCGGGGCCCAGCGCTTCTACGGGCGGCGCGAGGTGAAAGACTCCATCGCTTTCCTGCGCCTGGCGCAGAACCCGCGGGACGAGGTCAGCCTGACGCGGGTCATTAACGTCCCGCCGCGCGACATCGGCAACAAGACCTTCCTGGGCCTGCGCACCGCCGCCCAGGCTGCGGGCCTGTCGCCCGGGGAGATGCTGCTGGAGCTGGCGGCCCCGGGGGCCGAGAGCCGCCACGAGAGCCTGCTCTCGGGCCGGGCGGGCAAGGCCCTGCTCAAATTCGCAAAGCTGCTGGACGGCTGGCGCGAGGCCGCCGAACAGCTCCCGCCCCTGGCCCTTCTGGACCGCATCCTGGAGGAGGTGGACTACCAGAGCTTCCTGGATGTGGGCACCGAGGAGGGCAACGAGCGCTGGGAGAACGTGATGGAGCTCCGCCGCCTGGCCTCCGAGTTCCGCGAGGGCGAGCTGTCCGCCTTCCTCGAGCAGGTGGCCCTGGTTTCCGACCAGGACACGGTGCAGGAGGGCGGCAAGGTCCCGACCCTGCTGACCCTGCACGCCGCCAAGGGCCTGGAATTCCCGGTGGTGTTCATCGTCGGGCTGAACGACGGCACCCTGCCGCACAGCCGCTCTTTCGACGACCCGGAGGGCATGCAGGAGGAGCGCCGCCTGCTCTACGTGGGCGTCACCCGGGCCATGGATCGCCTTTATCTCCTGCAGTCCCAGAACCGCTCCTCCTACGGCTACCCCGAACCGGCCGACCCCTCCCGCTTCCTGGACGATATCCCCCCCGACCTGCTGGAGCAGTCGGCCCCGGCGCGCACGCGGCGCACTTACAGCCCGGTCGCCAGCCGCCCCGACCGCTGGGAAGCTCCCACGCTGGCCCCGGGCGCTCCCCCGGCCCGGCCCCGCTCCGCAACCGCCATCCAATATCCCGCCGGAAAGCGCGTCATCCATCCCACCTGGGGCGAGGGCATGGTGCTCAACAGCCGCATCCAGGACGACGACGAGATCGTGGATATTTTCTTCGAGCAGGTGGGGTTGAAGCGCGTGGCGGCCTCCCTCGCCCGCCTGGAACTCAAGTCCTGATCCTGGCGCAGCCCCAACAGGGATTGAACATTCGCATGCAGCTGAAGGCTGGATGAGTCTGTGCGCGGGCTGCCCGCACGAACTCCCCCTTGACTAGCTTTGCGTGCACCCTTTAAAAATAAACAACTTGCTCTGTTGGAGCTTCTAGTATAATCGCGGTAACTATGCCCATCCTCGACGTCCATTCGATGGAATTCATCAGCCGGGGTGTGGAGCAGACCCGCCGCCTGGGCATGCGCCTGGGCGCGCTGCTGCACCCGGGCGACCTGGTCTGCCTGGTAGGCGACCTGGGCTCCGGCAAGACCACCTTTGTACAGGGGGTGGCTTCCGGCTGGGGCTCGCTCGACCCGGTCACCAGCCCCACCTTCGTGCTGGTGAACGTCTACCGGCGGCGCGGGGCGGGCCGGGTGGAGCAGAAGCTCTTTCACCTGGACGCCTACCGCCTGAGCGGGGCGTCGGAGGCCGCGGACCTGGACCTGGAGGCCCTGCTGGACCAGGGCCCGCTGGTGATCGAATGGGCCGAGCGTATCGAGCAGGTCCTCCCACCCGAAATGCTGCGGGTGCGGCTGCGCTGGATCGAGGAGAACCAGCGCGACCTGGTCTTTTCCGCCCACGGCCCGCGCTACGAAGCCATGCTGGCCTCCCTGCGCCGGCAGGTCTTCGGGGTGTCTTAAGGCGGCGCGCCATGCTCCTGGCAATTGATACTTCTACCCGTATGGTCGGCATCGCCCTGTACGACGGCGTGCAGGTGGTCAGCGAGTCGCTCTGGACCAGCCGGGATTACCACACGGTCGAGCTGGCTCCCGCGGTGGCGGAGATGCTGGCGCGCGCCGGGATTAACGCCGCCGGCCTGCAGGGCCTGGCGGTGGCTCTGGGGCCGGGCTCGTTCACGGGCCTGCGCATCGGCCTGGCCCTGGCCAAGGGCCTGGCGCTGACCCAGCGCCTGCCCCTGGTGGGGGTGCCCAGCCTGGATTTCCTGGCCGCGGCCCAGCCCGTGCAGGACCTGCCCCTGGCGGCCGTCCTGCGCGCCGGGCGCGGCCGCCTGGCGGTGGGCTGGTATTTCCCCTCCGCCGGTGGCTGGCAGCCGGGCGGCCGGCTGGAGGTGCTCACCGCCGCCGAGCTGAACGCGGCGATCTCCCGCGTCACCCTGGTCTGCGGGGAGCTGGACGAGGAAGAGCGGCGCCTGCTGGCCCGCAAGCGCAAGAATGTGCGCCTGGCCTCTCCGGCCCAGTGCGCCCGCAGGCCCGGTTTCCTGGCCGAAATCGGCTGGCAGCGCCTGCAGTCCGGACAGGTGGATGCCCCGGAGACCCTGGCGCCGATCTACCTGCACCACCATGATCCCATCCCGGGGTAGCATGTCTGTCCGCCCGGAAATCCTGATCCGCCCGATGCGGCTGGAAGACCTGGACCAGGTGAGCGCCATTGACCAGCTCTCGTTCAGCCTGCCCTGGCCGAAATCCGCCTTCCGCTACGAGCTGGTGGACAACCCGCTCTCGCTGCTCTTCGTGGCCGAAGCCGTGCAGCTGGACGGGACGCCGCAGGTGATCGGCGTGATCGTGACCTGGCTGATCCTGGACGAGGCCCATATCGCCACCATCGCCGTGCACCCCGATTACCGCGGCCTGGACGTGGGCGGGGAGCTGATCGCCATCTGCCTGCAGGAGGCCGTTCGCCGCCGCGCCCGCACCGCCACCCTGGAGGTGCGCGCCGGCAACCAGCCCGCCCAGGCCCTCTACCGGCGCTTTCAGTTTCAGGTGGTGGGCCGCCGGCCGCGTTATTATCGCGATAATAATGAAGACGCCTTGATCATGACGGTGGAGCCGCTGGACCGGGCTTACCGGGAGTGGCTGGACGGCCGCCGTTGGATGAGAGAGGCGAAGGACCTGCCCGAAAATTAAGACCTTCAGGAGCTGCGCGGCTCCGCTGGACCGCACAACCCCTACCCCATCCAGGTTCTGGTTGGAACCCTACAGTTCAAAATAGGTGACGAGATGCAGGAACAACTGAAGAAACGTTTGCAAGATCGCTCGGCCCGGGTGGCCGTCCTCGGCCTGGGGTATGTGGGCCTGCCCCTGGCAACCGTGTTCGCTGAGGCCGGTTTCCGCGTGGTCGGGATTGACCCGGATGAGAGCAAGGTGCAGGGCATCTGCCGGGGCGAAAGCCATATCCAGGACGTATCCACCGCCCAGGTGGCGCGCCTGGTGGCTGCCGGGCGGCTGGACGCCACGACCGATTTTTCCGCCCTGCAGGAGGCCGACGCGGTCAGCATCTGCGTACCCACCCCGCTGCGAAAGACCGGCGACCCCGATCTTTCCTTTATCATGGCGGCGACCGACGAGCTGGTGAAGTACGTGCACCCGGGCATGGTGGTGGTGCTGGAGTCCACCACGTATCCCGGCACCACGCGCGAGATCCTGCTCCCCCGCCTGGCCGACGAGCGCGGCCTGAGCATCGGCGAGGACTTCTTCCTGGCTTTCTCCCCCGAGCGGGTGGACCCGGGCCGCAAGGACTGGACCACCCTCAACACCCCCAAGGTGGTGGGCGGGATCACCCTCGCCTGCAGCGAAGTGGCCGCCACCTGGTACCAGCAGGCCCTGCAGCACGTGGTCCCGGTCTCCTCCGCCGAGGTGGCCGAGATGGCCAAGCTGCTGGAGAACACTTTCCGCATGATCAACATCGGCCTGGTGAACGAAATGGCGCTGATGTGCAACCGCCTGGGGGTGGACGTGTGGGAGGTGATCGAGGCCGCGGCTACCAAGCCCTTCGGGTTCATGAAATTCACCCCCGGCCCCGGGCTGGGCGGGCACTGCATCCCCATTGACCCGCTTTACCTGTCCTGGAAGCTGCGCGCCCTGAACTACACCGCCCGCTTCATCGAGCTGGCCTCCGAGATCAACACCGGCATGCCGCGCTACGTGGTCGGCCGGGTGCAGGACGCCCTCAACGAGCAGGGCAAGGCCCTCAAGGGCAGCCGGGTGTTGGTGTTGGGCGCGGCTTACAAGCCGGATATTGACGACCTGCGCGAGTCGCCCGCCCTGGACGTGATCGGCCTGCTGGAGCAGAAGGGAGCGCTGGTGGATTACCACGATCCCTTCATCCCGCGCCTGCACCGGGGCCACGAAGGAGACGGGCCCGAGATGGTGTGCGTCCCGGACCTGATGGAGGCGGTGCGCGCCGCCGACTGCGTGGTGGTCATCACCGACCACAGCCAGTACGACTACGCCGCCATTCTGGAGGCCGCCTCTCTGGTGGTCGATACCCGCAACGCCACCAGCGCGGTGCAGAAGAACCACCCGAAAGTGGTCAAGCTGTAGAGGTGCAGGATGTCGCATTACCTGGTAACCGGCGCGGCCGGCTTTATCGCCGCCCGCGTGGCTGAACTGTTGGTGGACGAGGGCCACACCGTGCTCGGCGTGGACAATATGAACGACGCTTACGACCGGCGCATGAAAGAGCGCCGCCTGCAGCGCCTGCAGGCCCGGCCCGGCTTCACCTTCTGCGAGCTGGATATCTCCAGCCGCGCGATCCTGGAGAAGATCCCGGAGGCCAGCCCGGAGCCCATCGCAGCCGTGTTCAACCTGGCCGCCCGGGCCGGCGTGCGCCAGTCGGTGGAGAACCCCTGGGTCTACGTGGACACCAACCTGACCGGCACCCTCAACCTGCTGGAGCTCTGCCAGCGCCTCGGCATCCCGAAGCTGGTCCTGGCCTCCACCTCCAGCATCTACGGGGCCGGGGCGCCCCTGCCCACCCCCGAGGAGGCTGGCAGCGACCGGCCCCTGCAGGCTTACGCCGCCAGCAAGAAGGGCGCCGAGGCCATGTGCCACGCTTACCACTACCTCTACGGCATTGACGTCACCGTGGTGCGCTATTTCACCGTCTACGGCCCCTGGGGCCGGCCCGATATGTCCATGTTCCGCTTCGCCCAGTGGATCAGCGAGGGCAAGCCGGTGAAGCTCTTCGGCGACGGCGAGCAGAGCCGCGCCTTCACCTATATTGACGATATCGCCCGCGGCACCATCCTGGCCGAAAAACCGCTCGGCTTCGAGGTCATCAACCTGGGCGGGCACGAGCAGATCAAGATCATTGACCTGATCCGCATGATGGAGGCCCTGATCGGCAAACCGGCCCAGATCGAGCGCCTGGAGGCGCACAAGGCCGATATGCTCGCCAACTGGGCGGATGTCTCCAAGGCGCGCCGCCTGCTGGGCTGGGAGCCCCAGGTCTCGCTGAGCGAGGGGGTGCAGCGCCTGGTGGACTGGTACAACCGCGAGCGCGAGTGGGTGCGGGATATTAATACCTGGTAGCCTCCCGCCCCGAGTTTTCGATGAACCCGCCCCCCCTCCCCCTGCTGCGCCGGGCTTTCCACCGGCTCTTTGCCAGCCCCCTGGTGCGGCGCATGATCAAGAACAGCGGCTACCTGTTCAGCGCCACCGGGCTTTCGGCCCTGATCGCCATGGTGCAGAGCATTCTGGTGGCGCGGCTGCTGGGGGTGGCGGGCAGCGGCACCCTGGGGGTGATCATCATGTTCACCAGCGTGGTGAACCGCCTGCTCTCCTTCCGCATGGGCGAGCTGGTGATCAAGTACGTGGGGCAGTTCAGCGAGGCGGGCGACGACCGGCGGGCCGCGGCGGTGTTTAAGGCCTCCGCCCTGGCCGAGCTGGCGGCCTCGCTGGGGGCTTTCGCCCTGGTGTGGCTGCTCTCGCCCCTGGCGGCCCGCTACTTCGCCAAAGACCCGGCGGTCTCCAGCTGGTTCGCCGTCTACGGGCTGATCGTGCTGGCGAACCTGATCTCCGAGAGCGCCACGGGCCTGCTGCAGATCTACGACCGCTTCCGGCGCATGGCGGTGCTCACCGTGCTGCAAAGCGCCCTCACCCTGGGCATCACCGCCCTGGTCTATGCCGCCGGGGGCGGCCTGCTGGGGGTGCTGCTGGCCTACCTGGGGGGCAAGACCCTGGGGGCCGTCAGCCTGACCGCCGCGGCCCTGCTGGAGGCGCGGCGGCGCTGGGGGCCGGGCTGGTGGCGCGCCCCGCTGGGCCTGCTGCGCCCCCAGGCGCGCGAGCTGGCCCGCTTCGCCTTCAGCACCAACCTGAGCGCCTCCCTCAGCCTGATCACCAAAGACAGCGAGCTGCTGTGGATCTCCTACTTCACCGGCAGCGTGCAGACCGGCTACTACCGCACCGCCCTGGCCCTGGTCAACCCGGTGCAGCTCCCCATCAGCCCCCTGCCCCAGGCCACCTATCCCGAGCTCTCGCGCCAGGCGGCGCACGGCGGCTGGGGCGAGGTGCGCCAGCTCCTGCGGCAGGGCTCCCTGCTGGCGGGCGGCTACACCCTGCTCGCCTCGCTGGGCCTGCTGCTCCTGGGTTATCCCCTGATCCGCTACGGCTACGGGGAGGAGTTCCTGCCCGCCTACCCGGGGCTGGTCATCCTGCTGTTAGGCTTCCTGGTGTCCAACACCTTCTACTGGCAGCGCGCCGCCCTGCTGGCCATCGGCCTGCCCGATTTCCCCACCCGGGTAAACCTGGTGCTGGCGGTCCTGAAGATCGCCGGCCTGCTGCTGCTGGCGCCGCGCTTCGGCTACCTGGCGGGCGCCGCCCTGCTTTCCGGGTCCTATATTCTGGGCGTGTCGGTCTCGGTGCTCAAGTTCCGCGCCGAGCTGGCCCGCCGGGAGGTGCTGCCCGGAGCGCCCCTTTCGGCCGGGGAGCCGCGCTAGCCGCCCGGCCCAGACGAGCATGAGAGTCGCTTACGTAATCGCTTCCCTGATAAAGCCTTCCGGCTGGCGCAGCCACGCCCGCGATTTCCTGGGCGCCCTGCGCTCTCAGGTCGAGCCCCTGCTCTTCGTGGCTCAGGAGGAGCAGGCGGAGGCCGCGCAGCTCTTCCCCGGGCTGCCGCTCTACCCCCTGCCCGCCACCCAGGGGGCCTCTCTCGGCAGCCGGGAGGGCCTGGCGCGCCTGTCCGCCGCCTGGTCCGCCGTACGCCGGGGCAGTTGGCCCGCGGTGGACCTGGTGCACTCCCTGGAGGCCTACCCCACCGGGCTGGTGGGCCTGTGGCTGGCCCGCCGCCTGGGGCGCCCGCACGCCCTTACCGCCCACGGCACCTACGGGGTGATCTGGCACGCGCGCCGGCTGGACCGGGCGCTCTACGCCTGGGTGCTGCGCCGCACGGCCCTGGTTTGCCCGGTGTCGCACGGCACCGCCCGCCTGATGCAGGCATATTTCGGGCCCGCCCTGCAGCGAGCCCGCCTGCGCCCGGTGCTCAACGGCAACAATTTTTACCTCAGCGTGCCGCCCCTGGCGGGGGAGCGCCCCCTGCCGCAGGTCCCCACCCTGCTCTCGGTGGGGGAGGTCAAAGCGCGCAAGGGCCATCACATCAGCCTGGAGGCCTTCGCCCGCGTGCAGGCCGAGCTGCCCGAGGCCCGCTACTGGATCGCCGGGCGCTACACCCCGGGACCGTATTTCGACCGCCTGCAGGCCATCGTGCGCGCGCGCGGCCTGCGCAACGTGGAATTTCTCGGCCCCATCCCCGGAGAGGAGCTCAGCCGCTGCTACCGGGAGGCCAGCCTCTTTATCCTCACCCCGCAGCAGGTGGGGCTGCGCTTCGAGGGTTTCGGCCTGGTGTACCTGGAGGCCGGGGCCTACCACCTGCCGGTGGTAGCGGCGAACAGCGGCGGGACGGCGGACGCGGTGGCGGACGGCGAGACGGGGTTCCTGGTCCCCGAAGGGGACGCAGAGGCCGCCGGCCGGGCGGCGCTGCGCCTGCTGACCGACCCCGAATTGAACCGGCGCATGGGAAGCGCCAACCGCCGGCGCGCCGAGACCCTCACCTGGGAGCGCACGGCCTGCGAGCAGGTGGAGGCCTACCGGGAGCTGCTGGACGGATGAAGATCGCCGTGCTCGCCCCCGCCCCCCTCCCGGCCCGCACCGCCAACAGCCTGCAGGTGATGAAGATGGCGCAGGCCCTCGCCGGCCTCGGGAGCCAGGTCTGCCTGGGCTACCCGGCCCGCCCCGGGCAGGAGGCCCTGCATTGGGCCGACCTGGCCCGGCACTACGGCCTGCGCCGCCCCTTCGACCTGGCCGCTCTGCCGGCCTCTTCCCGCCTGCGCCGCTACGATTACGGGCTGCACGGGGTGCGCTGGGCCCGCCGCCTGGGGGCCGGTCTGCTCTACACCCGCCTGCCGCAGGCCGCGGCCTTCGCCAGCCTGCAGGGGCTGCCGGTGGTCTTCGAGCTGCACGACCTGCCCTCCGGCGCCATGGGGCCTTTGTTCTTCCGCCTCTTTCTGCGCGGCCGCGGGGCGCGCCGCCTGGTGCTGATCACCCGCGCCCTGGCGGAGGAGCTGGGGCGCCGCTACCGCCTCCCGCCCGCCCTGGTGCAGATCGCCCCGGACGGAGTGGATCTGGAGCGCTTCGAGGGGCTGCCGGACCCCACCGAGGCGCGCCGCGCCCTGAACCTGCCCGGCCTGCCTCCCCAGCGCTTCACGGCCGGCTACACCGGGCATCTCTACCCCGGGCGCGGCAGCGGGCTGCTGCTGGAGCTGGCCCGCCGCCTCCCGGGCGTGACTTTCCTGCTGGTGGGCGGGGAGCCGGCGGGGGTGGAGAAGCTGCGCCTCTCGGCCGCCGCCCAGGGCCTGGAGAACCTGCTGCTCGCCGGTTTCGTGCCCAACGCCGAGCTGCCGCGCTACCAGGCCGCCTGCGACCTGCTGCTCATGCCCTACGAGCGCCGGGTGCAGGCCTCCTCCGGCGGCGATATCTCCCGCTTCCTCAGCCCGATGAAGGTCTTCGAATACCTGGCCTGCGGGCGCGCCATCCTCTCCAGCGACCTGCCCGTGCTGCGCGAGGTGCTGCACCCCGGCAACGCCGTGCTGCTGCCCCCCGGCTCTCCCGAGGCCTGGGCCGAGGCCGTGTCCGAGCTGCGCGCCGATCCCGCCCGCCG
>JAEWYL010000062.1 GCA_023395675.1 Chloroflexota bacterium | reverse complement strand
ACCCGCGGTGAGAAAAATCGCCGTTAAACGCGGGGGGGGCGGGGCTGTCCCCGGCACCCACAGCGTTTACTGCGTGGTTCTCTGGATGAGCCTCCCGGCCGCGCGCACCGCCTGCTCGACCCCAATTCGCTCCAGGCACTCGAAACCGATCGGGCAGCCGTCGCCGGGACAGGGCCGGCAGGCGATCGGATGCACCAAAATTTCGAAAGGCCCCGGCAGAGGGGGGCCGTAACGCGCGGGGTCTGCGCCGCCAAAGATCGTCACCACCGGGGCGCCCAGGGCGTAAGCCAGATGCGCAGGCCCGGTATCGTTGGTGAGCAGCACGGACAGGCGCTCGATCAACGCCCCCAGGGCGGGCAGGCCCATGCGGCCCGCCAGGTTCAGCGCCGGCACCTCCGCCAGCCGGTGCGCCTCTTCCGCCCGGGCTCGCTCGCCTCCATCCCCCAGGAACACCAGCGAGCCTCCAAACTGTCGCTGCAGCCTGCGCCCGGCCTGCGCAAACCGCTGCACGGGCCAGCGCCGGGTGCGGTCGCGCGCCCCGGTGTGCACTCCGATCCAGGGTGCAGGCGCTCCCCGCAGGAGCCGCTCCGCCTCGGCACGGTCCTCCGGCCTCAGCCGGATCTCCACAACCTTTCCCTGTGAGGGCGCGCCGAGAAATTCGGCCAGCGCCAGGACTCGCTCGATCTCGTGCCCGCTTTCGGGAATGGGCAGGGCGGCCTGCAGCAGCCCGGGGCCGTCGCCCGGGCGCACAAACCCTGCCGTCCGGCGCGCCCCCAGCATCAAAACGAAGGGATTGGAATAGACCCCGGTGCCCTGCATCTGGATGGCCAGGTCCAGCTCCTCAGCCTGCATCTGTTGAAAAAAAGCCGCCGCGCGGCGCGGATCGAAGAGCTGTTCTGCCAGGCCCGGGTAGCCGGGGAACCCCACCACCCGGTCCACACACGGCAGGCGCAGGGCCAGCTCGCGCAGCATGGGCAGGGTGATCAGGATTAGCTCTGTTCCGGGCAGGGCGGCTCGCAGAGACCGCAGGGCAGGTACGGCGCACAGGAAATCGCCAATGCGGGAGGCGCGCAGCACCGCCGCCTTTTTGGGCGCTTCGGGCAGTTCGGCCAGCAGGCCGGGGGCGAAAGGATCGGCTCGTTTCATGCTTCTACCAGGAGTCTATCAGGTCAGGCGCGGTTTGGCGAGCCGGTTCGCTGAAAGGGGAGGAAGCAGTCGTCCGACACCGCATAATTAGGATAGAATCTAACTGAAATGGCGAAACAGGCAACCCTGCAGGCCGATATCCTCATCGCCGGTTCCGGGCCGGGCGGAGCCACCCTGGCGCGCGCCCTGGCCCGCGCCGGGAAGCGCGTGATCCTGTTCGAGCGCGGGATTGACCACCGCCGGCGGGCCTATTACGGCACTTACCTCGGGGCGCTGCTCTACGCCGACCGGATGAGCCTGGTCTTTACCCAGGAGGGGCTGAACATCATCCGCCCGCTGATGGTCGGCGGCGCGACGAGCATGTACTGCGGCTGCGCCGCGCTCCCGCCCGGCTGGCTGAAGGACAAGTACGCTGTGGATATCCTGCCGGAGGCGCGAGAGACCATCACAGAGCTGGGGATCGCCCCGCTGCCGCCGGAGCTGCGCGGAGAGGCCTCTACCCGTATCGCAGAAGCCGGGCGCGCCCTGGGGTACGACTGGCAGCCGCAGTTGAAATTCATGCAGCCGGCCCGTTCCCGCCGCTTCGACTGCGGCGCGAAATGCATGCTCGGCTGCCGCTGCGGGGTCAAGTGGAGCGCGGCCGAATGGGTGGACGAAGCCGTGGCCGCCGGGGCCGTCCTGCAGACCGGCTCCCGCATCCTGCGCGTGCTGTACGAGGGCGGGCAGGTGACGGGTCTGGTGGGGGAGCGCAGCGGCAGGCCCTTCGCCGCCCGGGCCGGTACGGTGATCCTGTGCGCCGGGGGGATCGGCACGCCTCGCATCCTGCAAAATTCGGGCTTCCCCGAAGCCGGGCGCGGCATGGCCATGGACACCACGGTCATGCTCTACGGCTTTTCAAAGAAAAAAGGCATCGGCAGCGAGCCGCCGATGACCTGGTCCTGGGAGGATCCGCAGGCGGGCTTCATGCTCAGCACGCTGATGGACCCCTGGCTGCTCTACCCCCTGATCAACTCCCTCAAAGGCCTGCGCTATGCTCTGACCTGGCCGCGCTGGAACCACGTGCTCGGGGTCATGATTAAGCTGAAGGACGAGATCTCCGGCGGCGTATTCCCCGGCGGGCGCATCAGCAAGCCCCTCACCCCGGCCGACCAGGAGCGCCTGCGCCACGCGGAGGCCATCAGCCGCCGCATCCTGGTGGAAGCGGGTGCGGAGGCGGATACGATCTTCATGACCCCGCTGCGAGGCACGCACCCGAGCGCCACCGTGCGCCTGGGCGAACTGGTCGATGCGAACCTGGAAACCTGCATCCGCGGCCTGTACGTCTGCGACGCCAGCGTCTTTCCCGAAGCCCTGGACCGCCCTACGGTGCTGACCATCATCGGCCTGGCGAAGCGGCTCGCCCGGCGCCTGGCGCCCGCGGCACATAGCGCCGCCTGACCGTTAGAGAGAGGCGCGGCATGACCCGGGCAGAGGCTACTCTCCATATCCAGACAGCGGAAGAGCCGGCCCGCGCTGCGCTTCGGGCCGGGTTGGAAGCCTTCCCGCGCCTCGCTCTGGCAGCCTACCCCACCCCTCTCGAACCCATGCCCCGCCTGAGCGCGGAGCTGGGCCGCCCGGTCTACGTCAAACGCGACGACGGCCCCGGCCGCGGCCTGGGCGGCAACAAGGTCCGCAAGCTGGAATACCTGCTGGCGGAGGCCCTGCAGCAGGGCGCGCGCCGGGTGGTCACCTTCGGCGGCCTGCAGTCCAACCACGCCCGCCTGACCGCGGCGGCGGCGCGGGCCTGCGGCCTGGAGCCGCACCTGTTCTACTTCGCCCCTCGCCCGGCCCGCCTGGAGGGCAACCTGCTGGTGAATGAGCTGCTTGGGGCGAAGATGCACTTCATCAACCTGGGTGCGGAGGGCGGCGCGCCTCGCTCCCTGGAGGGCACGATCCGCCTGGTGCGCTGGCTGGCCCGTTTCCTCGTCGGGCGTCACTATTTCATCCCGGTGGGGGGGCACAGCGCCCTGGGCTGCCTGGGTTATGCGCGCGCCGCCCTGGAACTGGACGAGCAGGCCCGCCAGCTTGGTCTTGGGAGGGCAAACGTGGTCCTGGCGGCGGGCACCGGCGGGACCCTGGCAGGCCTCGCCGCGGGCCTGGCGCTGCTCGGCTCCCCGCTGCAGCCGGTGGGTATTGACGTGGGCAAGCTGTGGAAATCCTTCCCGGGCTCGATCGCCCGTCTGGCTTCCGAAATCTGCCGCCTCCTGGGCGCGCCGGCCGGTTTTGTCCCGCCGCCTGTCAGCCTGGTGGAAGCGCGCTATGCCGGGCCTGGCTACTGCATCCTGGACGATGCCTGCCGGTCTGCGCTGCGCCGGGCCGCCCGCCTGGAAGGCCTGCTGCTCGACCCGGTTTATACCGGCAAGGCCTTCGCCGGCCTGCTCGACCTGATCGAAAGAAAGGACCCGCTGCTTGGTCAGGACGAGCCGGTGATCTTCCTGCATACCGGCGGCTATCCGGGCCTCTTCGCCTTTCCCGACCTGTTGTGAGCGGGCGCACAGGCCCGGCCTGTGCGCTGGCTGTCCGGCGTCTGAACAC
>JAEWYL010000331.1 GCA_023395675.1 Chloroflexota bacterium | reverse complement strand
GGGGCGGCGGGGCTCATTACGGGGGGGGGGGGGGGGCCCCCGCCGCCCGGCTCCCCAAACAGGTTTCCCCAATTCACTTTCCAACCTTCATCCCGGCCTGGCGGTTGAAGCGGGCCCAGGCGGCGCGGTAGAGGCGGGCCGTCCCGGGGGCGGGCGGCGCCTGGCGCACCTGCTCCAGCCAGCGCGCTTCGGCCTCGTCCGCCGCGGCGAACAGCTCTGCGGAGAGGGCGGCGCGCTCGGCGGCGGGCGCCGGGGCGCATTCCAGGGCTTTCTCCACAAATTCCGCCTCCAGGGCCTCGCGCGCGGGGGCGTAGAGGGCGCTGCGGGCCGGGTAGTCCAGCAGGGTGAGGCGGTGCAGCTCCTCGTGGCGCCAGAAGAGAGCGTGTGGGTCGCAGCGCCCGTCCGGCTGGGGGCCGGTATCGGGCAGGCCGTGGGCGGCGGCCGCATCCACCCACAGGGGCTTGAACAGGCTGGTGCAGGGCGCGGCGGTGGCGGTGAAGAAGTGCGTGGGGTGCTGCGGGTGCAGGTGCGAGATCTGCGAGCCGGTGGTCTGGTTGATGCGCACCGGGCCCCAGGCGGCGTGCATGCAGACCGTCACGCCCTTGAGCACGCCCTGGTCGGGCTGCCAGGGGCGCGGGGGACGGCCTTTCAGGCTGGCGGCCGGGCCGCGGGAGTAGCGCAGGTCGCCGGGGAGCATGCGCCGCACCTCGGCGTCGCTGCGGCTCCACTCGCCGTGGTCGCGCAGGCTGTCGAGGGCGTCGTGCAGCGCCAGGCGGCCCTTTTTGCCCGCCAGCGAGCGCAGGGTGCAGCCCTGGCGGTAGGCGGCGGCGGCGAAGGTGGTGTAGAGGTTGTCGGAATAGCAGCGGCCGAAGTGGAAATCGTCCCGCCCTTTGCACCAGCCCTGCTTGACGGCGTAGCTCACCAGGTCCGCCGAGGCCAGGTCCCATTCCGAGCCCAGGGTGAGGGCGTTGGAGATGGTGTAGACGCCGCGCACCTGTTTGGCGGCCCAGTGGCGGTCCACCGTTTCGAGCACCCAGGCGTCGCCGGGGTCGGCGATCAGGTAGCTGTTGTGGTTATTGAAGGGGTGAGAGAACCCGCCGCTGCCGCCCTGGCCCCACTCCTCCAGCAGGCCGGTGATGACCTCCACCGCCTGGCGGGCGGTGGCGGCGCGCTCCAGGCCCAGGCGCAGCAGGTCCATGCCCAGCAGGCCGCCCTTTTTGCGGGCCGGCACGCGGGAGAAGATGGCCTCGTTGCCGATGGCCACCCCGTGCTCGTTCACCCCCATCTCGGCCCCCCAGATCTGGAAGGGTTTGGAGAGCAGCACGGCGTGGGTGCGCTCGACCTGGGGGATCTCGATGTAAGTGCAGCGCAGGCGCGCGCCGGCGGGATGGCTGGCCGCGGGGCTGAAGTGGAGGTGCTGGGCCTCGTTGGGCTCGCGGTCGGAGTTCTTGGCAAACAGGGTAACGCCATCGGCGGTGACGTCGCCGGTGGCTACGATGGTATCGCACATTCTGCACCGTCCTGAGGTGTACGCGGGTTGAAGCGGCCGGCTCGCCGCCCACCGGGGGCGGAGGGGCCGGGGCCGCGCGATTTTCTACAGGTATCTTAAATCAGAAAGCTGGTTATGGCAAGGTTTGCGGGCGCGCCCGGTGCAGGCCCGCCCTGAAACGCGCCTGGCGCTCGGGCCGGTGCGAGGCATTTTCACCGCTGACCGGGGGCATGGCAGGCAAACAGCCCACAGCTCGAAACAGAGCCGCACAGGCGGGGAAATGCCCTGCACCTGATCAGCCGCACACCCCCAATCAAACAGGCGGGGCTGCGCGCCGGTGCTGGCCCGCCGGGCGGCCCGCCCCTGAAACGCGCCTGGGTAATGCGTTCTACCGGCCGCTTTGTGAAGCAGGGTGTCCTATTCGTACCTGATCCGTTTTGAGTTTCAGAACCGGTAGCAACCAAAACCCGCAAGGTCGCCTTCAGGTCTCTTTTCAGACTGGCTCCTGGTGGCGACCTTCAGGGTTTTCCTTCGCTGATCACCGATTCGGTTTCTTAAAACTCATCAGGGTGTGATTTTTGCGGGGCGGAGCCCCGTAAAAATCACACCCTTTTTTCAACCTTTGCGTGCGCGCGGGATGACCCTGCTGCGCCCGGCCTCACTCCTGCAGAGAAGTCAATAATTCAACCCCCATGACCGTGGCCGGGATGCGATCATCCGGGGAAAGATTGGACAGGATCACCACGCCGATCTGGTTTTCCTTATCAAACCCGATATAGCTGTTGAAGTGACCGGTGGCGCCGTTGTGCCAGGTAATATTGTGCTCGCGGTCGATGATCCAGCCGGCGCCCACGGCGTCAATGCGGATCCCCATTCTTTCATTCGCCCCCGGCTCAGACTGCACCTGGGCTAACGCCCCATGGGCCAGAGCGAAATAGTCCCGCTCCTCGCCCATCTGCAGCGCCAGATATTTGAGCATATCCGTTATATTCGACTGCAGCGCCCCGGCCGGCATGAAGGCATCGGCGGCGGACCAGTCCCAATACCCCTCCAGGTCGCCAGAGCCGTCCGTAATTCTGGTGCTGGCAAGGCCCAACTCGCCGGTGACATAGGTATTGATCAGAGTCGAGTAATCGCTCCCGTAGATCTTCTCGAGCACGGCTCCTGCGGCTGCAATCCCGAAATTGGAATACGCAAAAGCATAGTCAGCGTCCTCCAGGTTGATCTTCTCCAGCCTCTTCAGGAGCATGTCTCCCGACACCCCGTAGAAAAAATTCCGGCCGCGCAGGAAGTTCGAGATCATGGGCTTCTCAAGATACTGTTCTTTGTATCCGGCCGTATGCGTCACCAGCCTGCGGAGGGTCGGGTAATACGCTTTCTGCGAGAGCTCTAGATACCTGTCAACCGGATCGTCGAAACTGGCCCTGCCCTCGCCGACCGCTTTGCTCAGCAGCGAGGTGGTAAATGTTTTGGTGATTGACCCAATCTCATAGATATGTTCTTCCGGGGGCAGCTCAGCGCCGTTCTCGCCGTACACCGTGTAATTCATCTCACCGTTCTGGATGACGCCGACCGTGATGACCGCCTCCGGGTTATCTCGCGTGGTATACGCCAGCATGTCCATAAAGGTCATTTTTGAGAGCTGGTTGAGGCGGTATGCGCCATATGCGGAATAACCGCCGAAGGCGGCAGCTATCGCGAAAACAAGCCCTGCGAGAGCGATTATCGTCTTCTTTTTCGTCCATCTGCGTTTTTTCATTGGATTACTGACCCGCCTCCCCTTGCTGGTGAAATTCATGTTGGCTCAACAATGTTATATACGCACGTTTTCCAGATTGGACGCGAAAAACCGCCGCCTGCGGCGGGAGCAGGCGGCGGCAGAGGCGGGGCGGGGTATCCTGAGCCGGCCTTACATCTCATCCTCCTCGCGGCGGCCGGTCTGGGGGAGCGCTTCACCCGGGTAGTGGGCTGCGCCGGACCGGGCGGGCTCGGAGGAGAGGGAGCTGGGGGCGTTGAGGTGCGCTCCCCGGTCCACGCCGACCTGCAGGCGGTAGACCAGCTCGCCGCCCAGCCAGCCGGTGAGCAGCGAGAGGGCCGCGCCGGCAAAGGAGAGCAGCAGGGCCAGGGTGCCGGGCAGGTTCTGCTCGTCCCCGTTGCGGAGCAGCCAGCTCCCGGCGAAGAGCAGCACGATGACGAAGTTGCCCAGCCCGTGCCACAGGCCCACGCTCTTGGCGCGGGTGTCGTTCGGGATCGCCAGCCAGTCCAGCAGCCCGAAGAGGGCGGCGATCAGCCCGCCGATGATGCCGGCGGCGATCATCCAGTAGGCGACGGTGGCGAAGGTCTGGTTGTCGAAGACCAGATAGAGAATATCAAAGATGACGGCGGTGGCGAGAAGGCCGAGGGGGAACACGATCAGCATGGGGTGGATCGGGTGCCCAAAGGCTTTGGTTCTGCTTTCCATAAGGTTACCTCCAGATTTACCAGTAAAAAAACCGTCAGGGAGCCGGGGAGAGGGTTTTCGCCCGCTCCGGCTGACAATATCATACCAAAAGACGGTTAAGTGGTGAGAGGGGGGCAGGGGGAGGGGGGCCGGATTCAGGTGCAAGGCGCTGCCCCGCCTGGGGCGGGTCGCGGCGGGGGCCGGAGTGCCGGGCCGGCGGCGCCGCGTTGCGGGGCGGTGAAAGCGCCTCGCACCGGGGCGGGGAGAAGGGAACGGTCGCAGCGCCGGTGCGGTCCGGTAGGGACACGGCGGTGAATTTACCAGCCCGGCGTGTAAACGCACCCGGCCGTGCCCATTTTGCACGAAAAACATTTCCCGCGGCCGGGAACGTTCCCGTGCGGGGCGTGGGCACGGCTTCAGACGGGTTGGGCAGGAACCATTTTCTACACCGCCGTGCCCCTACAGGAGGCGGGATGGGCGGACATCATCCATGAACTACGGGGGCGGAGCGGTAGGGACACGGCGGTGAATCTAACCTGACCGGCGTGTAAACGCACCCGGCCGTGCCCATTTTGCACGAAAAACATTTCCCGCGGCCGGGAAAAGTTCCCGCGCGGGGGGTGGGCACGGCTTCAGACGGGTTGGGCAGGAACCATTTTCTACACCGCCGTGCCCCTACAGGAGGCGGGATGGGCGGACACCATCCATGAACTATGGGGGCGGAGCGGTAGGGACAGGGCGGTGAATCTAACCAGACCGGCGTGTAAACGCACCCAGCCGTGCCCATTTTGCACGAAAAACATTTCCCGCGGCCGGGAAACGTTCCCGCGCGGGGCGTGGGCACGGCTTCAGACGGGTTGGGCAGGAACCATTTTCTACACCGCCGTGCCCCTGAGGTGTTTGGACAAACAGGTTCGCTGACAGCCGAAGGAAAACCCTAAAGGTCGCCGCAAGAAGCCAGATTGAAAAGAGACCTGAAGGCGACCTTATGAAGTTTGACAATCAAAATCGGTGATAAGCGAAGAGAAACCCTAAAGGTCGCCACAAGGAGCCTGACTAAAAAGAGACTTGAAGGCGACCTTTAGGGTTTT
>JAEWYL010000269.1 GCA_023395675.1 Chloroflexota bacterium | reverse complement strand
ATGCTCGCCCCCGCTTCTGTACATGCACACGCTAGAGAAATCTTTAAGCTTGTCTGGCTGACTTTCTAATCTTCGACCCTTTAAGCGGCGGGTATTTTATGGTATAACTGAGGCAACCCTGCTGTGCGCGTGATGCCGCTCCCCGGTTTTGAGCCAACACCCACTTATGGGGTCTTTCCCTTGCGAACGTGACGCGATAGGCCTGAGCCAAGGCGGAGCGCTCGAGGTGGGACCCGACCTGCGAAGGCAGGTTCAAAACTTTGCAGCACACGGTACGGTGGGGTATTTGTTTTAACAACAAATTTCGTTTTTTTACGGCTTTACCTGAAAGACCCATACCCCATTCTGAGCGTACAGCCTCTCAAATTCTCCGCTCTCCTGCAGTAGATCGGGAGCGAAAACCCCGCCGCGGGCCCCAAGAAAAAGATATTGGATCTCCTGCTCTCTCAGGAGCTCTGCCAGCAGAACCGGATCCCCCGCGACCTGCATGGCCTGCTCCACGGTGGCGTTAATCCGCCTGGCGGTCGAAAAATCGTCCGCCAGTCCGTAGAGCACCGGGGGCGGCATGGTCTTGAGACCGGCCAGGGGTGAGATCCAGAACCCCCCGTCCTGCCCGGCGTACAGGTTGTAGCCCCAGGAGAAGGGGTTGATCATCACCACCTCCCCACGCGGGAGATTGCGCTCCATCCACTCCAGGGCCGGGCGGTCGGCGTTGCGGAACAGGAAGGTAGATTCGCGCAGCAGGGGGAGCTGCAGGCGCGCGGCGGAAATTGAGAACGCCAGGGCGACGCCCGTGAGCGCCAGGAGGTTCGGCGCGTGAAAACGGACCGGCAGCCCGCGCTGCCAGGCGCCCAGCAGGCGGCTGAGAAAGTAGCCCGCCAGCGAGGCGGCAGGGATAAAGAGGGTGATCTCTACCGAAGTACTGTTCACAAACCCGCCCCCGGGCAGGCCCAGCGGCCCCAGGTAAGCCAGGAAAAACATCAAACCGGCCCAGCCCGCCAGCACGAGGGGAAAAGTGCGGCGCCGGAAACAACCGGCCGCCAGGCCGGCCCCCGCAAGGAACAGCACCGCCCGGCCCATCACCGGGTTCAGCAAGCTCCAGTTGATCCCGGTAAACGGCTCGCCCGAACCGCTCCACTGCTCGATCTTGCGCAGAAACAGGCCGGAGAGCGTGTCGGGCCACCAGGGCAGGGTCAGGGCGATTCCCACCAGAGCTGCCGTCCCGAGAATAGCCAGGTCGTATCCGGCGCGCCGCCTGCCGCCCCCAGCACGGGCGAATTTCAACCAGCGCAGGGGCAGGTAAACCGCCAGCAGGCAGCCGAGGAAAGCCGCCACCCGGTAATGGGTGATGAACAGGCCCCCTCCCGCGGCTGCAGCAGCGAGGATCATCCCCAGGCGCGCCCGCCGTGCAGCAGGACCGGGAGACAGTTCGTACAGGTCCAGCCCGTGCACCAGCAGGGCGAACAGGGCCGGGAAGATCACCAGACCGGCCAGCTGAGTGTAGCGCCCCCAGCTGGTGTAGTAAGCCGGCATGGGCGTGAACAGGGAAGCGAGCAGGGCGGCGAGCAGGCCGGCGCGCCGGTCCCCGGTGAGGGTCGTGCAGAAGAGGTAAACCCCCGCGGCGGCCAGGACATTCAGCGCCTGGCCCAGCCCGAGCATGGCGGCGTCAATTTCCTGGCCCGCAAGAGCGGTGTAAAATGCCAGCAGGCTGTGATACCCGGCGTGATAGCGGGAGGTCTCGATCTCGATATAAGGCGCGTAGGTGTTTGGGAAGGCGCCCTCTTCCAGGATGCGGCGCGTGATGGCGGCATGATGCACCGAGTCCACCCAGGGCGGGGCGGATAGGTCTCTCACCATGGCGATGCGCACAAAAAGGGAAAGGGCCAGCACCCCGAGGAAAGCCAGCGTCGTTGGATCGGGGCGCAAGCAGCGCAGCCCCCGCAGCAGCGCGGGCAGGCCCGCGTGAACGAGAGCGGGAGAGTCCGAAAACCGGAGCAGGGTGCTGCGGAGAGCGGGGAAAAGACGCAGCGCTGCCAGGACGAGCAGGGCTGCAGCTGCCGCCAGCACGCCGGAGCGGCTCCAGCGCAGCCCCAGCTGCGTGGTCCAGGTGAGCACCAGCGGGACGGCAGCCATGCTCAACCCAACCGAGAGCAAGAAGCGTCCGGGGCCGTCGAAACGATCACGGAGGCCTGGGACCAGCCAGGAGAGCAGCAGCCAGCCGGGGAGGTAGAGCGCCGCTGCCAGGGGCAGGGCAAGCGGGAGGTTTTCCAGCCCGCGGCGCAGATCGGTGAGAACCGCCTGCCAGCCGTAGTCATAGCTGAGGCGGAAGGCCAGGTCTCCTGCCAGCGGCTCGTCGTTCAGCGCCGCACCGCCGTATGGATGGACATCGGCATTGCGGCCCAGAAAGCGGGCGGTCAGGCCGCGCCCGGCGGCGCGCAGGGTGTACAGCTGCCCGCCCGGCCCCGGCAGGGGATCGAAGGAGAGCAGCACCGGAGAACCGGCTGCGATGCGTGCTTGCGAAAGCGAGAATCGTTCCAGCGGGGATCCGGGGTCTCCTGCAGGGTACAGCGCTATTTCCAGACTGCCGTCCGGAGAATCTCCGGCGGCGGATGCGCTCACCCACAGGGCAACCCCATTCAGGCCCGGCCTGCGGGCCAGGAAGGTCTGCTCGAGGATCTCCCCATCCCCGATAACCCCCACTTCATCAACGGCCTGCTGCTGGCTGGCTTCCGGGTCCACCAGGGTAACACAGCCGGAGAGCAGGAGGGCCAGGCAGAGAACAAGACCCGCCCAGCCTGCTCTACTGGTTCCCATTCCCCAGGTTCTGGCGCAAATAAGCCTCGATGAACCCGTCAATTTCCCCGTTAAGCACAGCCGCCGTGTTTCCGCTCTCATGCTCGGTGCGGTGATCCTTGACAAGCTGGTATGGATGCAGGACGTAAGAGCGGATCTGGCTGCCCCACTCTACCTTTTGAAAATCGCCGCGCAGCACGGCCAGCTCGTCGGCCTGCTGCTGCTGCTTCATCTCCAGCAGGCGGGCGCGCAGCACCCGCATCGCATTCTCACGGTTCTGGGTCTGAGAGCGTTCGTTCTGGCAGGTCACCACCAGACCGGTCGGGATATGCGTGAGACGGATGGCGGTCGCGTTTTTCTGAACGTTCTGCCCGCCGGCTCCGGAGGATTTATACACATCCACCCGCAGGTCTTCCGGGCGGATTTCAACCTCCTCATCGCTCTCCACCTGGGGCAGAACCTCAACCATGGCAAAAGAGGTGTGCCGCCGGTGAGAGGCGTCGAAGGGTGAAAGCCGCACCAGACGGTGAACGCCCTTCTCGGGCCGCAGGTAGCCGTAGGCGTAAGGCCCTTCCACCGAGATCGTCACGCTCTTGATCCCGGCTTCCTCGCCCTCGGTCAGGTCAATCACCTCGACCTCGAAACCTCTGCTCTCGGCCCAGCGCAGGTACATGCGCTGCAGCATCTCGGCCCAGTCTTGCGAGTCGGTGCCCCCCGCCCCGGCGTGAACTGCCAGCAGAGCGTTGCCCCGGTCAAAACGCCCGGACAGCATCGCGTAGAACTCGCGCTTGCGGGTTTCCGTTTCCAGCGCATCCACCTCCGGCTCCAGCTCGTCCCGCAGGCTTTCATCCCCCAGGCCAGCAAGCTCCAGGGCATCCTGGACGCGCTGCTGCAGAGAGGTCCAGCTCTCGACCTCGTCACGCAGGCCCGACAGGCGTTTCATCAACTGCTGGGCCCGATCCGGTTCCTGCCACAGGTCGGGGTCTTCCGATTGTTTCTGTAGTTCTTTTAATTGGGCTTCTTTTTCTGGTAAGTCAAAGACGCACCAGTAAATGCCGGATTTTTTCTTCGCTCTCTTGTAAGCGACCGATCAGGTCTTGCATCGCATACTCTCCTGAAAAAAACTCGCCGCGCGCAGACCGGGCGCGCGGCCGGGAATCTTAAGCAAATTCGGCGAGAATGCCGTCCAGGAAGGCGTCGGGGTCGAACGGCTGCAGGTCTTCCGGTTTCTCACCCAGGCCGGCGAACAGGATCGGCAGCCCAAGCGCTTTCCGGATCGCAAAAGCCATCCCGCCCCGGGCCGAAGAATCGAGCTTCGCCAGGATCACCCCGGTCACGCCCACCGCGTCCTTAAAAGCCCGGGCCTGCTGGAGGGCATTCTGCCCGGTGGTGGCGTCCATCACCAGCCAGACGTGGTGCGGGGCGCCCGGAAGCGCTTTTCCGGTGACCCGGTAAACTTTTTTCAGCTCTTCCATCAGGTTGTAGCGGGTATGCAGCCTGCCTGCGGTGTCAACCAGGACGATATCCGCCCGGCGGGAGACTGCGGACTGGACGGCATCGAATGCCACCGCTCCAGCGTCTCCCCCTTGCTGCCCGGAAATGATCGGCAGTTTGAGACGTTCAGCCCAGATTTCTAACTGGTCCACCGCGGCAGCCCGGTAGGTATCGGCTGCGCCGAGGATCACGGATTTCCCCTGGCGGGTAAAGCGCTGGCCCAGTTTGGCGATCGAGGTGGTTTTTCCCGATCCATTGACTCCAACCACCAGGATCACTGCGGGCTTCTGGTCCAGATCCAGAGGCGGAGGGGTCTCGAGCATAGCGCGCAGCTCTGCGCGGAGCGCCTTTTTCAAGTCGCTCGCCCGGACCAGGCCCTCGCGCTCCACCTTCTCTTCCAGCGTGTCTATGATTTCGTCGGTGGTATCGACGCCGAGATCGGCCTGAATGAGCAGCGCCTCCAGGTCATCCCAGGTGTCGTCATCGATTTCTGTCGCCCCCAGGACGGTGGCGATCTGCCCAAAGGCAGCCCGGCTGGATTTGGCCAGCCCCTCTTTCCATTTGTTAAAAATATTACCCATGAGAGGCAATTATATCATGGGGAGAAGCGGAGACAGGAAAAGGGACAGAACGCGGCCTGAAGGGAGGCTGCCCGCTTCCGGCTGGTATGGAGCGGGGTGCTGCAAGCGAGAAAACGGGTCTCATCCCTTGCGCGCAATCCCCTGCTGCACGCGCGCCTGGTCGCTTAACAGCTCGGCGTGAGGCTCCGGCTGGATGCCCGACCCGAAGCGGTTGGCGTAAACCTGGGTAAATTCGGCGCCGATGAAAAGGATCTGGGCGGTGTAGTAGACCCAGACGAAGATCAGGATGACGGATGCCGCCGCCCCAAAGGTGTTCGCCAGGTTTGAACGCGCCAGGTACAGGCTGAGAAGGGTCTTACCGATATTAAACAGCAGCGAGGTCAGGATCGCACCGGGCCAGACGTCCCGCCAGGAGATCACCGCGTCGGGGAGATAGCGGAACATGAGGGCAAAAAGCACCGCGATCACGATAAAGGGCAGCAGGAAATTGACCCCCTGGAAGATGGAGTCCGAGCCCGGCAGCAAGCCCTGGAGGAAACTGGCCAGGGCGTTCAGCGCGGTCGAGAGCACCAGGGAGACGAGCAGTAAGAACCCCAGCGCCAGGACAATGAGGAAGGAGAAAAACCGTTTTTGGATCATCAGCAGGAAATTACCCGGCCTGAGGCGGACTTCAAAGATCGTGTTCAGGGCGTCTTGCAGCTGGTTGAAAACCCCACTCGCGCCGAGCAGGAGCACGACCAGACCCACCACAAAGGCCGGGCCGCTCCGGTCGCCCAGACTGGCGCTGTCTATCATGGCCCCGACTGCCTCGGCGCTCTCCTGGCTGAGGGCGTTGGCGATCTCTGCCAGGACCGCCTCCCGCACTTCCTGACGGTCCAGAATCAGGCTGGCCACCGTGATCACCAGAAAGAGAAGGGCGGGAATGGAAAATACCGTGTAATAGGAGAGGGCGGCAGCCATGCGCGGCGCCTTGTCTTCGCTCCACTCCCTGGCGGTTTCGCGCACCAGTGTCCAGATCTTTTTCATCCCGGCCCTCTTTCTCCTCTGAAGCCAACCGCTTAATGGAATTACTCAATTTGAAGTAACGCAGCTCTGGGCAGAATGTGATTTTTTTCCAACCGCGCAAGTCCTATCATAATAGGAGTTCCGCAGTTCAGGGAAAATTGTGGGTGTTCGGTTGGCCTGGGCGGTGAAACCGCCCGATCCAGAAGGACAACCTTAAAGTGCGAAGGCGCTACAGATGCTATAATCTACGCATGACATCCGGATTGACACACCTTGACGAGACCGGGAGAGCGCGCATGGTGGATGTGGGCGCAAAGCCGGACACAGAGCGTACCGCGGTCGCAAAAGGCGAAGTGGTGATGCTTCCCGAAACCTTGGCCCTGATCCAGGCAGGCGCGATTAAGAAGGGCGATGTTTTAACAATTGCCGAGCTGGCCGGCGTGATGGGGGCAAAACGCACCTCCGATCTGATCCCCCTCTGCCACCCTCTGCCCCTGACCCAGGTGACCGTGGACCTGACCCTGGATCCCGATCTGCCCGGCGTGCGCATCACGGCGACGGCGCGCACGGTAGGGAAAACCGGGGTTGAGATGGAGGCCCTCACCGCCGTATCCGTCACCGCGCTGACGATTTACGACATGGCAAAAGCTGCCGAGAAGACTATGCGCATCCACAACATCCGCCTGGTCGAGAAGTACGGCGGGCGCAGCGGCGATATTGTCAATGAAAGCTGAGGTCTCCATGGATAATACGGTCACCGTACTGTTCTTTGCCAGCCTGAAAGAACGGGCCGGGGTCAAGCAGACCAGCCTGGAGCTTCCCGCGGGCGCGCAGGTGCAGGAGCTAAAAGCCGCCCTGCTCGAGCGCTTCCCGGGCCTTGCCCCGGCAGTGGACAGCATGGTCGTCTCGGTGAACCGGGAATTCGCCTATGATGAAGACCCCGTCCCATCCGGAGCCGAGGTTGCTATCTTTCCGCCGGTGAGCGGGGGAAGCATTCCGGAGTCCGGCGCGCCCGAAGAAGCGGAAGCAGGCTGTCCCCCGACCCTATTTTCCATTACCGCAGGCCCGCTGGACCTGAACGACCTGCTGGCGCAGATCACGCTGCCCTCCACCGGCGCGGCCTGCTTCTTCACCGGGATGGTGCGGGGCCTCACCTCTCGGGGCGAGCCCCACGAGACCAGCTATCTGGAATACGAGGCCTACCGGCCCATGGCAGAGGCCAAAATGCGCCAGGTGGCGGACGAGATCCGCCAGCGCTGGCCGAGCGTTGAGGGAATCGCCATTGTACAGCGCATCGGCCGCCTGGACCCGGGCACGCCCACCGTGCTGATCGGCTGCACCGCCCCTCACCGCGACACCGGCGTTTTCGAGGCCGCCCGCTACGGCATTGACCGCTTGAAAGAGATCGTCCCGGTGTGGAAGAAGGAAGTAGGCCCGCAGGGACAGACCTGGGTCGAGGGACTGTACCAGCCGAAACCGGGGGAGTAGGGTTTGGTTTTCTCCAAACGGCAGACACGGGTCCCTGTTCTGCCTCGATAGAGCGGAAATACCAGGTTCACCATGATCCACTGCACCAACTGCAAGCGCCCGTATCCGGAACAGGGACTGCCATACCGCTGCCCTGCCTGCGGCGGGCTATTCGATATGGAAGAGTTCCCGCCCTACGATCCGGCCCAGATCGAAGCGGGGCTGCCAGGGATCTGGCGCTACCGCTACAGCTTCGGCCTGCCGTCCGCGGCCCCAGTGCTGTCGTTAGGGGAGGGAGATACGCCCCTGGTTCTTTCGCAGGCTTTCGGCAGGCAGGTGGCCTTGAAATGCGAGGGGAACAACCCGACCGGCTCTTTTAAGGACCGCGGCAGCGCCTTGATCCTGAGCCTCCTGAAGGCCCGCGGTGCGGCTGAGGCTGTGGAGGATTCCTCGGGCAATGCCGGGGCTTCATTCGCCGCTTACGCTGCGCGGGCCGGGGTGAAGGGGCGCGTTTTTGCCCCCGATTCGGCCTCCGGTCCAAAGCGCAGGCAGATCGAGGCTTATGGGGCAGAGCTGGTTCGCATCCTGGGGCCGCGCTCGAACGCCGCTGCAGCGGCGCTGCGGGCGGTCGAAGCAGCGGCAGTCTATGCCAGCCACGCTTACCTGCCGCACAACCTGCCCGGTTATGCCAGCCTGGCCTACGAGCTTTATGAGCAGCTAGGAGGCGCTCCGGGTACGATCATCGCCCCGGTGGGGCAGGGCGGTCTGCTGCTGGGGATCGGACGGGGCTTCCGCTCGCTGCGAAAGGCGGGCCTGATCTCCCAGCTTCCTCGACTCGTGGGCGTCCAGGCGCGCGCCTGCGCCCCGCTCTGGGCGCTCTATTCTTACGGCGGGGCCGGGTTAGGCTGGGTGGCGGAAGGGCCGACCCTGGCGGAGGGCATCCGGGTGCTTAACCCGCTGCGCGGCGATACCCTGCTTCGGGCGGTGGCGGAGAGCGGCGGGACTATGCTGGCGGTGGACGAAGAGGAGATCATGCCCGGGCAGCAGGCCCTGGCACAGCAAGGTTTTTATGTCGAGCCTACCTCCGCAGTCGTATGGGGCGCCCTCTATGCCCTTTTCGAGCAGTTTCCCGACACGCCGGATCCGGTGGTCGCCGTACTCACCGGTTCCGGGTTTAAACAAGAGGCACAAATGATGTAATGTGGCCGATTTGGGGGAATCTCGCCCTTTCCAGCAACCAGAAGAGGGGAATGGGTGTTAATGATGGTTGGAGTTCAAATTGAGGATTGATCCGAATACCAGGGCCGGGAAAGAGCATCCGGCCGCTGTCTGGAGGTAAATATGCCCGAACGCATTGTCATCACTGGAACAGGCGCGGTCAGCCCGTTGGGATTATCGGCTGAGGAAAGCTGGCGCAGTGCCGTGAACGGTGTGCCAGGGATTGGTCCAATCACGCTGTTCGACCCCAGCGAGCATCTGGTGAAAATGGCCTGCGAGGTCAAAGGTTTCAAACCGGAGGATTACATGCCTGCACGCGAGGCGCGCCGCCGTGACCGCTATGAGCAGTTTGCGGCTGCGGCCGCGGCAGAGGCCATCCGCATGGCGGGCCTGGAGACGGGCCAGCTTGACCCCAGCCGGGTGGGCGTGATCGTTTCCTCGGCCATCGGGGGCATCGGCTCCTATGAGGAGGCCGTCGAGGACGTCAGGACAGAGGGCCCGCGCCGGATCAGCCCGTTCGTGATCACCATGTTCATGCCCAACGGGGCGGCTGGAATGGTCGGCATCGACTACGGTTTTCGCGGACCGTCCTTCTCGGTAGCCTCCGCCTGCGCTTCAGGCGCAGATGGGATCGGTATGGCCTGGCATCTCCTGCGCTCGGAGGCGATTGACGTGGCTGTGGCCGGGGCGAGTGAGTCGACCGTGACCCCCACCGGAGTGGCCGCCTTCGACCGGGTTGGGGCGATGTCTCGCAGAAATGGGAGCAATGGCTCTGCCCCGGCGGCTCCCAGCCCGTTTGACAAAGAGCGTGATGGGCTGGTCATGGGTGAGGGGGCAGGGCTGCTGATCCTGGAGCGCGAGAGCCATGCCCGCGCCCGAGGCGCAGAAATCCTGGCAGAGCTCGCCGGATACGGTTCCAATGCGGACGCGTATCACATCACCGCACCCTCGGAAGACGGCGCCGGAGGTGGAAAGGCGATCCGCTCTGCGCTAGAGGCGGCGGGAGTGGGGCTGGACCAGGTGGATTATATCAACGCGCATGGGACAGCTACCCCGTTGAACGACCTGTCCGAGACCCGTGCAATTAAAACCGCGTTCGGAGAATTAGCGTATAATATCCCAATCTCGTCCACCAAGTCCATGACGGGTCATATGATGGGCGCTACAGCCGCGCTGGAGGCGGTTTTCTGCACCTTTGCAGTCCGGGAAAATGTGATCCCACCGACCATTAACTACCAGCACCCTGACCCTGAATGCGATCTGGACTACGTGCCCAATGAAGCCCGCCAGAAAAACGTCCGTGTAGCGGTGAGCAACGCCTTCGGTTTCGGGGGCCACAATGCAGTCCTGGTAATTCGGAAATACGAGGGTTAATCGCAGGCTGGTTGGAGAGACGCCGCCGGCCCGTCATATCCGGGCATTGGGGGTCGGACCGCAGAGTCCGGCCTTCGATGCCAGTGAAACCACACAGCAGAACTTATGGACCGCCAGCTACCCGACCCGGTGGTGGGTGTCTGGCGCTCCCTGAGTTCGGGAGGAATCGAACTATGGGAAGAACTCAGGGGAACCTGGGTGAGCTTGAGTCGCCCCAGGAATTTTGTTTTCGCCTCAATTTACCGATTAATGATTATCTGCTCCTGAACCGGGCTCTCACGCATCGTTCATACCTGAACGAGCACCCGGATGCGATCGAGGACAATGAGCGCCTTGAATTTCTGGGCGATGCGGTTCTCGATTTTCTGGTGGGCGCCTGGCTGTACAACCATTTCCCGGAGATGGCCGAAGGCGAGCTGACCCGGCTTCGTTCTGCGCTTGTGCGCACAGAACAGCTCGCCGAGTTTGCCCGCCAGATCCGCCTGGGGGGCGTGATGCGGCTGGGCCACGGCGAGGAGGAAAGCGGGGGTCGAGAACGCACCGCGCTCCTGTGCGCCACCTTCGAGGCCCTGATCGGCGCCCTGTACCTGAGCGCCGGCATCGAGGCAGTGCAACAATTTATCGAACCTCTGCTCAAACCGGCCGCGGACAGCATTCTTTCGGGGCGAAAAGACCAGGACCCAAAGAGCACATTTCAGGAGTGGGTGCAGTCACAGGGGTACGGGCCTCCCGTGTACCGCATTACGGGCTCCAGCGGGCCGGATCACGCCCGTCTCTTCGAAGTCGAGGTGCTGGTGGACAACCAGGTTTTTGGCCGGGGCCAGGGCCACAGTAAGCAGGCTGCGGCGAAAGCGGCCGCTCGCAACGCGTTGAAAGCCTCGGGCCTCGAGGTATAAACTGCATTTCGACCCTCTATCTAGAAAGCCAGGGGATGCCTGCCGTCACCCGGCTCCCCTCACACAACCACATGCCGTGTCTTCTAAAATCACTCGAGCTACAGGGTTATAAAACTTTCGCCAGCCGCACGCTGTTTGAATTCGCCCCCACCGTGACCGCCATCGTCGGGCCCAACGGCTCGGGGAAGTCCAATATCGCCGACAGCCTGCGCTGGGTGCTGGGCGAACAGTCTTTTTCGCTCCTGCGCGGCAGGAAGACAGAAGATATGATCTTCGCCGGCTCCGAACAGCGCGCCCGGGCCGGAATGGCTTCTGCCACGGTGATCTTCGATAACGGCGAGGGCTGGCTGCCGATCGATTTCAGCGAGGTGGCGATCACCCGGCGCGCTTATCGCGACGGAGCGAACGAATACCTGATCAACGGGCAGAGGGTGCGCCTGAAGGATGTTTCCGAACTGCTGGCCCAATCGGGGCTGGCGGAACGCACCTACACCATCATCGGGCAGGGGCTGGTGGACGCCGCCCTGGCCCTCAAGGCGGAGGAGCGCCGCCGCCTGTTCGAGGAGGCGGCAGGGATCGGCCTGCACCGCACCCGCCGGGAGGAAGCTCTCAGGCGGCTGGAGGCCACCGCCCGCAACCTGGATCGCGTGCAGGATATCCTGGCGGAACTCCAGCCCCGCCTGCGCAGCCTGGAACGCCAGGCGCGCCGGGCTCAGGAATACGAACAGGTAAAGGCAGACCTCAAGCTGCTGCTGCGCGAGTGGTACGGCTACCACTGGCATAAAGCCCAAAAAGACCTGACGCTGACCCGCGAGGGGGTTCGCCTGCAGGAGGAGACTCTGGAGCAGGCCCGCAGCCAGGCCAATGCCAGCAGCCAGCGCCTGGCGGAGCTGCGAGAGCGCATCGCCGGGCTGCGCGCACGCCTGAATTCCTGGCACCGCCAGTCGGCGCAGCTCCACGCCCGGCGCGAAGAGCTCAGCCGGCAGCGCGCCGTGGCAGAGGAGCGCCTGCGGGCGCTGGGGCGGCAGCAGGCCGACCTGCAAGCCGAGATGGCCCGCCTTCAGGAAGAAGCCCAACTGCACGAGGACCGCCTGGCGGCTGCCAGCAGCGAAGTCGAGCGCCAGAAGACGGAGCTGGACGAAGCGCGCCTGCAGGCTGAAGCTGCCCGCCGCAACCTGCAGGCCCGCCAGGCTGAACGGACAAAGGCCGAGCGCGAGGTGCAGGCGGCCAGGCAGGCGCTTTCCGCGCTCAACGCCCGCCTGGGCCAGCTCCAGGCCCGCCAGGTAGAACGCCAGGCCCAGGCCCAACGCCAGGAGAAATCTCTGGAAGATGCGATCCAGAGCGCGGCGGGCGCGCAAAATGAGGTGCAGGCTGCCGGAGAACGCCTGCAGGCAGCCGAAAAACAGCTCGGGCAGGCCCGGGAGGCTGCGGCTGCAGCCGCTGAACGCCTGGAAATGCAGCAGCGCAAGATCAGCGAGCTGGAAAATACGCGCAAGCTGGCCCTCGACCGCCTGGCCTCCGAACGGGCCGACCTGGCGCGCCAGCAGGCCCAGTATGAGGTGCTGGAGAGCGCAGAGAAGTCCCTGACCGGCTATGCAGGCGGGGCCCAGGTGCTGTTGAAAGCAGCCCGGCAGGCGCGCCTGCCCGGCGCGCGCGGCGCCCTGAGCAGCCATCTGGTCGTCCCTGCCGAATACGAGCAGGCTGTCGCTGCAGCGCTGGGCGAATGGGTGGACGCCATCCTGCTGGAGGATGGGGCGGACCTGGACAATGCGCTGGCGCTTCTGCAGGGCGGGTCGGCGCGTGGAGCGCTGCTGCCCCTCGGGCGGCTGGCGCCCCCGGACCCGCTTTCGCAAAAACAGAGTTCAGGTCCGTCCGGTGAGGATGGCCTGCTGGGGCTGGCAGCCGACCTGATCAGCGCGCCGGCAGAGCTGCGCCCGGCGGTGGACCTGCTCCTGGGGCAGACCCTCGTGGTAAAAGACCGTGAGGCCGCGCGCAAGGCCCTGGCAGGCCAGGCGTCGCCCGCCCGGGCGGTCACCCTGCAGGGCGAGATCTTCTACGCCGCCGGTCCCATCCTGGGCGGGTCAGGAGGCCCCACCGCCTCCATCAGCCGCCCGAGACAGCGCCGCGACCTGCTCGCCGGCCTGGAGGCGACCCGCAGCCGCATCCAGGAGAACGAAGAGCGCCTGGCAGCGCTGGAGCGCGACCTCCAGGCGCTGAGGGCGGAGGCAAACCGGCTTGCAGAGGCCGCCCGGGCTGCCCGCAGCGACGAAGAACGCGCCAAGGATGCCTATAACGCTGCCCGGACCGCGCTGGCCGGGGCCGAAAAGCAGTCGCGCTGGCAGGTCGAGCAGCGCGAGCGGCTGGAAGCCGACCTGGAGCGCAGCCGGAAAGAAGCCGCCGGCCTGTTGAATGAAAGCGCCGGGATTGAGGCCCAGATCGCCGAGGCGCGCGAAAAGCTGCGAGAGCGGATCAGCGCGCTCGGCGACCTGAGCTTGGACGAACTGCAAGCCCAGGCGGCGCACTGGAATACCCTGGCCGGCGTCTCAGAACGCGCCCTCTCCGCCAGCCAGGAACGGCTGCGAGAAGGCAAGGGTCTGCTGGACCGGTCCCGGCGGGTGCTCGCCGATACAGAGAGGCGCCTGAAGGAGGCCGAGGGGTCCGCCGCCGCGCTGGAAAGCGAGAAGGCCGGGCAGCGCCAGGCCGAAGCTGAAGTCAATCAGGAGATCGAAACCCTGCGGCAGCTGCTCGAACCGGCCGAAGCGGAGCTGGAGGCGGCAGAGAGCGAACAGGATGCCCTGCAGGAGTCTGAAGCAGCCGCCCGCCAGAACCTGACCACTGCCGAGCACCACCACGCCCAGGCCCGGATTGCCCTGGTGCGGGAGACAGAGGCCATCGAGTCGCTGCGCAGGCGTATCGAGGACGATTTCGGGCTGGTGGCCTTCGATTATTCGGATGAGGTCAGCCACCAAGCCCCGCTGCCCCTCGAAGGGATGGTGGAACAGCTCCCGCGCCTCACCCAGCTGGCCCCAGAGTTGGAGGAGAATCTGCGCCGGCAGCGGGCTCAACTGAGGCGGATTGGGGCGGTGAACCCCGAGGCCCAGGCGGAATATCACGAGGTCAAAGAGCGCTTTGAATTCATGACCGAGCAGGTAGCCGACCTGGAGAAAGCCCAGGAAGATATCCGCCAGGTGATCGCCGAACTGGACGAGCTGATGCAGCGCGAGTTCCGCAAGACCTTCGATGCGGTGGCAGAACACTTCAAGGCCATTTTCACACGCCTGTTCGGGGGAGGCACTGCCCGGCTGGTGCTCACCGACCCGGATGACCTGACGCAGACCGGTATCGAGATCGAAGCCCGCCTGCCCGGGCGCAGAACGCAGGGCCTTTCGCTGCTCTCCGGTGGGGAGCGCAGCCTGACCGCCAACTCGCTGGTCTTCGCCCTGCTCAAGGTCTCTCCGACCCCATTCTGCGTGCTGGATGAGGTGGACGCGATGCTGGACGAGGCCAATGTGGGCCGTTTCCGCGAACTGATGCGCGAACTGAGCCAGAACACGCAGTTTATTGTGGTCACCCACAACCGCAACACCGTACAGGCTGCGGATGTCATTTACGGCGTCACCATGGGGCGCGACTCAGCCAGCCAGGTGATCAGCCTGAAGCTGGATGAGGTGAGCGAGATTTACTCGAACGGGGAATGATTGGTAATTCACATGCTTACAAAAAGAGAGAGGTGAGCTGCGCTTACCTCTCTCTTTTTGTAAGCATGCCTGCCCGGCGTAATCTATGTAGAAATCCCCAGCTCTGGACCTTTCTACGGAAAACCCCAAAGAGCCGGTTTGCCGACAAAATCACCTTTATTGGGTAAAATATCATTGGTCTTATCACCCAATTTACAGGTTCTGTAATTGGGTATTTTGCTATAATGGTTCACAAGTTCCATGTGACAAACCTCACTTTCCTGCGTAGTGAGGCTGGTAAAAAGATGGTGAATAGACTCTTTAGCACTTTATCAAACGAGTCTCTTTTACTCCCGGTAGATTTATCTGTTTCCCAATTAGCCGGTAGAACGTCATCCTAATCGTTATTAGCTGGCTTTTCATCGCATCAAGGGAGGAGACAACTTGAAAAAGACGCCAATCATCATCCTGCTGGGCATAGCCGGCGCGGTGCTGGGGGCATTTTTCCTGCTTCCAGGCCGGGCCAGCGCCCAGGACGAAGCCGTGTCGGATGAGGCCTGCCTGGCCTGTCACGGCCAACCCGACCAGCGCTATGTCCTTCCATCTGGCGAGGTATTATTCATCACCGTAGACCCGGTAACGCATCAAAACTCCGTGCACGGGCAGCAGGATATCGGGTGCGTGCAGTGCCATACGAATATTAACGGCTACCCGCATCCCCCGCTCGAGGCGGAAACTCTGCGGGAAGTGACCCTGGAAATGTATGAGCTCTGCGCGCAGTGCCATGAACAGTACTTCCAGGAGACTCAGGACAGCGTGCACCAGCAGGCCCTGGAAGCGGGAAACACCAACGCCGCCGTCTGTACCGACTGCCACGGCGCGCACGACATCCGGCCTGCGGGTGAGCCCCGCTCCGCCATCCCCCAAACCTGCCAGCGCTGCCATTCTCAAATATTCACGCTGTACCAGGAAAGCGTTCACGGCGCGGCCCTGATCGGTGAGGGCAACCCGGACGTACCTTCCTGCACCGACTGTCACGGTGTGCATAACATCCAGGGACCCGCCAACAGCCCATTCCGCCTGCATTCACCGGATATTTGCGCCGAATGCCACGCCGACCAGGAGCTGATGCAGCGCTACGGCATCAACACCCAGGTGTTCGATACTTACGTGGCCGATTTCCACGGCACGACGGTCAGGCTATTTGACGAAAAAGCAGCCGGACAAGAGACGAACAAAGCAGTCTGCAGCGACTGCCACGGCGTGCACAATATCCTGGCGGTAAACGACCCAAACAGCTCGGTCATTAAGGAGAATATCCTGGCCACCTGCCAGAGATGCCATCCCAACGCGACCACAAACTTCCCCGCCGCCTGGTTGAGCCATTACGAGCCCAGTCCTACCCGCCATCCTGTGGTCTACTTCGTAAACCTGTTTTACACCCTCTTCATTCCCGGCGTCCTGGGAGGGATGGCGGTCTTTGTTGTCGCCGACGCCGGGCGCAGGTTCTTCGCAAAGAAAAAAGGGGGCAGCCATGAGTGAACACGTGGAACAGAGGGGGGAGAAAGCCCGCATGGAAGCACGCGCGAGAGAAGGAACTGGGCGCAGGTACCTGCGCTTTACCCGCTCCTATATGTTCGAACACTGGGTCCAGGCGCTCAGCTTTATTGTGCTCGCCATCACCGGCCTGCCGCAGCGTTTTTCGGATAACGCCGTCGCCAAGGGGATGATCACCATGATGGGCGGCATCGAGAGCGTGCGTGTGATCCACCGCGCCGCGGCGGTCGTGCTGATGCTGATCACCGTCTACCATATTGGTGCAGTTTTCTACCGCATGTACGTGCTGCGCTACCAGGCGAGCATGCTGCCCGGGCTAGCGGATGCCAAAAATGCGTTCCAGGCCCTGAAGTACAACCTGGGCCTGAGCAAAACCCACCCGCAGCAGGGGCGCTATACGTTTGAGGAAAAAGCCGAATACTGGGCGCTGGTGTGGGGTTCGCTGGTCATGATCATCACCGGGTTCATGCTCTGGAACCCGATCGCGACCACCAACTTCCTGCCGGGACAATGGATCCCGGCCGCCAGAGCCGCGCACGGCGGCGAGGCGCTGCTGGCGGTCCTGGCGATCATCCTGTGGCATTTCTACGGGGTGCTGGTCAAACATTTCAACCGCAGCATGTTCAACGGCCACCTGAGTGAGAAGGAGATGGTCGAAGAGCATCCGCTCGAGCTGGCCGACATCAAAGCCGGCATCGCCCGCCGGCTTCCCCCGGCAGAGGTGATCGCGAAACGCCGGCGGGTGTTCTACCCGGTTTACGGGCTGATCGCCCTGCTGCTGCTGGTGGGGATCTTTTTCTTCGTCACCTACGAGGACACCGCCATCGCCTGGGTGCCGGCCGTTGAGGAGGCAGAAGTCTTCGCTCCGCTGACCCCCACGCCGCAGCCCACCGCGCTCCCGACCGCGACACAGTCTCTTTCCGGTCCCGGGATTGGGGAAGGCCCGTTATCCTGGAGTGGAGGGGTCGGCGCCCTGTTCGAAGCCAAATGCTCGGCCTGTCACGGTTCCGGGAACCAGCTCGCAGACCTGAATCTGAGCGGCTACGCCTCCACCCTGGCCGGAGGCTCCACCGGCCCGGCGGTGATCCCGGGCGAGGCGGAAACCAGTCTGGTGTACATCCGCCAGGGCTCAGGCAACCACCCGGGCCAGTTTACGGATGACGAGCTGGCGCTGGTGGTGGCCTGGATCGAGGCTGGCGCGCCAGAGCTGGCAGAAGGGGAAGAGGGACAACCTCAGGCCGAGGTATCCCCCACCCCAGCCGAGCCCGAGCCGCCTACCTGGGATACGCCCATTCGCATCCTGCTCGGGAACCGCTGCAGCGCCTGCCATAACAGCACCGTCGCCAACGGCGGGCTGGATATTACCACCTACGCCACGGCCCGCCTGGGGGGTGATTCCGGTAGAGGGTTCGTCGCCGGAGACCCGGAGAACAGCCTGATCTACCAGATCCAGCTGCCGGGCGACCATCCGGGCCAGCTCAGGCCTGAGGAACTGGAGCTGCTCTTCTCCTGGATCCAGGCTGGAGCTCCGCAGGAATAAACTGCCAGACTGAATAAATAAACGGGCGGCCGCGGCCGCCCGTTTTTCGTTCGTGTCAATTCTGAGCTCGAAGCTGAGATTCTGATCAATCAGCCGGCGCCAGGGCAGGGGTCTCCTCCACCGCATGCGCGTGAGCCTTCTTGCGGTGGTCCACAATGCCCAGGAAGCGTATCCCCAGCGTGAGAGCCAGCGCGCCGTAGGCCACCACCCCCGCACCCGAGAGGATCTCGATCAAGGATGGGAAGTAGGTGGTGTAGCGGGTGGTCAGCTCCTGAGGCAGATAGCTCAGCAGCGTAAGCTGGCCCGCCATGTTGATATCCCAGCGGTAGGCCACCACCCCGCCCACCACCATCGCCAGGGCCAGCATCCGCAGGGCCGGGATATGCCGGAAGCGGGGCAGCAGGAGCAGGAGTATGGGGATCACGGCTCCGCAGAGGATCTCACCCACCCAGAAGTTGAAGGCCAGCGGCCCGCGGGTGAGGAACTGCAGCCCCTCTGTCCGGCCCGGTTCGTAGGTGTAGGTCATCGCCAGGGCGTCCCAGAAACGGAAGTAGAGGTACACCACCAGGGCCCAGCCGATGAAGTTCGACAATCGTTCCAGCAGGCGGTCGTCCACCTGAGCCCGTTTGGTCAGCCGGGAAGAGAGCATGGAGACCAGCACGGTGAGAGAAGGCCCGCCAACCACCGCGGAGGCCATAAAGAGCACCGACATATCCGGGCGGTACCAGATCGGGCGGGCCTTGAGCACCCCATAGGCGGCACCCAACGAGGACTGGTGCAGGCTGGAGAGAACCAGTCCGACCACAGCCAGGTAGGGCGCCAGGCGGTGAATACTCTCCAGGCGAGCCGCGAGCGCCGGGTACCGCTGCTGCATCCACTCGGTCTCGCCGATGATCGGGGCCGTTTCCAGGAGCAGCACAGTGAGATAAAGGGTGACGCACATGGTCACTTCCCACAACAGCGAGTGGGGGTTCCAGTACACCAGCGCATGCCAGAAACGGTCGGGCCGGCCGATATCGAGCATCAGGGTCAGCACGGCCATGCTGTAACCGATCAGGCCGATGAAGGTCGCGGTGCGGGCCACCGGCTGGTAGGCTTTCAAGCCCAGGAGGTACACCGCGGCGCACAGCAGGAAGGCCCCGGCGCTCATGGCGATGGAGGACAGGTCAATCGTAATCCACAGCCCCCAGGGGACCACATCATTCAGATTGGTGAGCACAAGGCCCTTTGCCAGGACCAGACCCCCGGCGATCACACCCGCTACCAGGAGAGTCGCCAGAAACGCCAGCCAGAGCTGAAAGGGCGTAAGGTGTTTGCGGATCGTGCTCATGCCTTCTCCTCCCGGGCCGGCAGGTAGTACACCCGCGGCGCGGTTCCCAGGTCTTCACGCAGGCGGTAGGAGGGGAATTTTGCCAGCAGCTGGCTGACGTTCGACTCCGGGTCGTTCAGATCCCCAAACGTGCGCGCTCCTACCGGGCAGGCCACTACACAGGCCGGCGTGGCTTCCTCGTCCACGCCGGGCTTCAATCCCAGGCTCAGACCCCGGTCAATGCGGTGGGCGCAGAAAGAGCATTTTTCCACCACCCCGCGCGGGCGCCGTTCCACCTCGGGCTGTCCCCAGGACGGGACAGCCGGGTTGGGACCCGTAAACTCTTCCCAGTTGAAGGCCCGGGCGCCGTACGGGCAGGCCACTTCGCAGTAGCGGCAGCCGATGCAGCGGTCGTAGTCCATCATCACGATACCGTCCGGCCGGTAGTAGCTGGCCCGCACCATGCAGACCTCCACACAGGGAGCGTGCTCGCAGTGCATGCAGGGGCGCGCCAGGTAGACCGGTTTCCCATTCACCTCGCCGGACTGCATCACCCGGTTCCAGGAGATATCCGGGGAGACATCGTTCCGGGCCCGGCAGGCCAGGGTGCAGTACCCGCAGCCGATGCACTTGGCCTGGTCAATGACCATCACCCACTTGTGCGGGCTGGAACCGGTGGGCTCCGAGGCGGCCGCCAGCTTCACGAAGCGCACACCGCCCGCGATGGCCGCGCCTGCCGCCCCCAGTTTCAAAAAGTCACGTCTGTTAATACCGCTCATCTCGATTCCCTCTTCATCCGGATCAGCGCCGTTTGCGGAAGATGCGGTCCAGCCAGGGTGCGATTAAGGCGCCGGCTGCAAGACCGATCAGGCCTGAGAGCGAGGCAAAGCCCAGCGGGTTTACCGGGTTCGGCTCTGCGGATACGGGATGCTCGACAGCGCCCAGGGCGTCGTGGGGCACCGGGGTGGGGTTCTCCGGGTGCACCTCGGCAGGATCGTGCATCTCATAGGCGTGGCACTGGTTGCAGGTGCTCAAGCGAACCGAAAAGCTGTGATCCATGCGGGCGTGCCCCTCCTGGGCGGGATCTTCGAGCGTCGCCAGGTGGCAGTCGGCGCAGGTCAGGCCCTGGGAGGCGTGCCGGGAATGAGCAAAATTGGAGGAGCGCTGCCGGTGGCAGGTGGCGCACTGGGTCTGTGGGTCCTTGGCCTTCATGTCCGTCGTGTGGGCGCTGTGGCATCCCACGCAGTCCAATCCCTGCTGCCGGTGCTCGCTGGCCTGCCACTCGAAGTAAGTCTCCTCGTGGCAGTCGCCGCAGAGCTTGGATGAACGCTCGGCGGGCATGGGTGCCTTCGGGTGATTCTCGGGGATTGGGCTGTGACAAGCCTGGCAGGTGATGCCGTCCTCATCCCACTTTTCGGTCTCCGAATCATATCCGGTTACGTGGCAGGTGAGGCAGCTCCCCGGCTGGCCCTGTTCCTGGAAGGCAGCCTGAAAAGCCGGGTTCGTAAAACCGTCCTTATGGGCGCTGTTCTCCCAGTTCTCATGGAAACTGGGATGGCAGGATTTGCAGTCCAGCGCGCTCTGCCCGGAGGTATCTCCGTTGGGTTCTTGAGCGCTCGCCAGGGCGATGGCATACGTCAGAACCATCAGGGGCAGGGCAAAAATCATTCCGTATGCCAGGCGAATTAGAAATCGTTTGACCATCAGGCATCCTCCTCAAAGATACTGTAATGGATTATTCCAACGATCGTCCGGTAATTCCCGCGACCCGGCCTCCGGCGGTTAATCGCCGGAGGCAGCGGGGATCGGGGCGCTGCGGAAAACGCTGCAGACCAGGCAGTTTTCTCTCAGCCTGCCGTTCTCATCTCTGAAAACCTGCCAGCAGGGCGTCTCCGGATGGGCATAAGCTTTACAGCCAGTAAGTTTTTCCTCGGGACAGCCGTTGCATTCCCAACAACCAGTATTGTGGGGCTGTTCCAGGTTCAGCTTCGCCATTTCAGAGGCAGATTCCTTCTGCCAGCGGAAATCCAGCCGCCGCAGCCACATGACCAGGAGCACGGTAACGCCCACAGGCAGTCCCAGCCGCAGCAAGAACCCGAAGATCATCAAGAGCATCGTGTTTATACTTTCCATAACTTCCTCTCATTCCATATAATACGGGCTGAGAGATGACCGGCGCCGCTGGCTGAGCCAGAGCCAGGCGAGCGCACGCTTCTACACAGTCCGCCGGCCGCGCCGTTCAACCCAGGTGCCCACGATCAAGAGCACCGAGAGCGGGATGATCAGGCGAACCAGACCAATCAGTAAAACTGCGGTCGCAGGTTCCATAACGACCTCCTTATCTTCTAATGAACCGGCATTAACCTTTCTCTCATTTTGTTATCCTTAGTATAAAATTTCACAGGGGGAAAGTAAATCGGAGGCTCGTCCCATTTTTATCGCCCCAGAGCGACCCACGACCTCCCTGGAACATGGGAAATTTTTCACAAGCTGGATGGACAGAATCCCCATGCCGCATGGGGTAAATTTCCCATATTTGGAGTTTTCCTGTCACAACAGGCTTATTTATTTCATTGGTATTATCAGGAGTTGGTTAAAAAAAAGCTGATGGTGGTGTATGCAGTGGCGAATCTGCCGTATATACCACCATCAGCCGTCTTTGAGCTGTCACCCAGTAAAGGAGCACTTTTATGGCAAATGAGAAAATGTACCCCCTCCTCCCCTGCCGCGACCTGGACGAATCAATTGCCTTTTATAAAGCGCTTGGCTTCAGGCAGACGTACCGGCAGCTTCGCCCCAACCCCTCTGCCGTGGTAGAGTTGGAGGAAATTCAGATTCACCTGTTTGGCATGCCGGACTTTGTACCGGAAAACTCTTACGGCAGTGTGATCATTGCTGTACCCGACCCGGACAGCCTGTACCGCGCTTTCGCCGGGGGATTAAGAACCGCATATGGAAAGCTCCCGTCTGCCGGGATCCCTCGGATCTTACGGCCCCGCAAAAAATTCGGCACCGTGCGCGGCTTCAGCGTGGTGGACCCGGGCGGAAACTGGCTGAGAATCTTCCGCCTGGGCGACACCGAGGAGCGTGCGGCGGAGGAAAAAGTGGAGGGGCTGGATGGGATCGTCCGGGTGGCTGCGCGGCTGGGTGACGCTCACGGCGATGAGGCTGCGGCGCTGAAAACGCTGGAGAATGGTCTTGAGCGCTTTCGGGATGCAAGCGCGCTCGCATTCGCCCGGGCTTATCTTTACCGGGCCGAGCTGGCAGTTCGCTTGAAAGACCTGGAGCGTGCTCGCGCCTCGCTTTCCGCCCTGTCGGAGTTGGAGCTGTCCAAGGAAGAAAGGGCCTCTCTGGAGGACGAAACGGCCCATGTCGAGCTGTTGATCAGCCAGGAGGGCCTCCCTTAAGGGCCGGGGCTCAGGGCGTCCACGATGGCCCGGGTATTGGAGCGCATCATCTCGATATAGCCCGGCGCTTCTCCCCCCGGTTCGCTGATTGAATGCGTGTACAGCCCGGTTACCACGGTTACCCCGGTCTCTGCCGCAATCTGCTCGGCCAGCCTCGGGTTTGCGCCCGTCTCCAGGAAGATGGCCTGGACGTTATTATCGCGGATGCGGTCGATCAAACGGGCCAGTTCCTGCGCCGAGGGCGAGGCCCCGCTGCTTACGCTGGGGACGACCGCGCCGATGACGCGGAAGCCATAACGGTCTGCGAAATAACCGAAGCTTTCATGGTTCGTCACCAGCAGGCGCTGTTCTGCGGGGATCTCCGCCACCTGCTCGCGGATCCAGGCATCCAGAGCCTCCAATTCCTCGATGTACGCCCCGGCATTTCGAGTATAGCTTTCCCGGCCTTCCGGATCGGCCTGGATGAACCCGTCCCGGATGTTCTCCACGAAGCGGATCACGCTGACCGGATCCAGCCAGAAGTGAGGATCACCTTCCGCATGGGCATGCTGCTCATCCCCATCTTCCTCTTCTTCAGGCCGGGCCCTGCTCTCCAGTCCGGCCGAGGCTTCGACCAACAGGCGTTCACCCCCGGCATTCTCCAGGGTCTCGCTGAGCCATTCCTCCACTCCGGCCCCGACCAGAATCAGGATATCGCTGTCTGCGACCCGGGCCACATCTCGCGGCGCGGGTTGGAAGACGTGCGGGTCCAGCCCGTTTGGGATCAGGGCGCTGACCTGCAGCCGGTCTCCGGCGACGTGTTGGGCGATATCGGCCAGAAATGATTCGACTGCGAGCACGTTGAGCTCGCCCGCAGGAGATGCTTCTCCGTTAGCCGGTCCGGTCTGCGCTCCGCACCCGGTGAGAGAGACAGCCAGGGCCAGAATTAGCGCCAGAAAGATTAAGCTCCGCTGGTTCATTCAATCTCCAGATAAGTGAAAATGATTTTCATTTTCATTATAAAGCGCCTTATCTATACCGTCAAGACGGTTGGGGCCAGCCGGTTTGGCTGCCTCATTAATGAATATTGGGGGCAGGGCGGGGGGGAGGGGGGGCCGCCCCGCCCCCCCATGCC
>JAEWYL010000215.1 GCA_023395675.1 Chloroflexota bacterium | reverse complement strand
TGAAGGCCAGCGGGCTGGTGGAGCATCTCCCCCTCGGGCGCCTTTCCAGGGCATCCGTAGAGACGATGCTGGGCGGGGTTTCGAGCGGCGCCGGCGCGCCGGGTCCTGGCCTGGCGGACTGGCTCTTTCACGAGAGCGAGGGCCATCCCCTGTTCATCCAGGTCTTATGGCAGCAGTTCCAGGCGGAGGGCCTGGCGGAAATTTCCGGCTCCAACAGAGCCCCCTTCGCGGCGGGGATCCGGGCCGCCATCGCCCGCCGGCTGGAGCGGCTCTCGCCGGAGACGCGCGCCTATGCCGAGGCGGCCAGCGTGCTCGGCCCGGCATTCGAAGCGGAAACGGCGCGAGAATTGGGCGGGTGGAGCGAGTTCCAGGCCTATGAAGCCCTGCGCGACCTGCTCGACTGCCGCCTGCTGTATGATGGGGGCGGCCGCCCGCGCGGCGATTACGTTTTTTCGCACCATCTCATCCAGGCAGCCCTGTACGAGGAGATGCCGCCCGCCAGCCGCCAGCGGCGCCACCGCCGCGCGGCTGAGGTGACCGAAGAGCTCTACCCCGAAGCGCGCCAGCAGTTCGCCGGCGAGCTGGCCCTGCATTACGACCGGGGCGGCGTCCCCGGGCAGGCCGTCCTCTGCTACCAGGCTGCCGCACGGCGCTTCCTGGAGAGCTATGACGACAGCCAGGCGATCCGCTGCCTCGAGCGCGCCATCCAGCTTCAAGACCGGGTCTCGGGGGGCGCCCCCTCCCGGCTCCTGGCGGACTTGCTGCTGCAGCGAGAGGAGATCTGCTCCCGCGGCGGCAAACGGAGCGCGCAGTCATCCGATCTGCAGCGCCTGGCCTCCCTGGCGGCTTCATTGGACGACCCTGCCCTGGCCTGCGAGGTGGAAAAACGCCAGATCCTCTATTACCGCGCCCTGGACGACAGGCCGGCCCAGGAAGCGCACCTCGGGCGCCTGCACCGGCTGGTGGAGGCGACCGGCGACCCGCGCTGGCAGGCGGAAGCGGTTTATATCGAGGGCAACTTACTGAAACTGCTGGCCGATTTCCCCCGCGCGGTCCCCAGGCTGCAGCAAGCCCTGGAGCTCTACCGGCAGCTTCAGGATCCTCAGGGGCAGGTCTCCTGCTGCTGCGAGCTGGCAGAGATCGCGATCATGAAGCGGGAGAGCGCCGAAGCGGAGCATTGGGCGCAGCAGGCCCTGGCGCTGGGCCGCGGCGAGGCGCCCGGCAGCGTCCTGCTCGCCCTGCTCTGGAATGTAGCCGCACAGCGCCTGATGGTGAAGGACCTGCAGGGCTGCCTGGAGGCCGGCCGGAAGCTGCTCGAAGCCTCCGGACAGGCGGGCGACCGGGTCTGGCAGGCGCACGCTCACCGCCTGATGGGGATCGCCTTCCAGCGCCAGTTCAGAATCGCGGAAGCGCGCGCAGCCCTGGCCCAGGCTTACGAGGCCTACCAGCTCGTCCAGAAGCCGAAAGGCTGCGCCCTTACCCTGCAGGCCATGGGGCATGTCGAGGTCTCATTGGGCTGTTTTGAGGCTGCGGTCCGGAACTACCGGCAGGCGCTGGATATCCGGCGCCGGCTGGATGACCACCAGGGGAGCGCGGAAGAACACATCAATCTCGCATTTACGGCCTCGCTGATGGGGGATTTCGAGAGCGTGAAGCAGCAGGCCGGAAAAGCGCTGGAACTGGCCCGCAGCCTGGAACGCCGGCATCTGGTGGCCCATGCCCTGCAGAACCTGGGGGACGCCGAGCGCGGGCTGGGAAACCTGGAGCAGGCCCTGCGGCATTTACTGGAAGCGGGCGCGCTCTTCACCGATCCAGGTGAGGCGGTAGAGCGCGTCTCGGTGGAAGCGGAGCTAGCCCTGACTTATATGGAACTGGGCGACCTGCCCCAGGCGCTGCGTGCGGCGGAGGAAATCCTGAAAAGCTACCCCTCCATCGCGGGCGAGGATGACAACACCCACCGGCTGCTCTGGATCGCCGCCCGGACGCTGCAGGCCGCCGGGCAGAGCGAGAGGGCAGCCCGGGCGCTGCAGCAGGCTTACCAGGCTTTTCAAAGCAGCCTGTCCCTGATCCCGGAGCCCGAGTCTCGCCGGGCCTACGCCGGGATGCGCCACAACCGCGAGATTGCCGCCGCCTACGAGCGAGGCGAGTGGCCTTAACCCCCGGCTTGCTGGCTGCGAAGTTATCGAGATGATTGGGGTGTGCGCGGCGAAGCCGCCGCACACACCCCAATCATCTTTTTTTTTGGACGCTTTCTGGACGCGGCCCCCGTAAACTGGGAAGCATGAAGCCCCCAGCCACCCGTTCGCAACACCTGTTTATCCTGCGGCTCTGGTGCGAGCCCGGCGGGCAGGAGCACAAACGCTGGCGCGGCTCGGTAGAGCATATCCCCGGTCACCAGGTCTTCTATTTCACCTCGATGTACGCTCTCACCGATTTCATTTCGCTGCACCTCGAGGCGCCGGCGCCGCCCACCGGGAAAGGAGGAGACTGCTCCCACGAAAGTTCGTCTTGAGACCAACCGCACCCCCTTTTGCCCTTCGTTCACCCGCCCTGCCCGCCGCTGGCAGGCCATGAAAGGACCCCAAGCATGAAACTCAATAAGATCTTCATTTCCTTAATCCTGATCGCTGTGCTTTTATCGCCCCTGCTTGCGGCTTCGGCCCAGGATGAAGACGGCGGCGAAGCCGTGCAGGCAGCCGCCTCCGGCAGCGAGTTCACCTACCAGGGATACCTGACCGATAACGCCGGCGCGCCCATCCACGATTCCTGCGAGATCAACGTGGGACTGTGGGACGCGCTCACAGGCGGCAGCCGCCTCGGCGAGG
>JAEWYL010000192.1 GCA_023395675.1 Chloroflexota bacterium | reverse complement strand
GATCCATTGCAGTATAGTTGAGAAGAAGGGGTGGTTACAATGGGGGAGAGTCCTATGGGGGGTGGGGATTCTCCCTAAGATTTTCGCATAGCCGAACAGGGAAAACGAAAACGTGGGGTCTATGGCGTCGGGCCAAAGCCGATCACGCCCACCGGCGTATTTCTCAAAGAGGTCGTCCCGTCCCCCAACTGGCCGGACCAGCTGCCGCCCCAGCACTGGACGCCCCCGGCCTCCGTCAGGGCGCAGGTGTGGGATTCTCCAGCAGCCAGCGCCTGGACTTCGCTCGAGAGCCCGGACGCGTCGACCGGAGTATCACTCCACGGGCCTGTTCCATCATCTCCCTACCTTATCTTCCCGTGGACTTCGTAGTTCTCTCGCGCAGTTCCCGAGCAAAGACTTGTTATGTTTTTTGGGAAAATGTGCGGTGAAGCCGCACATTTTCCCAAAAAACAAATATCAAGGAATTAGCGAGAAGAGCACTTAGCGGATCGGTCCCCTGTGGAACTCTATCCTCCCGGCGCGGCGGGGGGCGTCTCCTCCGGGGCGGGGGCCAGGCTCTTCGTCACCGTGCTGCGCAGGCCCTGCACCCGGTCCAGCCAGTTCTCCTGGCCGAAGCGCGCGCTGTCCAGGTAATCGGCCCCGCTGAAGACCGAGTATCCGACCAGGCCCAGGTAGCTGGTGTAGAGTACCACCGGCCCCCAGGGCACGGCCGGCAGCAGGGCGGTTTTCACCAGGCTGAGCACGGTCATCACCTTATCCAGGGTGCTCTTGGTTTTGGCATAGCGGCCCAGCAGGTCCTCCAGGTGCTTCGTGGCGCCGTTGAAAGCCGCGGCCTGCAGGCTGTCCGGCGCGGCCGCGATCGAAACCTGCACCTCCTGGCCCAGGTCCTCGCTGCTGTAGAGCTTATCCAGCAGGGCGGCGGTCGCGTCCCGGCTTTCCCGGATCTGGTCGAACCAGGCCTCCGCCTGGTCCCGGATCTCCTTCTCCTGGGCCTCCCCCAGCGAGGCGCGCAGCTTCTGCAGCGCCTCCAGCGCCAGGGCGGCGGCCTTCCTGCCGATCTTCGAAAGCCCGTCCGGGACCATGGCCCCCAGCTCCTGGACCGCCACCGAGGCCACCATCTGGGCCGGGCCCAGCCCCAGGTTCACCACGCCCACCACGGCTTTCTGGCTCAGGTCGGCGGCCTGTTCGGGGATGGTGCGCACGAAATCCACGCACACCTCGGCCAGCCTCTGCCGCGCCGCGGCCGGTTCCAGGGGCAGCACGCCCCGTTCGGCCTCCAGCAGGCCGCTCAGGCCGCCCTCCATCGGTGCGTCCAGCAGCTCGACCAGCTCGCGCGCCGTCAGCAGGGCGCTGCTGGCGCTGCGCTCCACCGCCATGCCCGGCTCCTCCCCCTCCATCTCCAGCAGGTCGCCGGCCACCGACAGGTCCAGGGCGGCGGCGGACAGCAGTTTCAGCCCCGCCAGCTCGCGCCGGTCCAGGTCCTCGCTCTGCAGCTCCGGCTGCAGGGCCTGGCGCAGGCCGGCGGCGCGCCCGATCACCACGTCGCCCCCCTCGTCCAGTTTTTCGGCGTACACCTGGCCCGCCGAACGCTCGCTCTCCAGCGCCGCCGATTGGGGCGCCCGGTACAGCTCTCGCACGGCGGCCCGGTAGCTCTCCCAGGCCTCAGGATAAGATATTGCGCTCATGCAGTACTCTCCTTTTGGTAACACTCGCCTGTCCGGAGCATGCGGGCGGCTCCCCGTCCGGAGGCTCCGGAATTTGCCTCAGCCTGCTCTCACCCGATTTTACCGATCCGGGCCCCGATGAAAGTGGCGTCCGCAGCCACCACCTTCACGAAATTGCTCACCTTCACCCGCCCGTTGGTCAGGCTCTCGATCTCCGCCCCGATGGCTTTGCCCTCCACCCGCTCCAGCTCGTTCATCACCTCGATAAATGCCCCGGCCTCCCCGCCGGCCTCGCTCGCTTTGGGGAAGAGCACGCCGTCGGGATGCTGCAGGTAGAGCACCGGGGCGGCCCAGTAGCGCTGCTTCAGCTCGCCGGCATTGAAGATGCTCTCCCGGGCCTCGTAAAGGGCCTCGTCCACGCTGAAGCCCGAGAGCACGCGCCGGTAAAGCTGGGCGGCCAGCAGGATGGCGGCGCTGTCGGCGATGCGGAACTGGCTGCCGATCACCGCCGGGATTCCCTCCCGGAACAGGGCCGGGGCGATGCCGCCCCACACGTTCTTGCCGTCCCGCCGGCCTCCTTCGCAGGCCCCCAGCACCGCCAGGCGCGCCCCGCTGCCGCGCAGCAGCACCGCTAATTGCTCCCCGCTGTAGAGCTCGCTGGTGTCTGCGTCCTTCTCCAGGATGATCTGCCCCTGGCTGATGAGCGGGTCGAAGATGGCGTGCGCGGCCAGGTGGAAGATGTCGGCCCCCTCCGCCAGCAGGCGCTGCAGCGCCCCGCTGTCCGCCGGGCGCTCGCCCCAGCGCGTGCGCACCAGGCTGCCCCCCGCGGCCCGGTTCAGCCCCTCCGCGGCGGCCTCGATCGCCTCCCGGTCTTTCGAGACGTCCAGCTCGGGCTGGTCGAAGGGGGCCGCCAGCAGGCCGGCGATCAGCGCCTGGCTGCGCTGCGGCAGGGCCAGGGGGGCGGCCTCCACCGTATCGGTGCGCACGACTGAGACCTCCCGGCGCAGGGCGAAGAAGTCGCTCGGTTTCGGCTCGCCCCCCGCCTGCGGCAGGCCGAGGAACTCCCAGGGGAGCTGGGCCAGGGTGGGCGAGCCGGTCTGCAGGCGCAGGCGCAGCCCTTCCCCCGGGCGGCTCGCCAGGGCCGCCAGGCTGCGGTTGAACAGATCTCGCACGGGCCCGGGGGGCAGGGCCAGGTCCGCCAGCAGCCCGCTCAGGCGGTACAGGGCCGCCTCGTCCAGCCCGCCCGGGCGCTCCAGGCGGCGCATCAGCCCGCCGCTGAAGTTCGCCGGGTCGTCCCAGAAGAGGCCCGGTTGGAAGCCGGGCCGGGCGGCGTCATCCGGGCTCATGCGTCCCCCGGGCGTCTCCCCCTCCACCCAGACGCGCAGCTCTCCGCCCGCCGGGTCGGGGGCGGAGAGGCGCAGGTTGAAATCCCGGTAGACCAGCGGCCTGCGCTGCCCGCTCTCGGCTTCCGGTTTCGGTTGTGCTTCCGCATTCGCATCTGCTTCACTTCCACCCATAGCGCCTCCATTAACAGAGAGCTGGTGAACAGCTCACCATTAAAATTTCTTCTGCTATTCTTCTTCTTCCGAGTCGAAATCGGTCGGGAAGGACCCGCCCCGCACCATCAGGTCAATGTCCTCGCGCTCGATGTGCAGGCCGGTCTCCGCTTCGCCCTTGGCTTCCGCACCCCGCAGCGTGCCCATTTCGTGCATCATCACGTCAATCTGCGGGCCGGGCGTGTCCTGCGCCTTGCCCTGCTCCAGGCCCGCCAGCGCCCGCTGCACGCTTTCGCGGTCGATCGAGTTCAGGGCCGCGAAAGCCGCGTGCGACTGGGCCAGGCTCTCGCGCGCCCGCTCCGCCTCGCCCTCCCGCGCCTGGATCAGGCCGGTGTAGTAGAGGGCGGTGGCCTGCACCGCCAGGTTGTCCACCCGGGCCGCCAGCTCGCGCACCTGCTGAAAATACCCGGCCGCCTCCTGCGGCGCGCCCCCTTCGTAGGCCAGGCTCCCCAACTGGGTGAGCGCGGCCGCCTGCAGGGGCACATCCCCGCGCTGCTGCGCCAGCTCCAGGACCTGCCGGTAGCCCTCCCGCGCCCGCTCCGTTTCGCCCGCGCGCTGGGACACCTGCGCCAGGCCGTAGCGGTTGTAGGCCGCGTTGCCCTGGTGCCCCAGCTTTTCGTTGAGCGCCAGGGCTTCTTCGTAGTGCCGGCGGGCGGAGGCCAGGTCCCGGCGCGAGAAGTGCAGGTTGCCCAGGGCGTGCAGCGCCAGGGCCAGCCCGTGGCGGTAGTCCAGGTCTTGATAAATGAGCAGGGCCTTCTCGAAACAGGCCCCGGCCTGCTCGTAGCGGCCTTCGTAATAATGGCTGTAGCCGAGCTGCTGCTCCAGCGCCGCCTCCTGCAGCACGTGCCCCTGCGCGGCCACGAGCTGCAGCGCGGCCTCCAGGTGCTCGCGAGCCTCGTCCTGGCGTCCCGCCTGGCGCGCCAGCTCTGCCAGGGCCATGCGCGCCCGGGCCTGCACCTCGGGGTCGCCCAGTTCCAGGGCGCGGGCGTAGTGCTGGCGCGCCGGCTCCGGCTCTCCCTGGGCCACCAGGATGCCCCCGAGCTGGACGTGGGCCGCAGCCCGGTCGCGGGGCGCCTGCTCCTCGCCCATCCATTCCAGGGCCTGCTGGAGCTGCTGCCGGGCCGCCGCGTGGTCACCCTTCAGGGTGGACAGGGCGGCTTCGCGGTAGAGCACTTTGCCGCGGTACACCTGGTCGCCGCTGCCGGCAAAAAGCTGGCCGGCCTGCTCGAAATCCGCCGCGGCGTGGTCGTAGTTCGCGCGCAGGGTGTGCAGGATGCCGTGGTGCAGTCGCACCCAGCCGCGCCTCCAGGGGTCCACCTGGTCTTCCGCGGCGTGCAGGGCCGCCTCCAGGCGTTCGTAGGCCTCCTGCCACTGGCCGCGCACCCGCAGGTACTCGAACAGGTCGCGCATCAGGTCCACCAGCGTCTCCCAGCGCCCCGCGTCGTTCAGCAGGTCCAGCAGGCCCACCAGGTTGGCGTGCTCGGCCTCCAGGGCCGGGTAGTCCTCCCGCTTCCGGCGCGCCAGGTCCAGCAGCCAGGCGCTGCTGCGCTCCCGTTCCAGCTCCATGGCGTCCCACTCCGCCTTCCACACGCCCAGACCCAGCACCGGGTGCAGGGCCAGGCGCTCGCGCCCGGCCGGGGTGGCGAGGCCCAGCAGGGTGAGCTTATCTTTGGCCCCAAAATAGGCGCTGCGCGTCTCGTTCTGCCTCAGATACTCGGTGGAGCACTCCAGGGCCGGGAAGCCGGCGATGCGCAGCAGCATGCGCATGGCGGCGGGGTCGTTCTGCAGGTCCTGGTGCAGGGCGGTGAAGATGGAGTTCAGGCCCGGGTCGTTGATGAAGAGGGTGTCCGGCTGGTAGCGCAGGCGCTCCTCGATATCCTCCAGCGATTCGCCGTCGGCGTACTTTCCGGCCGCCAGCTTGATCGCCAGGGGCAGGCGCCGCAGCAGGGCGCAGATCTCGGCGATGTGGCGGCGGTCCTCCTCCGGGAGCTGCGCCCCGGGGTAAAGCGCCTGGCTGATAAAGAGCTGCAGGGCTTCCTCCGCGCTCAGCGGCTCCAGCTCCCAGGCGCGCGCCAGCCCGCCCAGCTCCATGCGCTTGCTCCCGTTCAGGATCACCGGGCAGCTCCCGCTGGCGCTGAGCACCGCCCGCGCCACCGCCGCGTCGGGCACGTCGTCCAGGCCCAGCAGCAGCTCGCTGCGGGCCGAGAGGGCCTCGCGCAGGGCGTCGATCTTGGCGGTCGGGCTCCCGGCGCGGGAGACGGCTTCTTCTTTGAGCCGGCCGGCGATCCACTCCAGTGCTTTCTCGGCGTCCATCCCCGCCAGGCTGCCCCACAGGTAGCCGCCCTCCGAGGGCAGCTTCTCCACCGCGCGCCGGAACAGCTCGTTCGCCAGGCTGGTCTTGCCCACGCCAAACGCGCCGTGGAAATAGACCTTGCCGCCCTCCGCCTGCAGCAGCTGCAGCGCGGCCTCCAGCTCGTCCTCGCGGCCGATGAGGGGCGTCTGCAGTGGGGGAGGGGCCAGGCGCGGGATCTCGCGCAGCACGGCCTCGCCACCCGCCTCGCCCGTCCAGGCCCCGATGCTCTCCGCCTGCACCCCGACCACGGTCCCGCCCTGCACGCTGCCGATCTGCTGGGTGACGTTGATCACCACCTGGCGCGCCTCTGCGCCCGGGGCGGCGCCGGGCTGTTCGGCCCGGGGGAAGAGCACGCCCGAGCGCAGGCGCAGGTAGAGCACCGGCGCGCCCCAGTCGCGGTTCTCCAGGCCCGCCTGCTGGTAGATCGCCTGGCGCGCCTTCTGCAGGGCCTGGTCTATGCTCTCGCCGCCCAGCACGCCCCGGTACAGCTCGCGCACCAGGGGCAGGGCGCTGCGGTCCTGCAGGCGAAACTGGCTGGCGACCACCGCCCCCACCCCGTACTGCACCAGGGTGGGCGCGACCCCGGTCCACAGGTTCTCACCCGAGCGCTGGGCGGTCTCGCAGGCGCCCAGGACCGCCAGGCGCACCCCGGCGCTGCGCAGCAGGTCGCCCAGGGCCTCCCCGTCGTAGAGCTCGTAGCCTGCTTGGCCGCCCGCTGGCCCGCCGCCCGCCTGCGGGGAACCTTCCAGCACCAGGTAGCCTTTGCCGTCCTGGTACAGCCCGTGCCCGGAGAAGTGGAAGATCTGGCTGGGCTCGCGCAGCGCCTCGAAGAGCGACTGCCGGTTGGCGCGCTCCACCCAGGCCGGCGCCGGGGCCGCCTCCGCCCCGAGCGCGTCCACCAGCTCCTGGATGGCCCGCCGGTCTTCTTCGACCTGCAGCGGGTCCAGCTCGGCCGGGGAGGCCAGGGCAGCCACCAGGCGCAGGCGCGCGGGCAGGCCCTCCTCCGGCTCTGCCTCGTCCAGCGATTCGTGCCGCACGATGGAGAGCTCCGGCTGGAGGGCGAGGAAATATTTGGGGCTGTCGGGGGCTGCGGGGGGTTTCAGGTACAGGTATTCCCAGGGCAGGGAGGCGAGCTCGGGGGCGTCAATGATCAGACGCAGGCGCAGGCTCTGGCCCCGGGAGCGCACCACCGCCAGGCTGTCCTCCAACCGGCGGCGCACCGTCCCGGGCAGCAGCATCTCCGCCAGCAGGCCGCCCAGGGCCATGAGCTGCCGCTCCTCGATGCGGCGCTTTCGCAGTAGGTCCAGCAGGTCGCGGCTGCCGGCGGGGTCCAGGAAGCGCGCCGGGTCGAAGACGGCGCTTTCCTCCTCGTCGAACGCGGGCTGCCCGCCGGGCACCGGGCCCGCCACCCGCACCCGGTACTGCCCGCCGCCGTTCTCGATGGGGCTGACCCGCAAGGGGAAATCACGGTAAGTCTTCAGCATCCTTTCCTCCCTGTGCTCTACACCCCTCGGCTGCTGCGAGACTGCAAACTACCTGTTCGAAAAAAATTGATGGAATGTTTGCCGCGGCCCCGCCGCGGCAAACATCGACATAAATTATTAATTTTCAGGCTGGTTTTTGTCATTGTACCATAGGACCCTGCAGCGTTTCCGTAATGAAGACCAGATCTATCTTTTTTGGGGCAGGCGGTGATTAACCCCATTAACGCAAAAAGGGCGGCAATTCCGGGTCGGAGCGGAATAGCCCCCCAGTCCAAAGAAGCGCTCCCAACTGCAGGCGGGCAGGCGGCGCGCTGTGGGATAATAGCGGCGGAGGCGCCTTGAACACAACCAATACTTCCCCGTCCGACAATTCGATCCCTGCCCGTCTCAGCCGCCAGGCGCGTGAGTTCTGGAGCGCGCTGCGCAACACCCCGGAGGCCTTCCGCCTGGTGTGGTCGGCCAGCCGGGCGGCTGCGCTGGTGGGGATCGGGCTGACCCTGGTGGCGGCCGTCCTGCCGGCGGCGCAGGCCTGGGCCGGCAAGCTGATTATTGACGCCATCGTGAGCGCCGTAGAGCAGGGGCTGGACCCGGCCTCCGGGCTGCGCCAGGTGCTGCCCTACCTGGCGCTGGAGTTCGGCCTGGTGCTGGCGAACTCGTTCACCAGCCAGGCGCGTGCCCTCTTCAACCGCATTCTCCAGTCGCAGCTCACCAACCACGTGAACAGCCTGATCATCCGCAAGGCCATCGGCCTGGACCTGCAGTTCTTCGAGAACCCCATCTTCTACGATACCCTGCAGAATGCCCGCCGCCAGGCGGACGTGAGCGCGCTGAATATCGTCAATTCCACCCTGCAGATGGTGCAGCAGGTGATCACCCTGGTTTCCCTGGTGGTCCTGCTGCTGCGGTTCAGCCCCTGGCTGGCGCTCATCGTCTTCCTGAGCGCGGTCCCCTCCTTCCTCTCCCAGTCTCAATACGCCGAGCGCGCCTTCCGGGCGGTCACCCGCCGCGCCCCGGAATCTCGCCTGTTGAACTACCTGGAGCAGCTCCTGACCGGCAGCGACACGGTCAAGGAGGTCAAGCTCTTCGGGCTGGGCGAGCCGCTGCTGCAGCGCTACCAGGAGCTGTTCACCCGCTTCTACCTGGAAGACCGGGCCATCGCCGAGCGGCGTACGGTCGCCGGGTTGGGCTGGGGCATGCTCACCAATCTGGCTTACTACGGCAGCTATGCCTGGATCGTCCTGCGCACCATCGCCGGGCAGATCACTCTGGGCGATATGACCATGTTCCTGTCCATCTTCCGCCAGTCGCAGAGCTCCATCCGCTCCCTGCTGGACAGCCTGAACCGCCTCTACGAGAGCAACCTGTTCCTCGACAACCTGATCACCTTCCTGCAGCTCCAGCCGCTGCTGGTGGCGCCGCCGGATGGCCGCCCCGCCCCTGCCCCCCTCCGCCGCGGGATCGAGTTCCGCAACGTCTCCTTCCGCTACCCCGGCTCCGAGGAGGAGGTGCTGCGCGATATCAACCTGCACATCCGCCCCGGAGAGCGCATCGCCCTGGTGGGCCTGAACGGGGCCGGCAAAACCACCCTGATCAAGCTGCTCACCCGCCTGTACGACCCGACGGAGGGCCAGGTGCTGCTGGACGGGGTGGACCTGCGCGAATACGACCTGGCCAGCCTGCACCAGCGCTTCGGGGTCGTTTTCCAGGATTTCGTGCGCTACCAGTTCACAGTGCGGGAGAATATCGGTTTCGGCCAGGTCGACTCGCTGGACGACCTGGCGCGCATCGAGGACGCCGCTTACCGGGGTGGGGCTGCGCCGGTGGTGGAAGACCTTCCGCAGGGGTACGAAACGATGCTGGGGCGGCGCTGGGAGAAGGGCCAGGAGCTTTCGGGCGGGCAGTGGCAGAAGATCGCCCTGGCGCGCGCCTTCATGCGCAAGGCCGAGGTGCTGGTGTTGGACGAGCCCACCTCGGCCCTGGATGCGGAAGCCGAGTACGAGGTCTTCCGCCGCTTTGGAGAGCTGATCGAAGGGCGCACGGCGGTGCTCATCTCTCACCGCTTCTCCACCGTGCGCATGGCCGACCGCATTGTGGTGCTCTCGGCAGGGCGCATCGTGGAGCTGGGCAGCCA
>JAEWYL010000078.1 GCA_023395675.1 Chloroflexota bacterium | reverse complement strand
CGGTGATCCTTGTGGGGGCGCCGGCAGAGCAGGCGCCCACACAAGGATCACCTTTTATTAACCTTTCAAATTTGTTATTTTTATCACATATTGTGTGTGACATATACAACTATAGATTTCGGGCCATTTTGGCTATGCTTCTATTAATACCACTGGAAATGGCGCAGTTCTTTACGAATCGACCTACCTGTTTTTTGGGTGCGGGACTTCGCAGGCCAATCTGCCAGAAAAGCGAAAACCATGGGGGTATCGCCATTTCCAATACAGCCGCTCACAACACTCACTCGCACGCCTGAATTAAAAATTTCATATCTTTCCTCTCACGGGCTGATCGACAGCAGCGTATGGCTGAGTCTGTTGGCTTTCTTAGGAGTATGGAGGTGCTATGCCTGTCCTGGACAAGGAAACCCGTGCTTCAGTCCTCTCGGCATTGAAGAAATATGCCGAACGCCGCTTAACTGCGGATTTTGTGCTTACCCTGGATGAGAACCATGAATTCCCGCTGGAGGTGCTGCACGAGCTGTACGATCCCGGTCAGCTCGGCCTGCACCTGCTCTTCATCGCCGAGGAGTACGGGGGTCTGGGGGGCGGCGCCTACGACGTCTACCGCGTCTCGGAGCTGATGGCCGCGGTGGACCTGGGCATCGCCACCGGCGTGCTGGCGACCTTCCTGGGTCTGGACCCGCTCAAGGTGGGCGGTACGGAGGAGCAAAAGGCGTACTGGATCGGGAGGGTGGCTGAGGAAAGCCTGCTGATGGCTTACGCGGCCACCGAACCCCAGGCCGGGAGCGACCTGGCTGCGATGAGCACCCGGGCCGATCCCGTGTACGAAGAAGGCGCGCTGAGTGGTTATAAACTCAACGGGCGCAAGCAGTGGATCAGCAACGGGGGCGTCGCCGATCTCTATTCTGTGCTGGCGCTGGCCCCCGGCGGGCCTTCGTGGTTCATTGTCGAGCGCGAGGCGCCCGGGTTTACCCACGGGAAACCCGAGGACAAACACGGGATTCGCGCCAGCAACACCGCCGCCCTCTTCCTGGACGACGTTTTCGTCCCTGCCGACCGGCTGGTGGGTGGGGTGGAGGGCCAGGGCCTGGCCCAGGCGCAGGCGGTCTTCGGCTACACCCGTCTGATGGTGGGCGCGTTCGGGCTGGGGGCCGGGTGGGAGGCGCTGCGGCGGGCCGTGCGCTATGCCCAGGTGCGCATCCAGGCCGGGGCTCCGCTGATCCAAAAGCAGGGCTACACCCACAAGCTCCTGGTCCCGCACGCGGCCAGCCTGGAGGCCGCCCGGGCCTATATCGAGTGGACCGCCGCCCGGCTGGACGCGGGGGAGGAGGGTCTGGCGACGGAAGGCGCGATCGCAAAATACACGGCCACCGAGGCGGGTAACCGGGCGGCAGAGGACGGCATCCAGGCCCTGGGCGGCTACGGCTACACCCGCGAATATCTGGTCGAAAAGATCAAGCGCGACGCCCGCATCACCACCATTTACGAGGGTACCTCCGAGATCATGGAGTGGACCATAGCCCGGGACCGCTGGCAGCAGCACCTGAAAACCCGGGGGCAGTACTACCTGGATTGGGCAGAACGCCTGGGCGAGCTGGTGGCGAAACAGCCGGAGAACGGAGCCGCGCAGGCCGCGCTGGCCCTGCAGTCGCTGGCCGCCCTGCTCGAGCACTGCCGGGTAGAACGGCTGACGCGCAACCAGCACATCCTGTTTCGCCTGGGCGAGCTGATCGCCCTGGGCGAGACGGCGGCGGTCTTCAGCGAGCGGGTGCTCGACCATCCTTCCGAAGCGAGCGAGGTGAGTCTTCCTATGCGGCAGGCCCTGGCGCGCATTTACGCCCGCCGGGCGGCGCTTAAGATCGCCTCGGAGGGAATGGCCTGGGCCAGCGCGTTTGGGCCGGTGGGGGATGACCTGGCCTCGAGGCTGCACCTGCTGCAGGCTTACCGCGCTCAGGCCGGGCTGGTCCAGGATATGGACTGCGCCGCCGCCGGGCTGGCAGAGACCTTTCAGGTTGGTTAAGCGGAGAGAATAAACCATGAGCGATGCGTATGACCGGGCTGTTGCCATAGTGGCGGTTGGCGCGCTCCTGCCGGACGCGCCGGACCGGGATACTTATTGGAAGAACATTCTGAACCGGCGTTACAGCATCATCGAAACCCCTCCGGACCGCTGGAGCATCTCCGATTATTACGATCCGGACCCTTTCGCCCCCGACAAGACCTACAGCAAGATCGGCGGCTGGGTCAGAGATTTTCAGTTCAACTGGCAGAAGTACCGTATTCCGCCCAAAGTGGCGGCGGCCATGGACCCCAGCCAGCAGTGGGCGGTGACGGTCGCCGACCAGGTGCTTTCGGATTACGGTTATCCGGAACGGCCCCTGGACACGGAGAATACAGCGGTCATCCTGGGGACCGCCATGGGCGGGGAGCTGCACTACCGCACCCATTCGCGCATCATTTTCCCGGAATATGCGCGCGCCCTGGGGAAGCTGGAAGAGTTCCAGAGCCTGCCCGAAGCATCCCAGCGCTCCATTCTGGAGTGCTGGCACAGGGAGATCGAGCGGCTCTTTCCGCCCATCACCGAGGACACTATGCCGGGCGAGCTTGCGAATATTATCGCCGGGCGGGTGGCGAACATCTTCAACCTGCGCGGGCCGAACTTCATCACCGATGCAGCCTGCGCCGCCAGCCTGGCAGCCCTGGAAACTGCGGTGGAGCTGCTGCACAAGCGCGAGGTGAACGCGGTGCTGACCGGCGGGGTGGACCGCAATATGGGCATCCAGGCTTTCGTCAAGTTCTGCAAAATCGGCGCGTTGAGCCCGACCGGCTCCCGGCCCTTTGGCGAGGGGGCGGACGGGTTCGTGATGGGCGAGGGGGCGGCGATGTTCCTCCTCAAACGCCTGGAGGATGCGGAACGGGACGGCGACCGGATTTACGCTCTGATACGCGGGGTGGGGGGCTCCAGCGATGGGCGGGGCAAGGGCATCTACGCCCCCAACCCGCTGGGCCAACGGCTGGCGGTGCTGCGCGCCTGGCAGGAGGCCGGGCTGGACCCCGCCACCTGCACCCTGCTCGAAGCGCACGGCACCAGCACCCGGGTGGGGGACCTGGCCGAGGCGGAGAGCCTGTGCGCCTCCTTCGGGGATGCGCCGCAGAACAGCATCGGCCTGGGGTCGGCCAAGGGCAATATCGGGCATTTGAAATCCAGCGCGGGCGCAGCCGGGCTGCTGAAGGCGGCGCTGGCGGTGCAGCACAAAGTGCTGCCGCCCACGTTGAACGCCTCAAACCCGAACCCGCAGATTGATTTCGCCCATTCTCCCTTCTACCTGATCCAGGAGGCGCGGGAGTGGAAGCCCGCCCGGGGTATTCCCCGCCGCTGTGGGGTGTGCGCCAACGGTTTTGGCGGCACCAATTTCCACGTGGTGCTGGAAGAATATGTGCCGGGGGCGTTGAAGCAGGCAGAACGGACATTCAGCTCGGCCGCAGTTCCCGCCCCCGTATGGGATGGTAACGGGGCCGGAACCAGTGCCATACGGTACGAAACAGCCGGGGAGGGCGGGCCGGTTCGCTCAGCGGCGCAGGTGCCGGCAGCCAGCCTGCCAAAACCCCCGCGCGGTATCCTGGCGATCGGAGCCCCGGATGCGGGCGTGTTGAAGGAAAAAGTCGTGCAGGCCCTGGCCCGGGTCGCCTCCGGCTGGGCGCCGCCGCAGGAACTCCCCGCCCGGGAGGAGATCGAGGCGGCGGAGCGGCTGGTGGTGGACTTTGGAGACCGGGAGGAGCTGCAGGAGCGCCTGGGCAAGGCGCTGAAAGCCCTGGACCTGGATAATCCGCAGTTGTGGAAAAGCCTGCAGGCGCAGGGCGTGTTCCGGGGCCGCGGGGCCCAGCCCGGAAAGCTGGCTTTCCTGTTCACCGGGCAGGGCAGCCAGTACCTGAACATGGGGCGGGAGCTGCTGGCGCTATTCCCGCTGGTGGCGGCCCAGTTCCGGGAGGCGGACCGGGTCCTGCTGCCGATTCTGGGCAGGCCGCTCACCGAATACGTATTTGTGGACGCAAAAACGCCGGAAGCGCAGGCCCGGGCCGAGCTGGACCTGACGCAGACCGCCGTCTGCCAGCCGGCGGTGCTGACGCTGGATATCGCCCTGTTTCGCGTGTTGGAGGCCTACGGTTTTCATCCAGAGCTGGTGATGGGACATTCGCTGGGCGAATATGCGGCCCTGATCGCCTCCGGCGCTATGCGCTTTGAGGACGCCCTCACCGCAGCCGCGGCCAGGGGCAAGGAGATGGCGGCGGTCCAGGTGAAGGATAACGGCTGGATGGCGGCGGTCATGGCGCCTTACGCGGATATCGAAGCCACCCTGAAGGAACTGGACGGCTACGTGGTGGCGGCGAATATCAACAGCCGGAGCCAGTGCGTGATCGGCGGCGAGAGCCGGGCGGTGGAGGAGGCGATCGGGGTCTTCCAGCAAAAAGGCTTCCAGGCCTTCCGCATCCCGGTCAGCCACGCCTTCCACACCCGCATCGTCGCCCCGGCGGCGGCGCCGCTGCGCAGGGTGCTGGACCGCCTCACCATCCTCCCCCCGGCGCTGCCCATGGTCACCAACGTCACCGGGGAGTTCTACCCAACAGATCCCGAGGCGATCAAAGAAAACCTCGAGAAGCATATCGCCTATCCCGTGCAGTGGATGAAGGGTCTGGAGACGCTGTACGGGGCCGGCGGGCGGATGTTCGTGGAGATCGGGCCCAAGAAGGCGCTGCGAGGCCTGGCGGAGGATGTGCTGGGCGAGCGCGACGGCGTGAGCACGCTTTTCACCTGCCATCCGAAAACCGGTGAGCTGCAGAGCCTGAACCAGGCATTGTGCGGGCTGTTTGCTGCCGGATACCCGGGCGGAATCGGCGTAGAGGCAGATGAGACGGTTGTAAATGGAAGGAGGGCAGTGGAGATGCGCAGCGCAACGACCGGGGAGGCCGCAGGCGCCCCGGAGAACCGGGTGGATGAGAGCGGGAAGCACGGAAACGGGCGCAGCCCCTGGAATTCCGGGGGCGACCTGGCCCAGGTTCTGGCTCGCTCCCTGCAGGAGGCCCTGGGGCCGGTGGTGGAGGAAGCAGCCCGGATCGGGCTGAACGGAGCGCGCAAACCCTACGACCGCAGCGCACCCCCGCTCGGTTCGGTGGTGGTCAGCGGCACCGGACTGGGACTGCCGGGGATGGAAAAAGCGGTCATGGACCCGGAGAACGCCCTGCGCATCCTGCGCGGAGAGCAGTTCGTGGATCAGATCCCCGAACGCTTCCGCAGGCGCATGGTGGGCAAGCGCATCGTGCGCGTGGTCAAGTCGGAGGACGGCAGCGGTTCGTTCGAAGTGATCAATGACCAGGACAACGTGATCCGCCTTGCCGGGCGGCCCGGCTTCTTCGACCTCTCGGAGGAATACGGGGTTTCCGAGCGTCTGGTGAAAGCACTGGATATCACCAGCCAGCTGGCGATGGCTGCCGGGCTGGACGCCCTGCGGGAGGCGGGCATCCCACTGGTCCAGGCCTACCGCCGGACCTCGACCGGAAAATTCATCCCCGAGCGCTGGCTTTTGCCGGAATCCCTGCGCGCCGAGACCGGGGTAATCTTCGCCAGCGCCTTTCCCGGCGGGAACGAGCTGGCGAAGGAGTTCGAGCGCTTCTTCATCTGGGAGAACCGGATAAGTCTGCTCGAAACCCTGGAAGACCTGATGGCTTACACCGGCGATCCGGACACGCTGCGGGAGTTGAAGCGCCGGGTGGACGCCGTCAACGCCGAGCTCGAGCAGGAGCCGTATGAATTTGACCGCAACTTCCTGTTCCGCATCCTGGCGATGGGGCACAGCCAGTTTGCGGAATACATCGGGGCGCAAGGCCCGAACACGCAGGTGAACGGCGCCTGCGCAGGGACGGTCCAGGCCCTGGCGATTGCCGAGGACTGGATCCGCACCGGGCGCTGCCGCCGGGTGGTGGTCATCGCCGGCGATAACGTCACCAGCGACCAGCTCCTGGAATGGGTTGGGGCGGGATTCCTGGCGCTCGGGGCCGCCGCGACGGACGACCGGGTGGAGGAGGCCTGCATCCCCTTCGACCGCCGCCGGCACGGGACGATCATGGGCATGGGGGCCTGCGCCATGGTGGTCGAGAGCGAGGAGGCCGTGCGCGAGCGCGGGATGCGCGGCATCGTGGAGCTGCTGAACACCGAAGTCCGCAACAGCGCGTTCCACCCCTCCCGCCTGGACAGCGAGCATATCGCCCGGGTGATGGACGACCTGATCGGGACCGCCGAACGCCGCTTCGGACTGAGCCGCCTGGCGATGGCCTCGCAGATGGTGTTCATGTCTCACGAGACTTACACGCCGGCCCGGGGCGGCAGCGCCTCGGCCGAGGTGGTCGCCCTGCGCAAGACCTTTGGCGAGGCTTCCAATGAGGTGGTGGTGGCGAACACCAAGGGCTTCACCGGGCACGCCATGGGGGTGGGGGTTGAGGATGTGATCGCCATCAAGATCCTGGAGCACGGCATCGTCCCGCCGGTCCCGAACTTCAAGGTGGAGGACCCCAGCCTGGGCCCGCTCAACCTGAGCCGGGGCTGGCGCTATCCGGTGCAGTTCGCCCTGCACCTGGCGGCAGGGTTTGGCTCGCAGATCGCCATGTCGCTGGTGCGCCGCATCCCGGGAGGCCTGGAGCGGATTGACGACCGGTTGGCCTACCAGCACTGGCTCGGCGCGGTGAGCGGCTATGACTTTGCGGAGACCGAGGTGGTCAAACGCACGCTGCGGGTGAAATCTGAAGGGGCGCCGCAGCGGCCCCCGGCGCCGTCCAACTGGCAGCCCGGCCTGGGTCCCCAGGTGAGGGCGCCGGAGTACGGGCCGGGGGGCGTGCCGGGCGCACAGACCGCACACCGCCGGTATGTAGCCCCCGCACAGAGCGGTCATGCGGCGGAAGCGAGACCGGGAGCACAGCCAGTCTTCTCCGGCCCTCCTGAGACCCGGCAGCAACCGGCTGCAGTACAGCCGCCGCAGCCGGCGCCGGAGCTGGTGCTCGCCACCGTGCAGCAGCCGGTCATGGAAACTGCGCCTGAACCCGGCGGAAAGCCGCGGGCTGCAGCAGACGGAGTCACCGATTCAGTGCTGGAGATCGTCGCCCAGAAGACCGGCTACCCGGTGGAAATGCTGGAGCTGGACCTGGACCTGGAGGCCGACCTGGGGGTGGACACGGTGAAACAGGCCGAGACCTTCCTGGCGATCCGCGAGACCTTCGGTTTCGAGCGCCCGGAGGGTATGCGCCTGCGGGACTATCCCACCCTGGCGCACGTGATTGATTTTGTGCGCCAGATGCGCCCCGACCTGGCGCAGGACGGCGCTCTCGCCGGGACGCCGCCGTCCGGGGCGCAGCCCGCCTCCGAAGTGGGCGGTGCAGTAAACGCAGAGCAGGCAGACTCGGTGACCGACCAGGTGCTGGAGATCGTGGCCCAGAAGACCGGCTATCCGGTGGAGATGCTGGAATTGGACCTGGACCTGGAGGCCGACCTGGGGGTGGACACGGTGAAGCAGGCCGAAACCTTCCTGGCGATCCGCGAGACTTTCGGCTTCGAACGCCCGGAGGGTATGCGCCTGCGGGACTATCCCACCCTGGCGCACGTGATTGGTTTTGTGCGCCAGATGCGCCCTGACCTGGGCCTCGAGCCGCCCGCTGCGGAAACCTCCGTCAGGCAGGAGCCCGGCGAGAGTGCGGAGCCGGGGCCGGAGGCCGACCGGGTCACCAATTCTGTCCTGCAGATCGTCTCCGAGAAGACCGGCTACCCGGTGGAAATGCTGGAGCTGGACCTGGATCTGGAGGCCGACCTGGGAGTGGACACGGTGAAACAGGCCGAGACCTTCCTGGCGATCCGCGAGACTTTCGGCTTCGAGCGCCCGGAGGGTATGCGCCTGCGGGACTATCCCACCCTGGCGCACGTGATTGATTTTGTGCGCCAGATGCGCCCCGACCTGCAGGAGCAGGCTGCGGCGCCGCAGCCCGGGCCGGCTGGTGAGGCTGGGGCGGTCGAGGCGGAGGTCCTACCACCGGCTGCGCCTGCGCGGAGCTTCCGCCTGGAGGACGCGGAGCGCATGCCGCGCCGTGTCCCCATCCCGGTCCTGCGGCCCGCGCTGGAACTCTGCCAGCCGACCGGGCTGGCGCTGGGCGAGGGGAGCCGGGTGCTGGTCGTGGATGCGGACAGCGGCGTGAGCGAACCGCTGGAGGCCCTGCTCGCCGGGCGCGGTGTGGCGGTGAAAACCCTGGACGCCGCGCAGGAGAGCGAGGCGCTGGAGGCGGAGGTCAAAGCCTGGTGCGAAAGCGGCCCCGTCCACGGCCTGTACTGGCTGCCCGCGCTGGCCGCGGAGCCTTCCTTGAATGAAATGGACCGGGAGGCATGGCAGGCGCTTAGCCGGCAGCGGGTGAAGAACCTGCACCGGGCGCTGCGCGCGCTGCTGCAGGCGGGCGCGCAGGTTCCATTCCTGATATCAGCCACCGGGCTTGGCGGCAGGCACGGGTACGGACCGGAAGGGTGCCCGGCCCCCCTGGGCGGGGCGGTGACCGGCTTTACCAAAGCCTACCATCGCGAGCAGCCGGGGCCGGTGGTCAAAGCAGTGGATTTCTCGCTGGAGGAACACTCGCCGCAGGAGATCGCCGCGCTGCTGGTGAATGAGAGCCTGCATGACCCGGGTGTGTACGAGGTGGGCTACCGCAAGGGGCAGCGCTGGGCTGTCACCCTTGAGGAGCGGGCTGCGCCTGTAGAGCCTCCGGGGCTGGAACTGGGCCCGGAGAGCGTGTTCCTGGTTACGGGTGCGGCAGGCGGCGTGACCCGGGCTGTGATCGAAGACCTGGCGGCCGCCAGCGGGGGTCGTTTCTACCTGCTGGACCTCATCCCCCAGCCGGACCCAGAGAGCGAGGAGATCGCTCTTTTCCGCCGGGGCCGCGAGGCGCTGAAAAACCACCTCATCGAGGCGGCCCAGGCCGCCGGGGAGAAGCTCACCCCGGTCAAGGTGGAGAAGCGCATCCTGGAGATCGAACGGCAGGAGGCCCTGCTGGGCGCGCTGCAGGCCGTGGAGGCTGCGGGGGGCCAGGCCCATTACTATGCGGTGGATCTGCTCCAGGCAGAGGCCGTGCAGGCCGCGCTGGACGACCTTCGGCAGCGAGAGAGCCGGATTGACGTCCTGATCCATGCCGCAGGGGTCGAGATCAGCCGCGGCCTGGCGGAGAAAGAGCCAAAACAGTTCGAGCTGGTCTTCGACGTCAAAGCGGGAGGGGCCGTCAGCCTGCTGCAGGCCGCCGGAGAAATGCCGGTGCACACCCTGGTGCTGTTCAGCTCGGTCGCGGGCCGCTTCGGGAATGCCGGTCAGTGTGACTATTCAGCCGCCAACGACTTCCTGTGCAAGCTGGCCTGCAGCCTGGCGTCCTGGAGGCCGGAGACCCGCGCCCTGGCGCTGGATTGGACCGCCTGGAGCGGGGCCGGGATGGCGACCCGGGGTTCGATCCCGAAGATCATGAAAGCGGCCGGGATTGATATGCTGCCGCTGGAGGTGGGCGCGCCGGTGGTGCGCCGGGAACTGCTCTCCGGCGGCTCCCGGGGCGAAATCCTCGTCGCCGGGCAGCTCGGGATCCTGATGGAAGAGGCTGAGGGGGGCGGGCTGGAGCCTGCCCGGGCGCGAACCTGGTTGGAGGAGAAAACCCCTCCCCTGGTCATGGTGGGAGAGGTCAGGGCTTCCCGGGTGCATACGGGTCTGGAGGTGGTGACGGAGCTCGACCCCTGCGTCCAGCCGTTCCTCTCCGACCACGCCATGGAGGGGACGCCGCTGCTGCCCGGGGTGATGGGCATGGAAGCCTTTGCCGAGCTGGCACAGCTTGCGCTCGAGGCCGGCGGGGCCGGCGCGGAGGGCGGCGGAGTGTTCCGCCTGGAGGCGGTTGATTTCCTGCGCCCGGTGAAGTTTTACCGCAGCCAGCCGCAAACATTGCATCTCGGCGGGCGGGTGCTCGTGCGGGGCGAGAACCTGGCGCTGGAGGCCGAACTGCGGACCTTCACCCGCCCGGCAAAGAAGGGCCTGCCGGTACAGGAGAAGCTGCATTTCAAGGGCAAAGTCAGCCTGACCGGCAAGCTCCCGCTGCCGCCCAGGGTAGAGCTCCTAGCACAGGGAGAGGAGGAAATCTATCTTCCCGCCGAGAAGATCTACCAGGTCTTCTTCCACGGCCCGGCCTACCGGGTGCTGGCGGGCGTGCGCTTCTACGGCGAGACGGCCGTTGGCGAGCTGGCGGCGGACCTGCCCCCCGACCTCTATCCCGCCGGGAGCGCAGCCTTGATCGCCCCCCGCCTGGTGGAGCTCTGCTTCCAGACTGCCGGGGTGTGGGAAATCTACATGCGCGGGGCGCTGGCGCTGCCGGCCCACGTGGACTCGCTGCAGGTCTACCGCCTGCCCGAGGACCCTGCCCAAACCCTGTGCGCCCTGGTCCATGCCAGGGGAGGAGAGGCAGGCTTCGATGCCTGCGTGGTGGACGGTGAGGGCGAGGTGTATCTGGAGTTGACCGGCTACCGCACCACCCCGCTGCCGGTCGAGACGGGGTTTGTGACCACATGATATCCTACCTGGTGCGCCGGTTTCAGGATCTCTCCGAAACGCCCGGGGGAGAGCTCCCCCCCAATCTGCTCAGCCCAGCAGAAACGGCGCTGTGGCGCTCGTTCCGCTTCGAAAAACGCCGCCGGGAGTGGCTGCTCGGGCGCTGGACGGCCAAGCTGCTGCTGCAGGATTATGTCTTGCAAATGACCGGGGTGGAGCTCCCTCTGGACTGTTTGCAGATCCGGAGAGCGCCGGACGGCGCGCCGCTGGTAGAACTTTCGGGGCTGGCGGGGCGCGGGCTGCCCCTGCCCGCGTTCCGCAGCCTCTCGATCAGCCACTCGCATGGGGCCGCTTTTTGCGCCATCACCGATGAACCCGGATGGCGCATCGGGGCGGATATGGAGCGGGTGGAACCGCGCCCGCGGGGTTTCGCGGCGGATTACTTCACCCGGGACGAGCAGGACAGGCTCGACCGGGCGCCGCGAGAGCTGCGAGAAACATACGTGACGGCCGTCTGGAGCGGGAAGGAGGCGGTGCTCAAGGCGCTGCGGCGAGGCCTGACGGTGGACACCGCCGGGGTGAGATGTGGCATTGATCCTGCATATCAGGAACAGGAAGAATGGCAGCCCTTCTTCATTGACCTGGAACCGGCTCTGGTGGCCGGCGCGCCGCGAGGCGAGCGCTTTTTCTGGGTGGGCTGGTGGCGGCCCTGGAGCGATTATGTGCTGACCCTGGCAGCCGGAAAAGCGCTGCTTCCGGTGATGCAGCCGCTCCCGCTGATCCGCTCCGCGGCCCCTGCCTGGTGTTTCGAGAGCGTGTGACCCCGGCTTTGCGCTGCGGCTCTTTCGCTGCAGCAAGAATCTTCGGCGGGAGGGTGAGAGCGGAGTGCGCCCGCGCCTCACTCTCCCGCGATTTTCCCCACGGGCCGGTCGCCCCAAATACTGTTAAAATCGGAGGAGTATAGTCATATTACGGATGTGATCTTTTACGCATGACGTTTGTTTCGATCAGGCAATATAATAAACTCAGGTACCCAGGTAGAGGAGAGCGCAGGTGTTCGAAAGCTGGCGGCGCCTTCA
>JAEWYL010000040.1 GCA_023395675.1 Chloroflexota bacterium | reverse complement strand
GGCGTGACTGTGGCGGCCGCCGTGCCGGTCAGGGTTGGGGAAGGGGTGTGGGTGGGCTCCCACCCGGGGCAGAGCGGCAGGGCGGACAGCCCCTGGTTGTAGCGCTCCAGGGGCAGGGCCAGCTCTTCCGCCCGGGCAGTATCCGCTTCGCCGAGCGGCTCGCCCATGGGGTGATCGCTGAACCAGGCCCGGGCGGCGCTGAGGTCGGGCAGCAGCGCGGGGACGGCAGCCCCGCGGGCGAAGTTCAGCTCTGTGACGAGCAGAGCCTGGGCGAGGCGCAGATTCCCCTCCACCGGCAGGTCCCGGTCCAGCAGCTCGAAGGCCTCCCGGTTGTCCATCCCCTCCTCACCCCATTCGAAGCGCTCCAGCCCCCAGGCGTCGGGATGCTCGAGCCAGCGGCCGGCGGGGAAGACACAGCCGGCTTCGAGGCCAGGGGTCGGGCTCGGGGTCGGGGTGGCGGTGGGCGGCAGGGCTGCCGCCGCGGTGGGCTCCGCGCCGGGGGTGGAGGTGGGGGTCGCTTCGCCGGTCCCGGTGGGCTCCGCCGTGGGCGGCACCTCGCTCGCGGCGGCTGTGGGCGCGGCCGGCTGGAATGGGGTCGGGGTGGGGGTGGCGATGCGGTCCAGGCCGCGCACCGGCTCGGCAAAGGGCGCGCCGGTCTCCGGCGGGGTGGGCAGCAGGTCCAGGGCGGGCGCGGGGGTCTGCAGGGCGGGGAAGACAAAGTCCAGCGCCAGCTCGAGGGCCACCGGGATGGGGTCGCCCGGAGCGGGCGGGGCGCCGTCCGGAGGCAGGACGTAGACCTGGATCTCATCCCGGTACAGGCCCCCCTCCAGCGGCTGGAAGAGGGAGCGGTCTTTGTAGCAGTATTCCTCGCCCACCTCCAGCGCCGGGCGGGCGCTCATATCGAGCAGCTCGGCGACCACCTCCTGGTACTGCCAGTTCGTATCCTGTACCAGGAGGCGGTGGAAGGCGTTCAGCCCCTCCACCCGGGCGCCGCCGTTGTTGAGCAGGCACAGGCGGATGTCCAGCCCGGCGCGGTGCTCTTTATTGAAGGGGAGAATGTACAGGTTTCCGCGCAGGTTGACCGGGTCCGGGGTCGGCTCGGGGGTGCTCCAGGCCTCGCCCGCGCCCAGCTCCGCCGCCAGCGTTTCTGTTTCCGAGAACCACGCCCCGGAGAAGTCCGCCCGGAACAGCCGCCCCGCCAGACCGGCCAGGCGGCCCAGGAAGGGCAGGCGCGCCCGGTAGACCCCCACGATGGTGACCCGGGCCTCGCCCCAATCGTCCTCCGCCGTGTTCGCGTCCCCGCGGGTGACCGGCTCGCCGTACTCGCTGAACCCCACCAGGCGGTGGGTGACCAGGCTGCCGTTGACCGAGAGGGTGAGGATCATGCCCGGCTTGAGCACCGCGGGCGGGGGGGTGATGACGATCATATCCCCCGGGCGGATGGTGGGGGCCATGCTCCCGCTGCTGATATACAGGTTGTGGTACCAGCGGTTGGGCAGGCTGCCGTAGAATATGAAGAGCGCGAACAGCGCCAGCAGGAGGATGCCGGCTTTGATGAAGAGCCCCAGGCTTTTAGCGAGCGTTTTCATCTTCAATCGCTGCGCGCCTTCCCGGCCAGTCAGGCGGGTCTACTCCCAGCCCGGGTTCTCGGGTTGGGTGGCTTCCAGGTGGAGGAAGAACTGGACCGATTTGCCCTGGATTTCGTCCGGCGTGTCGGGGTCCAACCGCACCGACAGGCGGTAGCAGTCGCGCCCGCCGGGCGTGAGGCTGCCGGAGACCACGTGGTGGATCTGGACGCCGGGGTCCTGTTCCGGGGTCTTAAAGTAGAACGGGAGCCCTTCCGTCTCCACGGGCGGGTTCCCTAAAATCTCCTGCAAGAGCTCCCAGCCGTTCTCCCGGCGCTCCACGCGCATATTCAAATATTTCAGCAGGTCGTGGGAGATGGGCTGGGGCGATTCGAAGCGCCCACGGTACTTCAGCGGGGTGCTGCCCGTGTTTTCGTTGCAGAACTCGCCCAGCAGGGTGTACTCCTGCGAGGGCTCCAGATCGTTCGCCCGCAGCGGGCCCCCGGTGACGTGCAGGTCGAGCGAGCCGGAGATGAGGATGGCGCCGGATGCGGCGGCGGAGTCGGTGAACCAGGCGCCGCTGGTCACCAGGCCGAACGACATGGCCCCGAAGGACAGGACTGCGATGAGGATCAGGAGCAGGGTTTTTCGTCGTCTCAGCATCGGCGTCCCTGTATGAAGGTCTGGCGGTCAGGCCCGGCCCGTGAGCCGGGAGAGGTAGAGCAGCGGGTAACCGAAGCCGGGCAGGCGCAGGCGGCAGAGGCCCACGATGCGCAGGTTCGGGTTGTTGTACTGGTCAATGCTCTCGTTGGCGTCGCCCTTGGTGATGGGCCGCCCGCTCTCGTCGTAGCCAAGCAGGCGGTGGGTCACCAGGCTGCCCTCGACGCTCATCACCACGATCGAGTCCGGGGGGACCTCCTCGGGCGGGGGGGTGATCAGGATCATGTCGCCGTACCACAGGGTGGGCGACATGGAGTTGCCGTCCACGGCGATCACCCGGTACCAGCGGTTCCCCACCGAGCCGTAGGCCAGGAAGACCAGGAGCAGGACGAAGAGGGTGCTGAGCAGGGAGAGGGCTTTCTGCAGGAGTTTCATTGGGTGTCTGGGGTTGAAGGAGACGAGAGGATGGGGAGGAGAGGGCAGCCTGCGGGAAACCGGGGGCTGCCCTCTCCGTCGTCAGTAAGGAACTACCTGATTAGCCGGACCTTATGGCAGCGGCTGCTTGTCGAGCTGCTGATTCATCCAGTTCAGGTGATTGTCAGCAGTACTGTGGAAAGCTTCCAGAGCGCCTTTATTCAACTGCATGGAATCGACCTTGAGGCTGATTGTCAGGGGGCCTGCACCCTGGTACTCATTCCCGGCAGTTTCCAGGAAAGCGAATTCGTAAGTGAGCAGGTACTTATATCCCGGATTCAGGGCGCCCATGTGCTCCGGCCGATCGGGAAGAATGCCGGGGGCCATTCCACCATTCCCATCAAAAGCAGCCAGAGTGGCTAGGGTGTTCGCACCATTCTTGGTGTAACCCAAGCCGTTTACGATGAAATTGTCGGTAGGCTCCCAGGGAGTACCATCCGGTTTCAAGAACTGCATCGTTGCGCTCTTGATGTAGATGACGTCCTTCAAAGCGCTGTTGCCAATCACCAGGTTGCCGAACCACCCAAGGGGCAGGGTGCCGACGTTTTCGATGGTAATCGTCACGGGAGGCAGAGCATCCCCGGGGGCCATGTTCTGGATCGTGCCAATATTAAATGTGGTGAAACCTTCGTCTTTCAGTTCCAGGGTGCCAGCCTTGATGGAACCAGTAGCGGTATTGTCAATATCGGTGAACCAGGCGCCGGTGTTGAGCATGCCGATGCCCATGATGGCGATCGCGGCCAGAAGCAGGAGGGGTTTCCAGAGCTTGCGCATCGTAATCTCCTTGAAAGCTACAAAGCTGATAGGATATTGAGGTATTGCAAAAGGAGGCGGCTTCTGGCATAATCACAGCAGCACAAAGGGTTTGGTGATCGTGCCAGCCTTTGTCCTTCGCCCCGGCAACTTGCCCTTGCTGGGGCTTTTCTGTTTGCGAGACAGAGACGACGCAAATACTCCTCGGAAGTCGGGCTGACTCCCACGGCGGTGATGGGCGGCGCACCGGCGCCGCGGGGGAGTAGGGCGGGCCTCTCCCGGATTCAGTTGTACTGGGTCAGGATTAGTCGGGTTCTGCATCGACTTTGCATTTCTGCAAAGACATGTCCATAATACATAACAATTGCCTGACTGTCAACAATATATCGCACGATTCAAAGGGTTTCTAATAAATTCAAAGAAATCAGACGGGGCGGCAGGGTTTTGTCACAATTTATTGTAAAATCCGCCCCGCCCGCTCGGATATCCTGCGGATCCCCGCCGGCTGCCCGGCGCAAAAGGAAAAAAGAACAACCTGTGAAGGCCCGGCTTTTCCCGGCCGTCACAGGTTGGCGGTATGGCGAATTTGG
>JAEWYL010000023.1 GCA_023395675.1 Chloroflexota bacterium | reverse complement strand
CCGAGAGCTGCAGGCCGAGATCGGCCTGGATCTGGTTGCGCAGCTCCACCCCCATCAACGAATCCAGCCCGAGCGAACCCAGGGGGCGCGAGAACTTGATCTGGGCGGCCGGCATGCGCAGGATCTGCGCCAGTTTGTTCTGCAGGTAGCCGGTCAGGGCGGCGAGCTGCGCTTCTTTGCCGCCTGCGGCCCGAATTTCCAGGGCGGCATCCGGGGCAGGGCCGCCCGTCCCAGGGCATGCCGCCCTGCCGTTCTCGGGGGCGGCCTGCGCCAGGAGGTTCTTCAGCAGGGGCGGGATGCGCCCGCCCGGCTGCGCGTCGCGGAACTGCTCCCAATCGGCGGGCAGCAGCGCCGCCTGGCCGGGCAGGTCGCCGTCCGGGCGCGCCAGCAGGCTTTCCAGCGCCTCCAGGGCGAAGTCCGGGGAGAAGCCGGAGAGACCCTGCGCCTCCAGATACTGCAGGGTGCGCCGGCCCCCGGGGGTGAGCGCCAGCCCCAGCCCGGTCCAGACCCCCCAGTTTACGCTCAGCGCCCGCAGCCCTGCGGCGCGCTGCTCGAGCGCCAGGGCGTCCAGCACGCAGTTGGCGGCGGCGTATGCGCCCTGCCCGACCAGCCCCAGGAAGGAGCCGATGGAGGAGAAGCTGACGAAAAAGTCCAGCTCCGGCAGCAGCCGGTAGAGCTCCCAGGCGCCCAGAGCCTTGGGCCGCAGCGCCCGGCGGAAATCCTCCTCCTCCAGCTCGGAGAGCAGCGCATCTCGCACCTCGGCGGCCGCGTGCACCACGACCCGGATCGGGGGCCAGCCCTCCTCCCGGTAGCGGTTTAAGAAGGCCCCCAACTGGGCCGGGTCGGCCGCGTCCAGCGCCGGGAGGTGCATATCGGCCCCCAGGGCTTCCAACTGCCGGATGCCCTGGATGCGCCGGTGGGCCTCGCTCCCCGGCGCCACGCGGGACCATTCCTGCCGGGGCGGCAGGGGCGTGCGGCTCACCAGGATCAGGTGCCGCGCTCCCTGAGTGACCATCCAGCGCGCCGTCTCCAGGCCCAGGCTGCCCAACCCGCCGGTGATCAGATAGGCCGCCCCGGGGTCCCAGCGGTAAGGGACTGCCGCCGGGCTCTGCGCCAGGCGCTCCAGGCGCAGCACATGGCGCCGGCCGCCCGAGAAAGCCACCTGGTCCTCCTCGCCCGGCCCTGCCAATTCGTTGAAGACCAGCCCGGCCGCCACCTGCGGCGGCAGGTCGGGTTCCAGGTCAATCAGCCCGCCCCAGTTCTCCCCCTGCTCGGCCGCAATCACACGGCCCAGACCCCAGAACGCAGCCTGGGCGGGAGACCAGACCCCGGAGCCGGGCTCGACGGCCTGAGCCCCCCGGGTCAGCAGCCACAGGCGCGGCGGCTGCGCGGCGTTGGACTGGCCGGAGGCCTTCAGGAGCTCCAGCAGGGGGCGGAGGCCGGACTCCAGCAGCGGCTCGAAAGCCTGCGGGAGAGGCAGCCCGCCGGGGACGTCCAGGCTCCAGCCGTAAATCACCCGCCGCAGCGGCAGAGGCCCGCTCTCCAGCTCTGCCAGCAGCCGGCGCAGGTCCTCCCCGCGCTCCGGACGCAGGGTGAAGCAGTCCTCGCCCTGGCGCTCGTACCCGCCACCCGGCGAGACCAGCACCGGGCGGATCCCGGCTTCCGGCAGGCGCCGGGCAATTGCGGCCGCGTAGCCCTGCCGGTCTTCGAAGAACAGCCACAGGCCGGGCTGCGGGTCAGGGACCGGCGCCGGTTCAGCCGGTTCCCAGCGCAGGGTGTAAAGCGAGCCAGCCAGGTCCGTACCGCCTTTGCCGGGCCGCACCAGGCTCAGGCCGCGCGCCGCGGCCAGCGGGAGGCCGGAGGCGCTGTAAAGGGCCAGGTTCTCAATGCGGTACCCGCCCGCCTGAGGCCGGATCTCCCGGGCCGCGCACCAGCCCGCCGGGTCTTCCGCGGAATAAAGCACCAGTTCGTCCAGCCGGGCCGGCATCGCCGGCGCTTCACCGTCCTGGAGAGAATCCAGGTACGCGGCTGTGGTGAGCTGAAAGAGCGGGTCCAGCAGGAGCGGGACGGACGGCTCTGCTTTCAGCACCGCCGCCGCGCCGCTTTCGCTCCGGTAGAGGCCCTCCAGGGAGCGCAAGGCCTCTCCATAGGTAATGCCGCCGTTCTCAAGCCTGGCGTAGAACTGCTCGCCGGGCATGGGAGCGGGGCCTCCCTCCGACAACTCCGGCGGCCGCGGGCGGGCCGGGAGCGTGGGGCCCGCCTCCAGCGGCCGCAGCGTGCCTTTGACGTGCAGGACCCAGCCCTCTTTCTTCCGGGTGGAGATGCGGAAGGTGAAACCGCCGGAGCCGTCCGCGGCCAGGCTGGTCTGAACCCAGGGCGCCTCCCCCTCTTCGGAGAGGTACAGCGCCTGGACAAAACGCACCCCGGAGAGACAGAGAGGCCGGTCGCCGAAAACCTGGCGCGCGGCGGAGCGCAGGATCTCCAGAAAAGCGGAGGCCGGGAGGAGCGGCGCCCGGTGCAGGCTGTGGTCAAAAAGCCAGGGGAAGCGGCCCGGGTCCAGGCGCAGGTCCCAGGCGTACTGCCGGGCCGGGCCGGACAGCGGCACCGGTTCGCCCGGCAGGTCTGTGCTGGGCGGCAGCTCGCCGGGCCCTTGCTCGCCGCCCGGCGCATCGAACCAGTAGCGGCTGCGCTGCCAGGGATAAGCCGGCAGGGTCACCACCCTGCCCCCAGACGGGAAGAACCGGTCCCAGGAAACCTCGTAACCGGACTGGTAGAGGTCGCCCAGCGAGCGCAGGAGCACGGATTCCTCGTCCTCTTCGCGCAGCATGGAGGGCAGGGTAAGGCAGTCCTCCTGCCCGCAGTCACGGGCGACCTGCTGTACCGGGCCGAGCAGGAGCGGGTGGGGGTTGATCTCGATGAAGGTGTTCATCCCATCCGCCAGGGCTCGCTCCAGCGCGCCGGAGAAGAGCACCGGCTGGCGCAGGTTGCTGCCCCAATATTCGGGGGTGAGCCGCTCTCCGGGGAGAATACCGGCGGTGACCGGGGAGTAGAACGCAACTCCGGCGGGGCGGGGCTGCAGGCCGGCCAGGCCGCGCTCCAGTTCGGGCCGCAGCGGCTCCATTTGCGGGCTGTGGGAGGCCACATCCACTTTTACCGGACGGCAGAAAACCCCACGCCCCTGCAGCCGCGCGGCCAGCTCGGCCAGGGCTTCGGGGTCGCCGGAGAGGACGGTGGAGCTCCGGCTGTTGCTGACCGCGGCGGAAACTCGCTCGCGGTAGGGCTCGATCTCAGCCCGGGCCTGCTCCAGGTCGAGGCCCACCACCAGCATGGCCCCCTTCCCGCTCACCTGCTTCATCAGGCGGCTGCGCAGGCAGATCACCCTGGCAGCCTGATCCAGGTCCAGCGCTCCGGCGACCACCGCCGCGGCCACCTCGCCCATGCTGTGCCCGACCACCCCGTCAGGCTCCACCCCCAGGGAGCGCCACAGCTCCGCCAGCGCCACCTGAACGGCGAACAGCACCGGCTGGACCACGTCAATCCGCTCAAGCTGCTCCTCGCTGGCCCGGTGCAGCAAATCCAGCAGCGACCAACCCGTGTGCGGGCGCAGGGCCTCTTCGCAGCGCGACAGGGCCTGGAAGAAAGCGGGCTCCACGTCCAGCAGCTGCCGCCCCATGCCCACCCACTGCCCGCCCTGCCCCGGGAAGAGGAACAGGATCTTGCGCCGGGCGCGCTCCCCGGCATCTTCCGGGGTGATCCCCTCCTCCAGGGCGGAGGCCAGCGCCTGCTCCAGTTCCGGCAGGGAAGCGGCCGCCAGCGCCAGGCGATAATTGTGATGGGTGCGGCGGGCGGAGGCGGTGTAGGCCAGGTCGTGCAGCGGCGCGGCCTCCTCCGAAGCAGCCAGGTCCCGGTAAGCGGCGGCCAGGCCGGTCAGAGCCTCGGGTGAATGGGCCGAGAGCGGCAGGAGGTAAGCGGCCCGGCCGCCCGGCAGCGGCCTGCGCGACCCCTGCGCCGCAGACGGGGCCTCGCTGAGCACCACGTGGGCGTTCGTCCCCGCGATCCCGAACGCGCTCACCCCGGCCAGAGCCGGCCCGGAGTGTTCGGGCCAGGGGGTGAGGCGGTCCTGCACCCGCACCGGGAGCCTCTCCCAGGGGATGGCGGGGTTGGGCTCCTGAAAATGCAGGCTGGGGGGGAGCACGCGGTGGTGGAGAGACAGGGCGACCTTAATTAACCCGGCGACGCCCGCCGCCCCCTCTGTATGGCCGAGGTTGGTCTTGACCGAGCCGATGCGGCAGACCTGCCCCTCTGGGCGGCCCTCCTGCAGCACGTTCCCGAGCGCCTCGATCTCCACCGGGTCCCCGGCGCGGGTGCCGGTGCCGTGCGCTTCCACGTACTGGACCTGCCCGGGGGAGACCCCCGCCGCGGCATAGGCCCGGCGCAGGAGCGCCTCCTGCCCGGCCCTGGCGGGGGTGCTCAAATAGCCGCTGCTGCGCCCATCGTTATTCACGGCGCTGCCCAGGATGACGGCGTAAATGCGGTCGCCTTCCGCCAGGGCTGCCCGCAGGGGTTTCAGCGCCACCACCCCGCAGCCTTCGCTGCGGACGTAGCCGTCGGCGGCCGCGTCGCCAAACTTGCAGCGCCCGTCCGGCGCCAGCATCTTCGATTGCGAATACGCGATGGAGATATGGGGCTGCAGGATGACGTTCACCCCACCCGCCAGCGCCAGGCTGCATTCTCCCTGGCGCAGGCTCTGGCAGGCCAGGTGCACCGCCACCAGGGAAGAGGAGCAGGCGGTGTCGAGGGTCAGGCTGGGGCCCTCAGCCCCCAGTACATAGGAAAGACGCCCGGAGGCGGCGTAGCCACCCCCGCCGGTGGTCATGTAGAAATCGGCCTGGTGCGGGTCTTTAAACAGCCGCGCTTCGTAATCGTGCAGCCAGGCGCCAATATACACCCCGGCCTGTTTCAGAGCGGGGCTGTTCGGGACCTGCCCGGCATCCTCGACCGCTTCCCAGGCCACTTCCAGGAGCAGGCGCTGCTGGGGGTCCAGCCGTTCGGCCTCGCGAGGCGAGATGCCGAAAAAAGCGGCGTCGAAATGATCGATGGACTCTAAGAAACCGCCCCAACGGGAGAGGATCTTACCCGGGGCGGGCGTCTCGGGACGGTAATACCGGTCAATATCAAAGCGCTCGGGCGGGACTTCTCCAACCGCGTTGACCTGATTAACCAGCAGGCGCCAGAAATCCGCCGGACTGCCGGCATTCCCGGGAAAACGGCAGCCGATCCCGACGATCGCAACCGCCTCCTCTATTTCGCTTTCTCCCCCCCGCTGCCCCACAGGGTAGACATCCTTAGACATCTTGTCTTGTGGTCTTGAGCGCGCGTCCTCGTCTGACAAGATCCTTCTATTCATAATCTCTTTCCTTATCGGCCTGACCCCCCAGGATCTGTAGTGGAATTACGATGCCGGTAAGTGGCTGGCGCGCGCGGTCCGGCCTCCGGTTTCAGCCCGCGTCTGACCGCCAGACGAAAGCACAGCAGCTCTTCTCCGATGAAATCTTCCCTGGCTGCTGTGCTTCTTGTGGTTTTTCAATCCGCCCAAATGGGACGGAGAATCAACCTGTAACAATAAATACCCGTACTGTGGAAATACTTGATTGTTTGTTATTGTAGCAAGTTTGATAAGGCCGTCAATGCTTGATTCTTAGAATCATTAAATAAAGTTATTAGACCTTTTTCTGCCTGCCCCTGCCGCTGGCAGCGTGAAGCACCCCCAATCGAGCGGGTGAGCTCACGGCTTTTTATGTCCATTTTATTGTATCATAATTGAAAATTATCATAATATAGATGCCAGCGCACACTTTTCGGTAAACCAATGCGCGGCGTACCCCTCACCTTAAAAGGTTCAATGGAGAAAAAAGATGGTTCAATACAATGATTTGATGACAGCCATCATCAAAAAGCAGATCACCATTATCGGATCGGAAAAAGCGGTCCGGTATGCCCGGCGCGTACCCGGAGTGGTTGTTAAAGATGACGGTACGGTCGCCCCGGGAGCCAGCAAGGCTCACCTGGCCAGCCTGATCCAGGAGTATAAAAAAGTGGCAGGGGAAGTAGCCATGTTCCTGATCCGGCAATCGGTAGCACCGCTGTTATCCCAGTCCCAGTTAGACCTGCCTGCCGAATTGAAATAACCATCCAGGAGAGCATAGAATGAGCACAATGAGCATATTTTTCGGAGACGGAGTCGGTATTCGCCGGAGTGAAGTCGGCGCCATCGTTAAACAGAGCTTGCTGGGTTTTGTCCTGGTGCTTGTGCTGGGCTATACGGCGATCTTCCTATCCCAACAGGTGCGCGGGCTGGACGCCCTGGTGGCGGCCGTGGTGCTGGGCATGGTGGTGCGCATCGTCCTGGCCCGCAAAGATGAGGTGTTCTTCCGCTTCCTGCCCGGTATCATCTTGGCCCAGTCGGTCCTGATCCCCGTTGGCATCATGCTGTACGGTAAGAATCTGCAGATCAACGTCCTTGCGGCTGCCAGCCCACTGGTCCTGGCTCAGGTCACCCTGATCACCGCCATGACCTTTGTGTTCATGTACTTTATCGGGAAGCTGAAATGGTTCGGGCTGAAGGACCGCATGCTCTACCTGCTTGGTTTCGGCTCGGCGGTTTGCGGGGCTTCGGCAATCGCCATCACCTCCCCCATCACCGAATGCGAGCCGGACGACACCGCGGTCGGTCTGGTGAACAACACCATTGTAGTCATCATCTGCGCGGCCCTGCTCGGGCTGATCTTCAAGGCTGTCCTCCCGCCCATGGAGTTCGCCGCGCTAAATGGGGCCCTGCTGCACCAGACCGGCTTTGTCAAGACTGCCCTGGCAAATGAGGCCAAAGAAGTTGCTGCGTTTGGCCTGGCGGTGAAATCCTTCCGCATCGCCTTGCTCATCCTGGCAGTCCCGATCATTTCCTACCTGGTGCGGCGGCGGGTGTTCATCCCCTGGTACCTGCTGGTCTTTGTCGCCCTGGGGTTTGTTTTCTCGTATATCCCCATGAGCAAGGAGTTCTCTACCGGCCTGGGTAAAGTCTATGAAATCTGCTTTACTTCTGCCCTGGTGAGCGTAGGGCTCAATGCCGATATCCTGAAGGTGAGCACGCGCATGTGGAAACCATTGCTGCTGATCTTCATCGTTTTCCTGCTGGACGTGGGATTGTTCCTGCTGACCAGCGGCCTGATCCGCTATTAGCGCCTGAAACTCAGGCCAGAATCACCCGCGCTTCAAACAGACCGTCAGTCCCGGGCAGCCGCGCCGCCCGGGACTGGCGGTTCTTCCGCCCCGTAGCCTGGCTGCTCCAAATTGGATAGAGGAAGATTCATCCCGATCAGGGTCTCCAGGGCCTGCAGCACCTGGGCGCGCCGCCCGGCGTCGGGCGAAGCCAGGCCAAACAGCTCGACCAGCCACAGGCCATCTACAGCCAGGCGCACGATAGCGGCGAGAGCCGGGTCAATCCCATCCTGCTCCAGCAGCTTCACCCACTCCGCAAAGGTCTCCTGCATGGGCTCCAATAGGGCGGGGTTGGTCGCTACCGCCGCCAGCAGCCCCGAGCTCATGCGGGGCGTGCGCTGAAAATCGTTGGAAGTGGTGTACAGGTAAGAGCGGGTCCAGCGGCCCACGGTCCCCTCGCCCTGGTCCCGGGCGGCGGCGCTGAAGTCCTCCGTAAACCGGTCCAGATAGTAGCGGATCATCCCCCGGATCAGGGCCTCTTTGCTCGGAAAATGATATAAAAGCCCGCCTTTGGAAACGCCGGCTTCCTGTGCGGTCAGCTCCAGCGTCAGGCGCTCCACTCCCCGCTCCTGAACAATGCGGTTGGCGGCATTCAAGATCGCCAGATACGTCATTTCACCCGATTTTGGCATCCATCCATCTCCCTTTGAACCGGTGCTCAAGCTTCATCCTGGGGTATACTACCCGGCAGGCGCTCCCCTTTTTGCAGAGCGATTTAGTCGTAATTGTAGGTTATAATTATACCGTCCAGACGGTATAAAATAAGATTGTCCGATCCCTGATACTCCCGTGAGCGGGGCGGCGCGGCCGTCTCGCTCACTTCCGTAGGAAGCGGGTATTCCACCATTCCGGAGCGCCATTTCCGGACAATCATAAACCAAATGAGGGAAATGAATGCCAGCAGAATCACCCATTCAATGGATTGCCAACTCTCTCTCCCGCAGGTCCGGTGAGAGCCAGGCGGCCCGGGAAATCCTGCCGCCCGAGCTGCCGAGAAAGATCCGCCAGTTTCACCGCCAGGTCCCCGGCTACCGCATGAGCCCGCTGAAGGCCCTGCCGAACCTGGCCGCCCGCCTGGGCGTGGGGGGGATCTGGGTCAAGGATGAATCGGAGCGCCTGGACCTGAACTCTTTCAAGGTGCTGGGCGGCTCGTACGCCATTTATGAGCTGGTCCGCCAGCGCCTGGGTCTGGAGGACAGGAACCTCCCCATCACCGACCTGATGAGCGGGGAGCTGCGTGAAAAGCTCGGGCCGCTGGTCTTCGCGGCCGCCACCGACGGAAACCACGGGCGCGGCGTGGCCTGGTCTGCCTCGCGCATCGGCTTTCAATCGGTGATCTACGTCCACAAGCTCACCTCGCGCGAGCGCATCCAGGCCATCGAACAGAACGGCGGCAGGGTGGTGATCGTGGACGGCACCTACGATGACGCCGTGCGCCAGGTGTACCGGGATGCGCAGGCCAACGGCTGGGAAGTGGTCTCCGACACTTCGTGGGAAGGCTACGAAGATGTGCCGAAATGGGTCATGCAGGGCTATACCACCATGCTGAGCGAGGCCCAGGAGCAGTTAGCCGGGCAGGGCTTGAGCCGGCCCACGCATATCTTCGTGCAGGCCGGGGTCGGCTCGCTGGCCGCCTCCGCCATCGGGTTTTACGATAACCTGTTCGGGAATGACCGGCCCCTCTCGATGGTGGTCGAACCGACCCGGGCTGCCTGCCTGTACGCCTCGGCCCAGGCGGGCGACGGCAGGCCCCACAGCGTGGGCGGGGACCTGGACACGATTATGGCGGGCCTGGCCTGCGGCGACCCTAACCCGCTGGCCTGGAAGGTGCTGCAGGAATGCGCAGATTATTTCGCCGTCTGCCCCGACTACGTGGCCGCCAAGGGGATGCGCGTGTACGGCGTGCCGCTGCGAGGGGATCCGTTCATCGTCTCGGGTGAATCCGGCGCGGTGACCCTGGGAGCCCTGACCTATATCATGGAGTACCCCCCGGCCCGGGAACTGCGCGAGAGCCTGGGTCTTGGCCCCGAATCGCAGATCCTGCTCATCAATTCCGAGGGAAACACCTCGCCGGACGAATTCCGGCACGTGGTCTGGGAGGGGGGCATCCCGGTGCCGGAGAAGTACAAACTTCACCGCGGCGGCCAGCCGGAATGAGGGATTTTCTCGCTGAACGGGTGAATTTTGTTTGATGAGGTTATTGGGCTGCGCCTCCTCACCAGCTCAACCCTATCCCCCGGTATTAATGAGAAGCGAGAGGCAAAAATGCGACGTTAAGCGCCGCATTTTTGCCTCTCGCCCTGGATTTAACTTGAGATATGTTTTGAATAAGAACGGTTGGCGACCGCCGCTCAGGAGTAATCGCCGGAGGCCTCCGGCTGCTCGAGCACGTGCTCGACCCGCAGCGTGCGAACACCCCCGGGCGTCTCCCAGTTAAACGTATCGCCTACCCGGTAGCCCAGCATCGCCGCGCCGATGGGCGCGAGCACAGAGATACGGCCCTTCTCCACGTCGGCCTGGTCGGGAAATACCAGGGTCAGCACCATCTCCTCCTGGGTTTCCATATCCAGCAGGGTGGCAGTGGAGTTCATGGTGATGACGTCCGGCGCGATCTCCTGAGGGGCTACAATTTTCGCCCTTCCCAGCTCTTCCCTCAACTTGCGGATATACGCGCTTCCCCGGTAGGTGGTGCTCTCCGCCTCGCGCAGCAAGTCGCGGATTTTGTCGTAATCGTTCTGCGTAATATAAATATTGGCTGTCATGATCACCTCGCTTTTGGGACACGCACTGGGAACGGTTAAATTATACCGTCTGGACGGTAGAATATCAAGCCTGTCCGCTGCAGGGCTTCTCCAGGGTTTGAAAACCCTGAAAAAAAACTATTCAGTCCTCTCTGTGGGGGCTGAGCTAAGCTCGGCCCCCACAGAGAGGATTGTATTTTTCTTCCTGTGGACTTTTAGGCAGCCCCAGGCCTGCACGGCAGGCGGCGGGCAGTCTGCCCATCGCATTCTCATGCGGCCGGCGCGCTGCCCGGACTGTGGCTCTGACCGACGATGTCCTGGGCGTCCTCCGGTTTAAGTTCTTGCAGCAGCCAGTTTCTCGCACCCTCGATCTGCTCGCGCTCTCCGATCAGGCCGACCCGGTCTCCGGCCAGGAATACGGTATGGGATTTCGGGTTGGCGATCAGGTGGTTGTCCCGGATCAAAGCCACCACCGAGGCCCCGGTTTGAGAGCGGATATTGGTCTCCGCCAGGCTGAGCCCGGTCAGCGGGCTGTTCTCGTTCAGAACGACCCAGGAGATCTCGATGCTGTCCGTCGCAATCAGCAAATCGTGCAGGGAGCGGTGCTCGTCGCTGGAATTGATCTGGATATCATAGCGGTCACGGCGCACAGACTCGGAATACTCGTGCACCTCGCGCAGCGGAAAGCCCAACAGCAGCAGGGTGTGGTGCACCATCTCCAGACCGCCCTCCAGCTCCGGATGGACGACGTGCTCCGCCCCCAGAGAGGCCAGGTGGTGCACCCCCTCTTCGGAGGCCGCGCGCACGATCAGGCGCAGGTCCGGATTCAGCGCTTTGGAGGAGGCGACGATCATCGCCGTGGCGCTCTCTTCAGGAACGGTCACGATCAGCGCCCGGGCTCGCTCCAGGTGCGCGTGGGTAATCACCTCCGAGTTCGCCGCGTCGCCGTACAGGGTGGCAATATTCTTCTCGTTCAGCATCTCCACCCGTTCCACATTCGACTCGATCACCAGCATCGGAATGTCGAGGGAGAGGAGCACCTCCACCAGGTGCTTCCCGACCCGCCCATAGCCGATAATCACCACGTGGTCCACCAGCTTCTGTTCGTCGAGCTCAGGCAGCGGCCGGTTGGACTGCAGCTTCTGCCAGAAACCCGGCACGCGTCTCAGCATCCTCTCCAGCCAGGGCAGCAGCCGGTACATGAACGGGTTGGCGGTGATCGAGATCAGGGAGGCGGCCAGGATGAGGGAGTACTGGTTCGAATTCAGGAGGCCCAGCGACAGGCCTCCCTGCCCGAGGATAAAAGAGAACTCGCCGATCTGGCTCAACCCCACGGCGATCACCAAAAAGGTGCGCGCCGGCCTGGGGAACAACAGGCCCATCAGGATCACAATGATTAACTTGCCAACCACGACCAGCCCGGTCAGCGTGGCCACCTGGCCCAGGTTCTGCACCAGGAAGGAAGGGTTGACCAGCATGCCCACAGAGACGAAGAACAGGACCGAGAACGCCTCCCGGAAGGCGAATACGTCCGCCCCCACCTGATGGCTGAGGTGAGACTGGCTGATGATCGCGCCGGCCACAAAAGCGCCCAGGGCCAGCGAGACGCCGAAGAGCTCGGAGGCGCCCATCGCCGTCCCCAGGGTGATGGCCAGGATCGCCAGGATGAACAGCTCCCGGGAGCGGGTGTGGGCGATGCGCTCGAGCAGCCAGGGGATCAGCCGCACCCCGCCGAAGAACATAATCGCCACGAAGGCCGCCGCTTTGACCAGGGTGAGCGCCAGGGAGCGCCAGTCGAACCCGGCGGAATTCTGGACCAGGGCCGGCATGAGCACCAGGATGAGTACGGAGAGGATATCCTCCATCACCAGCCAGCCTACAGCCGCCTGCCCGTGTGAAGTGTTCAGCAGCGAATTGTCCATCAGCCCGCGCAGCAGCACCACCGTGCTGGCGACGGAGACCGCCAGCCCGAGGATGATCCCGGCGGTGATGGACCAGCCCCAGAGCTGGGTCAGGCCGAACCCGATCAGGGTGGCGATGGCGGTCTGGATCAGCGCGCCCGGGACGGCGATATCCCGCACGCGCCAGAGGTCGTTAAAGGAAAAGTGCAGGCCAACCCCAAACATCAGAAAGATTACGCCGAGCTCAGCCAGCTGCTGGATGGTCTCTACGTCGCCTTCAAAACCGGGCGTAAAGGGGCCGATAAAAATCCCGGCGAGCAGATACCCGACGATGGTCGGGAGGCCGACACGGCGGGCAAGGATACCGCCAATGAACGCCACTACCAGAGCCAGGGTAATATTAATTAACAGGGGTAAATCATGCATAAATAATATTCCTAAATGGGGTTATTCTATGCTGCAGAGGAGCGCTCCTCTGCAGCATAGAATAACTCGCCTTTCTTCGAGATTGCTGCGCTTTTACGATGTTTTCCAGCACGTTCGCTACTGCAGGGTAGTCTCTTTCCTCGCGCCTTGCAGCCTGCCCTGTGAGGCCGGGGAAAATCACGGATACCCCCGCCCCATGAGCCGGGGGTGGGGAGAGTTACCGGACGCTCTCTGGCTCAAGTAAAGAGAACCGAATTTTGAGAATATCTACAACAGGTTCCGCCCCTTGATGATGGGAGGGGACGCACAGCTTCAAAAAACAATTTTATCGCGCGTACGGGATAATGGTTTCATATCCTATACACACGTTATTTTAATTCATCACTGCTCCATACGCGTTAGTTTTTTGTTAGAAAAAGAAACAGGATCTTCGCTGGCAGGCGCTCCGGCATGAAACGCCCCTGTCTGGGAGGAGCCGCGCCACCCCATCCCTGCCAGCCCAAAATACTATATCGTGTAGAATCAAAACCACTCTCGATCCGAGGGGATGATAGGGGCTTGCTCAAAAATGAATATGGGGGGATGGCAGTTGGTTTTTAAGAGCCTATGGGGCAGATTGGGTACAGGGTATTCAGCGCAAACAGGAGGAAATATATGGCTGGATTTCATACGAATATTGAGAAGAAAAGCCTGGAAAACGAGTATTTCCGGGAGGTCCTGTTCACCGGGCCGCACAGCCAGCTTGTGGTGATGTCGTTAAAACCCGGCGAGGACATCGGGCAGGAAACGCACGATGATATTGACCAGTTTATCCGGGTAGAGGGTGGCAGGGGGCAGGCTGTGCTGGACGGGCAGAAGATCGACCTGGAGGATGGTTCGGCGGTAGTCATCCCGGCAGGCACGGAACATAATATCATCAACACCTCGAACAGCGACAGCCTCAAGCTGTACACCCTTTACACCCCGCCCGAGCATCCGGACAGAACGATCCACAAAAATAAAGCCGAGGCCATGGCCTACGAACGCGAGCACCATAAATAACCTCAGTGCGGGATCAGGAATTCAGGGAAGATATTTGGTTGTTACCGGCCGCTGCGCCCGTGCCAGGGCGCCCAAAACAACCGAATAACACCCTGTCCCGTACTCGCGGTAAATAAACCCGCAGTTCGAGCCGCTTTTCGGAGCGCGGTCCTGGGCCGCTCGGGGAGAGAACTGCGCGGGTTTTTCAACCAATACGTCTTTTACCGAAAATTTGAAATAGTTTACAGGAGGTATGGGTATGTTGAGCACAATGATCTTCCCCGGACGCTATGTCCAGGGGTATGACGCCATTAAGACCCTGGGGAAAGAAGCGGCGAGGTTCGGCCGCAAAGCCTTGTTGATCCTTGACCCTTTTGTCGCCGACCAGCTCTTTCCGTCCTTCGAGGAAAGCCTGGCTTCAGCCATCGAATATCACCTGGAGCGGTTCACCGGCGAAGCCTCGGATGAAGAGGTCGGGCGGCTGAGCGAGATTGTTCGCCAGGCGAAGGGCGAGGTGGTCATCGGGATGGGCGGCGGAAAAACGCTGGACACGGCCAAAGCCGTGGCATACGAGAGCGGTATTCCCGTGGTAGTGGTGCCCACCATCGCCTCCACCGACGCCCCCACCAGCGCCCTCTCGGTGATCTACACCCCCAGCGGGGAGTTCAAGCGCTACCTGGTGCTGCCCACCAACCCGGACCTGGTGCTGGTGGATACCAGGATCGTGGTGCAGGCCCCGGTGCGCTTCCTGGTCTCCGGAATGGGGGATGCGCTGGCGACCTGGTTCGAGGCTGAATCGGCCCGCCTGAAATACGCCCCCAACATGACCGGAAATGTGGGCACGATGACCGCAAACGCCCTGGCGCGGCTGTGTTTCGACACCCTGATGGCGGACGGCCTGGCGGCCAAGACCGCCTGCGAAGCGGGCGCAGTGGTGCCGGCCCTCGAGCGTGTGGTGGAGGCAAACACCCTGCTCAGCGGGCTGGGGTTCGAGAGCGGCGGGCTGGCGGCCTCGCACGCCATTCACAACGGGTTCACCGCCCTGGAGGAAACCCACCATTACTTCCACGGAGAGAAAGTGGCCTTCGGGACCCTGGCCTCCCTGTTCCTGACCGGTAAGCCGACGGAGCTGGTAGACCAGGTCTACTCCTTCTGCGAGGACGTGGGCCTGCCCACCACCCTGGCCGAGATCGGTGTGGAAGACGCCAGCGACGAGAAGATCATGAAAGTCGCCGAGCTGGCGACCGCCGAAGGAGAGACCATCTACAATGAGCCCCTCCCGGTGACCGCGGAGATGGTGGCGGCAGCCATCAAAGCGGCGGACGCCGAGGGCCGGCGGCGCAAGGAATTTTGGGAGGAAGAACTGCTGGTGGAGGCCGCCTGAGGTTTTGCGGCTCAACCGGCCCGGGCGCTGGTCGGGTCGTCCCAGGAGGCGGGGTCCTCCAGCGGTTCGACATGCGTGACCACCTCAATCTGCGGCAGGCGGTCGCGGATCTCGGCTGCGATCTGCTCCGCAATCTGGTGAGAGTGCTGGACGCTCCAGCCGCCGGGGACCAGGATGTGCATGGAGACAAAACCCCGTCGGGCGGCGGTACGGGTCTTCAGGGCGTGAAATACCACGCCCTGCGCCTGGTACGGTTTCAAAACCGCCCGGATGGCTTCCAGGTCGGAGGGCGGCAGCGAGACATCCATTAACCCCCGGGCAGAGCGGCGCAGCAGGTGGTAGCCGGTCAGCAGAATATTGGTCGCAACCGCCAGGGCCACCAGCGGGTCCAGGCGCTGCCAGCCGGTCAGGCCGGCCAGGGCCACCCCGACAATCACCCCCGCCGTGGTGAGCACATCCGTCATCAGGTGGTGGGCGTCGGCCTCCAGGGTGATGGATCCGTAGCGGCGGGCTGCCCGCCGCAGGACCAGGGAGACACCCAGGTTTACCCCGGAGGCGGCGGCAGAGACGACCAGGCCCAGGGCCACCTGCTCGACCGGCTGGGGGTCCACCAGGCGCGGCAGGGCCGTGGCGGTGATGCTCCCGGCTGCCAGCAGGATCATGCCCCCCTCGAGCCCGCTGGAGAAAAATTCCACTTTTGAGTAGCCGTAGGTGAACTCCTCGTCCGCCGGGCGGGAGGCGATATTCAGCGTGACCAGGGCCACCATCGCCGCGACCAGGTTAACCACCGATTCGAGGGCATCGGAGAGCAGGCCAACCGAATTGGTGAGCCAGAAAGCGCTCAACTTCATGCCGATGGTCAGGAGCGCAGCCAGGATGGAGAGCCAGGCGAAACGGGTCAGGTTTCCGGGGGGCGGAGGTTGCATTTTTGGCTCCGGGCCAGGGTCAGGAGGGCAGGAGCAGTTTCAAAAGCACGCCCAGCAGGCCTGCCAGGAACAGGACAAGCATCTGGTTCCATTTTAACAGGCTGATCATCGCCAGCGCCGCCCCGAAGACGATCCAGGTCACCGGCTCATCCAGGGTTCTGGAACCGATCGAGAGAGTGGCGGCGAAGATCAGGCCCACCGAGGCCACAGTCAGGCCCCGGGTGAAATGCCCCACCCAGGCTGCGGAGCGCAGGCGCTCGTAGACCTGCATAAACGGCAGCATCATATAGCCCGGCAGTTGAATTGCCAGGACAGACAGGGCGGCGCCGGCGATCCCGTGCAGGAAATACCCGATCGAAGCCACATACACGTTCGCCTGACCGGGTGTGACCCGGGCGATGGCAAAGGCATACAGAAGCTGCTCGATAGACAGGACCCCGCTGTTGTTCACCAGTTCATCCTCCAGCAGCGGGATCATGGTCGGGCCGTTGCCGAAAGTGATCAGATTAAAGGTGAAGATCAGGAACAGCATCCGCAGCAGGCTCATTTTTCACCTTTCGGGAAGAAGCGAAAAACCAGCAGGCCCAGCAGCCCTCCGGCGACCAGCACCAGAGCGGGGTTAAGGTCGAAAAAGAAAGCCGCGGCAAAAGCCGCGGCCGCCAGGACGAACTCCGCCGAGGGGCGAAAAACGTCCTTGCCCAGCTTGATCGCCGCCGCCAGGATCAGCGCCAGGGCTGCGGGGAGCACCGAGACCTCCAGCCAGGGCAGGAAATCGGTGTCTCTGAACACCCCGTACAGCACCGTGAGCAGCACGGTGATCACAAAGGAGGGGATCACCATGGCGACCAGGGCGATCACCGTGCCCCAGAAACCGCCCAGGCGGTAGCTGAAGGCGACGGCCAGCGCGGTCATCGTGCCGCTGGGAACAATCCGCCCGATTCCATAGTAGGTGAGGAAGTCTTCCCGGCTGATGGCTTTCCGGCGAGTGACCAGCTCCTCCTCCATCACCGCCAGGATGCCCAGCCCGCCGCCAAAAGCCATGCCCGCTTTCAGGAAGATCCAGAACAGGTCCCGCTGAGAGACAGGGGCAGCCGGGGGAGGCGTCTGGTTTGCGAGCGGTTGCTCTTCCATGCTTCATTATATCCCCCTGCGCCCGGGCGGCAGAACTCCCCACCCGGGCCGGCGCAACAAGAAGCAGGGCCTGCCCACCGTCCAACATGATAAAATGTGAACTAACTGGTCGTCTCGCGTAATACTGAGGCCCTGCAGGCAGAGCGGCTGCAGGGCTGCGCCCCAAAACCACGCACAACACAAAACTGACCACCCCGGCGAGAGCACCAATTCAAACCTGACCCAATATCCTTTTGGCGTCTGGTCCTGAACCGGAGAGCGGTCCCGCCGGTCCGGGCCAGTTTGCCGGAGTTAGCCCCGTCCGGGGAAATATCAGGAGGCTTTATGTTATCCATCCTGTCTCGCAACTGGTGGGCCTTTGCCCTGCGCGGGCTGCTGGCGGTCATCTTCGGCATCCTGGCCCTGGTCTGGCCGCGGGCGACACTGCTGACCCTGGTGCTGATCTTCGGGGCTTATGCGCTGGTGGACGGCATCTTTGCGGTGGTCGCCGGTATCGCCTCCTACGGGCGCAGCGAGCGCTGGTGGGCGATCCTGCTGGAGGGGCTTGCCGGGATTGCCCTCGGCCTGCTGACCCTCTTCTGGCCCGGGGCCACCTCCCTCGTGCTGCTGTACTTCATCGCCGCCTGGGCCATCCTCACCGGGATCTTCGAGATCGCCGCCGCCATCCGCCTGCGGCGCGAGATCACGGGGGAATGGCTGTTGATTCTGAGCGGGGCGCTCTCCATCCTGTTCGGCCTCGTCCTGGTCTTCTTCCCAGGCGCAGGCGCGCTGAGCCTGATCTGGCTGATCGCCGCTTATGCCATCGTTTTCGGCCTGATGACCATCCTCTTCGCCTTCCGCCTGCGCGGCCTGCGCGAGGAGCAGGGAGTGGGGCGCGCGCCCGGCGCCTGAACCGGCATCACGCCGGGGGCTGCTCCGGTAAAGCAGCCCTCGCCGGCCTTCACAGTCGAAACCGCAGCCGCTGTCCCGGGTTGGGACCGGTTTTTGGGGGATATTGAGCCGCGCGGGGCGTGGGAACTGGCCCGCGCTCCGCTGCAGGAAGGAGAAAACCGATGCTTCTGACCCTCTGGGAACAATTCCAGGCCCTGCTGGGCCTGGAGCTCGATATTGGGGAGGTGAACCCGCTTCAGATGGCGCTCCGCACCCTCCTCATCTTTGTGTTCACCCTCCTGCTGGTGCGCCTGGGCAGCAAGCGCTTTCTGGCTGAAGCCACCGCATTTGACGTTATCGTCGGCATTATGCTCGGCTCCATTATGAGCCGCGCCATCAACGGGTCTGCCCCATTTGTACCCACCCTGGCCGCCGGGCTGGTGATGGTGGGCATCCACTGGCTCCTGGGCATGCTTTCCTACCATCTCAACTGGTTCGGGCCGATTGTTAAAGGCAACCCGATCTTGCTGATCAAAGACGGGGAGATCCAGCAGAAGGGGTTGAATAAAGCAGGCCTGTCCCACCACGACCTGGAGCAGGCCCTGCGCCTGCAGGGCTGCCCGCCGGATTTCTCCCTGGTAAAAACCGCCTGTATGGAGAGGAACGGGGATATCAGCGTGCTCACCTACCCCGGACGGCCCAAAATCATGGAGGTAGACGTGCGAGATGGCGTGCAGACCATCCGCATCGAGCTGGGGGAAAGCGGTGAGAAGGACAAATAGAGTCCCGTACTCGCGTTATTAACCTACCTTAAAGCCGCTGCGAAAAGCGGGGTTGTATAATCAGGATGGTGAAGGTCAGGTTTCAGGGGGAATCTGCAGCGGCTGAGGCCGGCAGACGGTTTTCATAAACCAGCAGACAGGCTTGCGAAAGCGAGGCGCTCCGAGCAGTCTCAGCTTTCCAGTACCGGTGATTGCTCGGATCTGCCCTTATCCCCCCGGGGATGAGGGCAGAGTTTTGAAAAGGAGCTAACCAGAGGAGGAAACTTTTGGATATTTTGGAGAACACGATTTACGATATTCCCCTGATCAACTGGATTGCAGCCGGCTCGGTGCTGGCCCTGGTGTATCTCCTGGCGCAGCTTTTCCGCACGCTGCTGCTCAGGCGCATGGCCCGCGGGCCGGAGGGGGATGGGACCGGGTTCGAGGAGTTCCTGGAGAGCCAGGTGCGCGCCACCCGCTGGTATTTCCTGCTCGCCCTGGCCCTCTACCTGGCCGTCACCGTATTGAACCCCCCGCCGGGGATGCGAGAGCTGGCGCGCCTGCTGGTGATCAGCGCCCTGCTGATCCAGCTGGCCCTCTGGGGGCAGAACCTGATCTCTTTCCTGATCAACCGGCGCATGCGCAAGCGCCTGGAGAGCGACCCCTCCGCAGCCACCACCCTGAACGCCTTCAACCTGGTCGCCCGCATCACCCTGTGGACCATCATCATCCTGCTGGTGCTGGACAACCTGCCCGGTATTCAGGTCACTTCGCTGATCGCCTCGCTCGGCATCACCGGGGTGGCGGTGGCCCTGGCGGTGCAGAATATTCTGGGCGACCTGTTCGCCTCCCTGTCCATCGCCCTGGACAAGCCCTTCGTCATCGGCGATTCGATCATCGTGGACCAGTACAATGGGACGGTCGAGCATATCGGGCTGAAAAGCACCCGCGTGCGCAGCCTGGAGGGGGAGCAGCTCGTCTTCTCGAACTCCGACCTGCTCTCCAGCCGCATCCGCAACTTCAAGCGCATGGCCCGCCGGCGCGTGCAGT
>JAEWYL010000200.1 GCA_023395675.1 Chloroflexota bacterium | reverse complement strand
TGAGCACCGAATTAATCAAAGATACTCTATTATGTAAGAAATTCTTAACCATTTATTGGTAAACTGAATCAGGGTTCGAGACGAGGAGGTATTCGAATGATCAAGATCAAGAGCTCTGAGATTACGCCGGAAGCGGTTTACCGCTCGCGGCGGGCGTTTATGAAAAGCATGGGCCTGCTTTCGGCCGGCGCGCTGCTGGCGGCCTGCGGTCCGGGGCGGGAAGAACCCACCCCCGCGCCGGCGGGCGGCGCCTCCGCCACCCAGCCGGAACCCCAGGCCGGGCAGGGGGCCGACGAGCTGGGCGACCCGCTGACCGACTTCGAGGCGATCACCAACTATAACAATTTCTACGAGTTTTCCATCGATAAAGAGGAAGTGGCTGTGCTCTCCCGGGACTTCTCCGTGCGCCCCTGGACGGTGGAGGTGGGGGGGCTGGTGAATAAGCCGGCGGTGTTCGCCGTCGAGGACATTTTGAGCCAGTTCCCGCGGGAGGAGCGCATTTACCGCCTGCGCTGCGTGGAGGCCTGGTCCATGGTCATCCCGTGGTTAGGTTTCCCGCTCAAACAGCTCCTGGATCAGGTGGAGCCGACCGGCGATGCGAAGTACGTGCGCTTCGAGACCCTGCACGACCCCGAGCGCATGCCCGGGCAGCGCAGCCGCTGGTACGAGTGGCCCTACGTGGAGGGCCTGCGCCTGGACGAGGCCTACCACGACCTGGCGATCCTCGCCACCGGGCTGTACGGCAGGGAGCTGATGCCCCAGAACGGGGCGCCGCTGCGGCTGGTGGTGCCCTGGAAGTACGGCTTCAAGAGCATCAAGTCCATCGTCAAGATCGAGCTGGTCTCCGAGATGCCCACCTCGCTCTGGATGGCGGCCGCGCCTCACGAGTACGGCTTCTACGCCAACGTCAACCCGCAGGTCAACCACCCGCGCTGGTCGCAGGCGTCCGAGCGGCGCATTGGCGAGCTCAGCCGGCGGGAGACGCTGATGTTCAACGGCTACGAGGAAGAGGTAGCCCACCTGTACGCCGGTATGGACTTGAGCGAGAATTATTGAAACAGGTCAGGATGAAACTTCCCAAATTCACCTGGTTCCAGCTTCTGGTGCATGCCGGCTCGCTCGCGCCGCTGGCGCTGCTGATCTATGATTTCTTCAGCGGCAGCCTGAGCGTGAACCCGATCCAGGACATCACCCTGCGCACCGGGAAAACCGCCCTGATCCTGCTCATCCTGTCGCTGGCGGCGACCCCGGCGAACACGGTGCTCGGCTTCCGGCAGGCGCTCAAGGTTCGCCGCCCCCTGGGGCTGTATGCCTTCCTGTACGTCTCGCTGCACCTGCTCACCTTCGTCGGGCTGGACTACCTGTTCGACCCGGCGCTGATCGGGCAGGCCATTTTCGAGAAGCGCTATGCCCTGGCGGGGTTCGCCGCCTTTTTGCTCCTGCTGCCGCTGGCCCTGACCTCGACGAAGGGCTGGCAGAAGCGCCTGGGCAAGAACTGGAAGCGCCTGCACAAGCTGGTCTATGTGGCGGGCGGGCTGGCGGTTGTGCACTACGTCTGGCTGGTGAAAGCGGATATCCGCGTGCCGCTGGCCTACGGGGCGCTGCTCGGCGCGCTGCTCCTGCTGCGCCTGCAGCCGGTGCGCCGGGCAGCCTCGGATCTGCGCGCCCGCATCCTCTCCCGGCTCAGGCAGCCGGGGAAACAGCGCCCGCTGCCGGTGCGGAAGGAGAAAGAGGAGCAGGTGCAGGAGCCGCTTCCCTGAAGACGGAGGAAGCAGCTGGACGTGCAGGCCGGGATTATCCCGGCCTGTCGTGTTTTAAGCCCAGAGCTGCGATCTGGCACGCTCCCTGCATCCTGTCTATCTCAGGCCCAGGCTGTCTGGGCTGCTGGATTTGCGCCTGTTTCTTGAAAATTTGTGATTCAAATGCCCAGACTCAGCTATAATTAGGCCGATTGCCAGAACCAACCAGAAACAGCCAGAGGAGAATGAATGAACACCCGTCTTCCCAATAAAAACGGATGGAGAGTGCTGCTGTTTTCCAGCGCTGCAGCCTGGTTGATGCTGCTCGCCGTCCTGCTCCCGGCTCTGCCTGCCGCAGGCAGCGGCGCGCCGGGGCTGTTCCCCGCCTCGCTGCTGCAGACCACCCCGGGCGCCACGGTCACGGAGACCGCTTCCGTCACCGCCACCGCCACGATGACCGCCACCGCGGTTCCGAAGGAGGCGTTTTACCTGCCCCTGCTGGTGGACCGCTTCGAAATGATGGCTTTCGTGGAGAAAGCCTATACCGCGGTGGGCATGGGGACCGCCACCAGCCGCTTCTACCTGGGCGAGCAGATCCAGTACACCGTGCAGGGGTACAACTCTACCGGGGCGCCGGTGCAGGTCCGCATCGAGTGGTCGCAGACCGGTCCCTGTGACGCCGGCCTGCTTCACAGCGAGACGCGCACTATCCCGCCGGGCCTGTGGACCGCCTCGCACCTGGTGGAGGCCCCGGACTGCCTGGGGAGATTCGCCGCCACGGTGCTCGTCACCGGCAGCGCGCAGGCGCACAACCTCACGGTACGCTACAGCGTCAACGACCGGAACCTGAGCACCTACAGCGACAAACCGGCCTTCGATAAATGCAATATCCCTACCCTGTCTCAACTGCAACGCTGGTGGGACGGGAGCCCCTACTACAGCATCAACCTGTATATGGGCGGGGTCAGCCGCTACTGCGACAACGAAGAGCTGACGGAGGACTGGGTTTCGGGGGCGGCGGACCAGGGCTGGACGTTCATCCCCACCTGGGTCGGCCCGCAGGCGCCCTGTTCCCGCTGGCGGGAAAAGATGACTGCGAATATCAATCAGGCCTACGCCCAGGGACGCAGCGAAGCCCTGGCAGCCGCGGCGGCCGCCGAAGAGCTCGGCCTGCTGGCCCACAGCCCGATCTACTACGACCTGGAAAGTTACAATAACGCCAACTCCTCCATGCCCCTGTCTACCTGCCGCGCCATTGTGAAAGAGTTCATGCGCGGCTGGACGGCGGGCCTGTGGGAGAAGGAGTTCCGCTCCGGTATCTACGGCTCTCCCTGCACCTCCTACATGGCGGACTTCCACAGCATCAACCCGCCCCCGGACGATATCTGGCACGCGCACTGGCTCCTCCCCTACCAGTTCCGGGAGAATGTCACGGTCTGGGGGGCGGCCTGCGGCCTGACAGACGAACTGTGGGCGGACAGGCAGCGCATACGCCAGTACTCCGGGGGCCATAAGGAGGCCTGGGGCGGGGTGAGCATGTCTATTGACAGCAATATCGCCGACGGCGACGTGAGCGTGCTGCCGCGCGTGCTGCAGCTTTCCACACCCACGGCGACCGCCACCTCCACGCCCGAGGATGAGCCGCCCGCCGCCGTGACCCCGGAATCCGGACCGGCCCCTCTCCCGCAGGGCGGCCTCGGGCAGGCGCCGGTGGATGCGCCCTCCGCTCTGTTCTCGGACGGGAAATTCGGGCTGGTCACCCGGGAGCAGGGCTGGTCGCTCAAGGACGGCAGCTTGCTCTGGACGGAGGACGGCGGGCAGGGCTGGCGGGACCTGACCCCGGCCGGGACCGGCCCCCTGGCGGGCGCGTTCTTCCTCACCCCCGAGCAGGGCTGGGCGGCGGCGGTGGAGGCCCCGGACGGGGCGCTCGCCATCCTGCGCACCCGCGACGGCGGCGAGCGTTGGGAGCGCGCCCTCCTGCCCGAGACGGAGCCGGTGGAGCAGCTCTCCCTGGGCTTTACCGACGCCCAGAACGGCTGGGTGCGGGTGAAACTGGCGACCAGCAACGCCTTCAGCCTGGGCCGGCTGTACCGTACCCAGGACGGCGGGCGCACCTGGACCGCCTACGAGCTGCCCGGCGCGGAAGGGGTCTATTTCTCCAGCGCGCTGGAGGGCTGGGCCCTGGGCGGGCCGCAGGACGACAGCCTCTACCGCACCACCGACGGCGGGCGCACCTGGACCCCGCAGGCGGCGGGCCGCGAGGCGGCCTTTGCCCTGCAGTCCCTGGAGCCCGCGCCGCTCTCCCTGCCCCCCGGCGCGCTCCAGTACAGCTTCCTGACCCCGCAGACCGGCTGGGTGGAGGTGTTCGAGGGCACCTGCAGCGGCGATAAGGTCCCGGTCGGGGTGGAGCCGCCCCCGGATGCGGAGCCCTTCTCCTGCCAGGCGCGCACCCGCCTGCTGTTCACTGAGGACGGCGGCAGGAACTGGGTGGAGATCACCCCCTAGATTTATCAGCAAAAAATGAGATCGAAAAAGACCGGCGTTTTGCGCCGGTCTTTTTCGATCTCTCTCGCCTCGCCCGCTTAGAGCGCCACGAGGTCGCGGCGCACTTCCTCCTCGATGACCTTCATCAGGCGCTGGGTCACCGCGCCCGGCGCGCCGCCGCCGACGACGACCTCGTCCACCTGGCGCACGGGCAGGATCAGGCGGCTGCTGCTGGTGATAAAGGCCTCCTGCAGCTCCGGCAGCGCGGCCTGGGGCAGGCCCTCCAGGCGCACGGGCAGGCCCAGGGCGCGGGCGGCTTCCAGCACCCGGGCCCGGATCAGGCCTGCCAGCACGCCCTGCTCGGCGGTCCACAGCTCGCCCCGCAGCCAGGCGAAGAAATTGCTGGAAAGCCCCTCCAGGATGCGCCCGTCCTCGCCTACCAGCAGGCACTCGTTGGTGCCCGGGGGCAGCTCCCGGCGGAACTCCTCCCCCACGCGGATAAAGGCCGTGCGCTTGGCGCGCGGGTTCTCGCGCCGGTAGGGGCAGGTGGCCACGCGCACGCCCCGGCGGTAGTCCTCGCCGGTGGGCAGTGCCAGCGGCTCCAGGGAGAGATAGACCGCGCCCGGTTCGCGGCTCAGGTCCACGGTGAGGCGCACGCGGGCCTCCTCGCCCGGAGTGAGGGGGTAGGCGCGGCGCAGCGCGTCCAGGATCCGCTCCCGGTCCAATGCCAGGGGCTGGCCGAGCAGCCGGGCGGATTCTTCCAGGCGGCGGATATGCCCTTCCAGGGGCTGGATCTTGCCCCCGGCATAGGTGCGGAAGGTGGTGTAAACCCCCTCCGGGAGCAGGAGGGAGGCGGCGTTCAGGGTTTGGGGCCGGGCGTCCGGCTGCTCCAGTTTTTGAAGGGCGCCGTTCGCGGCGATTTTCCAGGTTGAGACGAGGGTGGTCATGCAGCGATCCTTGGCGGGTATTTCGAGCACACAGGTTATAGCCCTTCCGGCCCGGGCTGTCAATACCCGGGCCGGGGACCTTCTGGCTGATCCACAGAAGTTCTCTCGCAAAGACGCAAAGACGCCAGGGAAGAAGAAGAAAATTCTTCTTTGCGCCTTTGCGTCTTGGCGAGAGGTTTTCTTCTTTTCCTATCTGCCTTCTTCTGTGCTATCTGTGTTTATCGGTGTGCATCTGTGACTTGACTGCAAAAACGACTGGATAAAAACCATCCAAACTTACCCCTCCTCAGAAAGCGAAAACTTTAATATAATCCAGTCATCGCATCTGACGGAGAACCGAAACCATGTACAAAGCCAACAAG
>JAEWYL010000104.1 GCA_023395675.1 Chloroflexota bacterium | reverse complement strand
CCTTGCACAGGGCGGTCAGGTTCACCAGGGCGATCAGCAGCGGCACCGCCGGCAGGCCGCGCTCGCAGAGGAGCTCCACCGGCCCGCCGAGCTGCTCGAAGGGCAGGCGCACCTTCACGCTGCTCTTGTGCTTGCCCTTGAGGATGTAAAAGGCCTCCGGGGTGAAGGCAGCGTCGTTCAGGCCGATGTAGACCAGGGACTCCGGAGCGGGCAGGCTGTCGCTGAAACGGAGGGTGATGTCCGGCTCTCGGGAGAGCGGGGCGCGCAGGGGGCCGAGCTGGCGGTCCACCGCGGCCGCGTCGGCGGCGGAGGCCCCCAGCAGGCGCACGCCCACCACGCCGTGCAGGTCGTAATCCACCCCTGCGCTCATACGGCGGCTCCTTCCGGCCCGGCGGGCGCCGGCGCCTCGTCTCCCGCTGCCCGCCCGGCCTCGCGCGAGATCTCAACGGCGGCCTGAGAGAGGGCCAGCACCAGCCAGAAATAGCGGGCGTACGAGAGGTGCAGGAACAGGCCGGTGGCCAGGTACGAGACCAGGGCCAGCAGGAAGCCGGTCGCCAGGTTCGCCAGGTCGGGGTTGGCCCCCATCCAGCGCCGGCGCGCCTGCACCAGCCCGTAGAGGGTGAGCCCCACCAGCGCCAGGAAGCAGAGCAGCCCCAGAGCGCCGTTGTCGGAGGCGATGCCCAGGTAGAGCGAGTGGGCCTCCCGGTCTTCGGTGAGGATGCGGATGCCCAGGCGGTTGCCGTACTCGCGCGTGTAGTAGCGGGTCATGCCCGGGCCCACCCCCACCACCGGGTGGTCCAGGAAGGCGTAGCCGGCGGCGAGCATGGCGGTGGCGCGCCCCTTGAGGGCCCCGTCCAGCTCCTCGCCGGAGGCCGCGGCGGGGTTGAGGAGCGCCGCCACCCCCTGCAGGGAGGTGAGGCGGAAGCCGTACTGGGGAAAAGCCGCCAGCAGCAGGGCCCCGGCCGCCAGCAGGGCGGCGAACTGGTAGGGCCGGATGTTGCGGGTGAACACCATCAGCAGCAGGGTGAGGGCGAAGCCCACCGCCGCCCCGCGCGAGAAGGCCAGCGCCATGCCCACCGCCGCCAGCCCCGAGGCGACCAGGGCCAGGACCTTCAAGAGCGGGGCGCGCTCGCCCCAGAAGCGGAACAGGCCCAGCGGAACCAGCATGAGCATAATCTGCGCGTAGCGGTTCTGCTCGCCGATGGCGCCTGCCAGCCGCGGCTGGCGCACCTCGCCCTGCAGGGTCTCCTCCCCGGTGCGGATGGTGCCCTCCGAGATCTGCGCAAACCCGCCGTAGTTGTTCTCAAAGTCGCCGGTGAGCTGCTGCACCAGGGGGACGCCGCCCAGCAGCGCCCCCGCCAGCAGCAGGGCCCACACCACCCGGCGCAGCACGGCCTGGGTGCGCACGGTGTTGACGATCAGGAAGAAGATGCCCAGCCCCTCCACCAGGAATTCGATCAGGTTGGAGGCGGCCTCGCCGATATCAATCGAGAAGAGCGCCCCGGCGAGCTGCACCCCCAGGAAGGCCACCATCAGGGGCAGCAGGGAGGTGAAGACCAGCTTGCGGCGCCGGAAGAGCAGGTTCACCGCCAGCGGGAGGGCCAGCAGCAGGGGGAAAGCCGCCCCGGCGATGTAGGGCAGGTTGTGGAAGCGCACGCCCACCACCGGCGCGTTGCTGTACAGGCCGAAGATCACCACCAGCACGGCGAAATCGGGCCGCAGCAGCAGGGCCAGCCCGAAGGGCAGGGCCAGCAGGGCCAGGAAGGCCAGCAGGGGCTGGCGCGCCACCGCCAGACCGGCGACCGCCGCGGCCCCGAGCGCCAGCGCGGCCATCAGGAACGGGAGCAAAGCCCCGGCGGTCCGCCTCACCAGATTCTCCTGCCCGATCATGGCTGCGCCTCCTCGGCCTGCGGCGAGGCGGCCACCGGGGGCGGGGCGGGGGTCTCGCCCGGCGCGAAGCCGTGGGTCAGCATGCCGAAGCAGATATCCTGCCCGCAGTCGCCCATCCGGTCGAGCTGCCCGGCCCACTGCTCGACCCCCGGGAGCCGGCTGTGATTGACGTAGTAGCGGTAGGCCACCGCCAGGGCCGAATCGTGCCGCCACTCGGTCCCGCTGTCCACGATGACGGCGTTAATGGCGCGCTCCAGCGAGCCGCGCCCGGGGTAAAGGGGGGCCGCCAGCAGGCGCCCATCCGGGCCGCTGTAGGTGAAGCGCGGGATCTCGTTCCAGCTCACGTTTTCGTAACAGGAGGCGTCCCCGCGGCGCAGCATCAGCTCGCACTGCTGGAGGTTGTGGCCCAGATGGAGCTGGGGGTAGTTCTGGTACTCGCCGTTGTAGGCGGGGACGTTGCAGAACTGGTCGCGGCGGGCGTCCTCCGGGATGACGCCCTGCGGGGTGATCTGCGATTTGACCGGCGCCCAGCGCGGGCTCTGCTGGCGCCCATCCAGGCTGTCGCAGGAATAGCGGCTGCCGTACTCCACCGCGTAGCCGTTCATGCGGAAGAACATCAGGCGGTTGGCGCGGGCGTAGGCCTGCGCCGGGGAGAGGGCGGCCTCCCGCCCCCCGTTCACCTCGGGCGGGCTGCGGTGCACCAGCCCGGCCTCGGGCCGGTCCCACAGGTAGTCGGCGATGTAGGCCAGGGTGGTGGTGGCGGCGGCGCCCCAGTTGCTCTGCGAATCCAGAGCGGCATAGGAGACCACGTAGTAGGGGTTCTTCACCAGCCAGTTCTGGAACAGGGTCTTGCAGCCGCCCTGGCCCAGGCGGGTATCCGCGTAGTGCAGGCTGAGAGGGCCGCGGCAGAGGCGCCCGCCCCAGTAAGGCTCGATCAGGTCGGCGGAGGCCACCAGCTCAGGGACGCCCCAGGCGAAGCGCAGGCGGCAGCCCTGGTCCTCCAGGGAGACCTGCAGCACCCCGGTCATGATGCGCTCCAGGATCTCCGCCGCCTCGCGGGCGTAGCGGCTCTCGCCGCTGAGGTGGTAGGCCAGGGCGCGGGCGTAGAGAGCGGGGACGCCGCCGCCGTTGTCCAGCCAGGCGGGGGTGTTGGCGTCCTCGCAGGTCTCGAGGGGGCGCAGGGGGTAGTCCCAGGGGCGCTCTGCGGCCTCCAGCACGCGCGCCGCGGCCTCCCGGTAGGGTTCGTCCCCGGCGGCGGCGCGCCGGGCGATGGCGGCAAGCTCCGGCGGGGTGGTGAGATAGCCCCGCGGCTCGCCGCCGCCCGGAAGTTGGCCGGACGGGCGGGAGGCGGCGTGCGTGCCTGTGGTTGCGTAGCGGTTAATCATAGCAATCATGGTTCCGGCGGCAATTAAGGCGCAGAGAAAAATCCAACGCATAGGCCAGTCAACCCGGGACGGGCCTGCCTCAGCGGCGGTCCCCCTTGAACGGCGGCGCGGAGCGGCTCTGGCGGATCTCCGATTCCCGGTCGAAGCCTTTCCAGCGCGCGCCGGGATGGGTGCGGCGCAGGCTGTTGGGGGTGGCCTTCAGGTTGAAATACAGGCGGTGCAGGAAGTAGGGGAAGAGCCGGAGCCAGCGCCCGCTCTGCTTGCGGGCCGAGGTGTAGACGCGGTGCTCCTTGCGCCCGGAGTAGACGCTGCGCGCCCCCGCCAGGCGGGCCGCGGGGCCCACCTGAATATCCACCGAGAGCCTACCCTCCTCGTAAAGCTGCAGGAACAGGGCGCGGGTGATGGCGTAGTTGCTGCCGCGCGCGGTGGGGATGCCCAGCAGGGAGCGCTTGGCCCAGCGGGTGGAGTGGTGGATCACCAGGCGCACCCGTGTGGCGGGCTTATCGGGCAGGTTGTAGAACTCCACGCGCGAGTAGGCCAGGCCCGCCCCGCGCGAAAGCGACTGGATGTACCAGTCCACCAGGGCGGTGGCGTCGGGGATGCGCACGTCGGCGTCGAAATGCAGATTGTAGGGGGAGCGCGAGGTGCGCGCCCCCAGGGCGCGGGCGCTGATGATGACCACCTCCCCGGGCCGGCGCACGTCCGGCACGGCGGCCAGGTTCGCCCCCAGGCGGCGGTACTGCTCGATCTCCTGCGGGGGCGCTTCGGGGGCGTAGTTATTGATCACCAGCACAAACTCCAGCAGGCTGTGGCCCTGGTATTGAAACAGGTCCGACAGCAGGTTGTGCACCAGGGCCAGATCCATCCGGGCGTTGACCGGGATAATGATGGAAGCGTCGGGTCCCGCCTCGAGGCTGCCGCGCAGGCGACTCAACTGCCGCCCGATCTCGTCGGGCTGCAGCACGACGTCGGGAAAAGATACGCCGCTCATGATCGGTTCTCCCACATATCCAGTTCATCCGTGAAAACTTTCCAGTTCATCCATTCGCCGGGGCGAAAACCGGCCGGCAGGGCCCTGAGGTTGGCGCGCAGGCGGCGCAGAATGCGGGCGGGAGAGAGCAGCGTGCGGGGGCTGAATTTGTGAGCCGGGATATAGGCCCGCAGCCGGCGGTCCGCAGCGTAGCGGCTGCGGGCCTGCGCCAGCCGGGCGGCCAGCCCGACCGGGTGTTCTTCCGAGAGCGTGCCGGCCTCGTAGAGGTCGAGAAAGAGGCTCCGGGTGATGGCATAGTTGCTGCCGCGGGGCGTGGGCACGCCCAGCAGGCGGCGCTTGAGGGCGCGCAGCCCGTTCAGCACGAACAGGCTCAGGCGCACCCCGGGGCTGCCGGGCAGGCCGTAAAAGTCCACCCGGCTGTACGCGAGCTGGAATTTGCCGAACAGCGAGCGCACGTACCAGTCCACCAGGGCGGTGGGGTCGGGCAGGCGCGTGTCGGCGGCGAAGTGCAGCAGGATGCCGGCGCGGGCGGCCTGGGCCGCGCAGCCGCGCGCCGCCAGCCCGCCCCGCCCCCGGGCGCTGGTGAAGACCACCCGCAGACCCAGCGAGTCCAGCAGGGCGAGCCGCTCCGGGGGCAGCCAGGGCTGGCCCGCGGGGAGCGCCAGCAGGCACTCCAGGCTGTAGCTGCCCCGGTAGTGGGACAGGTCGGAGAGCAGGCAGAAGACCTGCTTCAGCTCGGCCGGGGAGCCCACGGGCACGATCACCGAGGCGTTCGGGTCGGCCTGGGCGGGGCTCCACAGGCGGGGCAGGCGCCGGCGCAGCTCCGCGAACTGGCTGTCGGTGAGCGGCCCGTAGGGCGGCCCGTAAAGGGGCTGGTACAGCGCGGCGGTTCCGGCGCTCATGAGGAACTCCCATCTGCCAGGGGGCCCGGCCCGGGGGTGGTCTCCTGGCGCTGCGGCTCCCATTGGGCGATGCGCCGCCCGCTGAGCACGTTCAGCGCCGCCAGCAGGGAGGCCACGTTCACCATGCAGAAATAAAAGGGCAGGGTGAAGGCCTTCGAAAGCTTCCAGGGGGTGCGCAGCTGCTCCAGACGGGGGTGCTGCAGCGCCAGCCCCAGCAGGGCCAGCCCGTAGAACCCGGCCTGGGCCAGCAGCGCCAGGCGGTAGAGCAGCCCCGCATTCCAGAGCAGCGGGGTCGCCAGCAGCAGCACCAGCAGGGGGAAGGCCACCAGCCGGCGCAGCACCTTGTGCGAGAAGAGCTGCACGGCGTAGAACCCGTAGCGGAAGGGGTTCAACAGGGCGCGCCGCGCCAGCACGGCCTGCAGGCCGCGGGTGCTGATGCGCAGCTTGCGCCGGAATTCCAGGCGGCTGGAGGGCGCCATGGGCTCGTAGGTCACCGCCCCGGGGGCGAAGACCAGGCGGCTGCCCTGCAGGATGACCGCGGTGGAGGTGACGAAATCATCGGTCACGCCCTCGGGGACGGGCAGGAACAGGCTGCGGCGGACGGCGTAGAGCGACCCGGTGGCGGAGATGACGTTCCCCGCCCGGCTTTCGAGCTGCTTGAGCTCGCGGTCGTAGTTCCAGTAGCTGCGCTCGCCGTCGTGCGCCAGGCTGGTGGAGCCGCGGGGCAGGTAGCACTGGTTGCCCGCCACCCCGCCCACGGAGGGGTCCGCCAGGGGGCGCAGCAGGGCGCGCAGCGCGCCGGGGATCAACAGGCTGTTGGCGTCGGAGAAGACCAGGATCTCCCCGCCGGCGGCGGCGACGGCGGCGTTGAGGGCCTCGGCCTTGCCCACGCGCGGCAGCGCCAGCAGGCGCACCCCCCGCCCGGCGTAGCCCTGCACCAGGGCGTTGGTCTCGTCGCTGGAGCCGTCGGAGGCCACGATGACCTCCAGTTTGGAGGCCGGGTAGTCCAGGTTGAGCAGGTTCTGCATCTTGGCGGGGATGTTGCCGGCCTCGTTGCGGGCGGCGATCAGGATGCTGACCGGCGGCTCGCAGTCCGCCTCCCGGTGCGGGCGGGGCAGCAGGCGCCCGCGCAGGAAGACCAGCGCCGGGAAGAGCAGGTAGGTGTAGAGGATCACGAACAGCGCGGCCCAGAAAATGAATGCGATCATACCGGCGCCCCCTCCTGGATCAGGCGCAGCAGCCTGGCTGCGCTGGCTTGCAGGTCGAACTCGCGCTCGATCTTTTTGCGGCCCTCCTGGCTGAGGCAGCCCTGCAGCTCGGGGTCCAGGGCCAGGCGCTCCAGGGCTCCGGCCAGCTCCTCGGAGCGCCCGGGCGCCACCAGCAGCCCGTCGCGGCCGTCCTCCACCAGCTCGGGGATGCCCGACAGGCGGCTGGCGATCACCGGCACCCCGGAGGCCATAGCCTCCATGAGCACCACCGGGATGCCCTCCTTGCGCCCGTCGCGGGAGGGCACGCTGGGGGCCACCAGCACGTCGGCGCGGCCGAGCAGGGTGATGACCTCGTCGCGGGTCTTGCGGCCGGCAAACTCGACGCAGCCCACCAGCCCGGCCCGGGCGACGAGGGCCTGCAGCATCTGGCGGTCGGGGCCGTCGCCCACGAAGCGCAGGTGGAAGGGCAGGCCCTTCTGCTGCAGCAGGCGGCAGGCCTCGATCAGGTAGCGCTGGCCCTTGACCTCGTGCAGGGTCCCGATGCAGAGGATGGAGAGCGGGGCGGCCCCGGGCAGCGCCGGCTGCCTGCCGTTGGGGTGGAAGACGGTCGTGTCCACCCCGCAGTGCACCACCACCAGCTTCTCCTCAAAGCGCCCGGCGCATTCGTCCAGGATGACCTGGCGGTTGAAGATGGAGATGGGGGCGACAAAGGCCGCCCGGGCCACCTTCTCGCGCAGCATATGCCGGTCGCGGTGGATATCGGAGCCGTGGGCGGTGAAGCTGTAGGGGATGCCCGTGAGGCGGTGGATCACATAGGCGGCGGCCGCCGGGTGACTGGCAAAGTGGGCGTGGATGTGCTGGATGCGCGCCTGCTGCATGCGCTCCGCCAGGAAGACGGATTTGGGGAAGACCGCCATGGCGCGGGTGAAGAAGCGCAGGCTGCCCAGGTTGTGCCGGACCAGGGCCGCGAACGCGCCCAGGTAGGCGCGCGGCCGGCGCAGCAGGAAGCGCAGGTTGGCGCGCAGGATGGGCCAGGAGAGCAGGGGGGTGTAGTGGGCGCGGCGCACGTAGGGGAGGCTCTCGGCGTGCATCACCGGGGCTTTTTCCCTCAGCAGGGGGAAGATCTCCACCCGCACCCCCAACCGCTCCAGGCTGTGCATTTCATAGAGAACGAAAGTCTCCGTCAGCTTTGGAAATCTGGACATCATGTAGGCGACTTTCATGCGAGCATTCCTTACAGGTGATCAATCAAGGGCTCGGATCCAGACCAGCAGCTTTCAATAGCCCAGCAGCGGGCGGAGCAGCGGGATGCGCCGGATTTCGGGAAAGATCTGCTCGATATCCAGGGTGCGGCGGTTCAGGCGCAGCAGCCCGAAGGAGATGGCCGCCGCCAGGACCGCGCTGACGTACAGCGGCGGGTTGGCGCTCACCTGCAGCAGCAGCAGGCCCAGGGTAGCCAGGATGAGGCTCAGGTAGACCTGCGAATAGCGCCACTGGAAGAGGTTGATGCCCGTGCCGAGCAGCAGGCCCAGGTGGTTCAGCAGGTTGTAGGCCACCAGCCCGGCGGTGACGCCAACGGCTGCGCCCAGGGCCCCGTAGCGCGGGATCAGCAGCAGGTTCAGCCCCAGGCCGAAGGCGGCGGTCAGCACGTCTATGAGCACGATGTAGCGCACCCGCCCGTACACGCGCAGGGTGTAGGAGTTGAACCCCAGGGCCGCGTTGAAGAAATAGCCGAACGAGAGCAGCGCCAGGATCACCCCCGAGTCCGCGTAGCGCTCGCCGAAGAGCAGCACCGTGAGCGGCTGGGCCAGCGAAAAGGTGACCACGAAGACCGGGAAGGAAAAGAGCGAAATCCAGATGGCGGTCTTCCAGTACAGGTCGTTGAGGCCCTCGCGGTCCTGGCGGGCGTAGAGGCGGGAGGCCAGCGGGGTGAACAGGTACTTGAAGCTCTGCATGACCACCGAATTGAGCCCCGCCACCGGGACGACGGCGCGGAAGGCGGCCACGTCCAGCGCGCTGCCGTAGAACTGGAGCAGGACCGCCACCAGCGTGGTGCGCAGGATGAGCACCACGTCGGTGGAGAGCAGCGGCAGGCTGAAGCCGTAGATGGCGCGGGCGGGCAGCAGGGCCTCTTTCAGCCGGAAGCGCTCCAGCAGCCCGGCCCGGCGCAGCGACTGCAGCACGATGCCCAGGTGCACCGCCAGGCCGAAAAGCCCGCCCACCAGGTAGGCCGCCGCCAGGAAAAAGACGTCCTGCCCGAGCAGCACCGCCAGCAGCACCGCCCCCAGGCGCAGCAGCGGGGCCAGCAGGTGGCGGCGGAAGAAGATGGCGCTGGGCCGGGCGAAGACCGCCAGCAGCCCCTGGAAGAGGCTGTTCAGGGCGTCCACCGGGGCCAGGGCGATCACCAGCAGCAGCAGCCCCAGGGCCTGGGGATCGCTGATGAAGCGGGCGTTGATAGGCACCTGGAAGAGGAAGAGGCCCGCCACCAGCAGCAGCCCGAGACCCAGGATGGAGCCGCCCGCCATCAGGATCACGCCGTGGATGCGCCGGTAGTCGCCCTGCTCGTGATAGATGGGCAGGAAGCGGGTCACGGCCTTGTCCAGGCCCAGCAGGGAGACGCTGGCGCCGATGGAGACCACCGAGAGGGCGTAGGCGAAGGCGCCGTAATCGCTCTTGGAGAGGTAGCGCACCACCAGGAACTGGACGGCGAAATTCAGGAACATCGAAAGGATCTGGCCGGCCAGCAGCAGGCTGGAGCCGCGGATATGCTTTTTGGTCGTATCCGGGCGCAGGGGCTCGCCCCCGGCCGTTTCCGTGGAGACTTGGGTTTCGGCCAGTTCCATACCTAAGGTTCCAGTTGAGAAGGCAGTTCTGAAGCGGAGGGGCGCGCCTGTTTGGAGCGCTTTTTGGCCCGGGAGCGGCCCTGCGGCCGGGCGGCTGCCCCCTGG
>JAEWYL010000120.1 GCA_023395675.1 Chloroflexota bacterium | reverse complement strand
GGGGCGGCGGGCGGGCCCCCCCCCCCCCCCCAAAACAACATAATCCGCCACGTACAAAACCCCCCTTTTAAAAACATCTAGTGCCCCCTAATAAATTTATTGGGCCTCTTTTATTTTGAACCGTGATAAGATTGTCGGACAGTAAAAATCCAGCGATCATTCTATGACGATTTGTAACAAATGCCGGCTCAGAGCGTTATTACCTATGGAATTATCCTGATCCTAAGGAAGAGATCGGGGGGGAAATCAGTCTTTTTTAACACCAATCCTTTAACTGTGAGAACACCGGCTTAGACCGGGCCGGATACCATGGAGCGGGGTCTTCCCCGTACAGACTTCGGAGGTTTTTCAAGCATGAAACAAATCTGTGTTGTTGGGGTGGGCTATGTTGGCCTGGTGACGGCGGCCTGCTTTGCCGACCTGGGTAACCGCGTGATTGCCCTGGACATAATGGAAGAGAAGATTGAAGGCCTGCGGCGCTTCGAGATGCCCATCTACGAGCCCGGGCTCAAAGAGCTGGTGGAGCGCAACGTGAAAGCCGGGCGTCTCTCCTTCACCACCTCCTACCCGGAGGCCCTGCAGGGCACAGAGTTTGCCTTTATCGCGGTGGGCACCCCCTCCGGGGTGGACGGCGAGGCCGATCTGCGCTACGTGGCCGCCGCCGCCCGCTCGATCGCCGAGCAGATGCAGTCTTCCCTGATCGTGATCAACAAGTCCACCGTCCCGGTCGGCACCGGCGACTGGGTGGCCGATATTATCCGCAAGCACCAGAAGAGCCCCATCCCCTTCTCGGTGGTCTCCTGCCCCGAGTTCCTGCGCGAAGGCTCGGCCATTGCCGATTTTATGCAGCCGCACCGCACCGTCCTGGGTTCGCTGGACGCCGAGGCGGCCGAGAAAGTGGCCCAGCTCCACCTGCCCCTGCGCGCCCCCATCGTCATCACCGACCTGCGCACAGCCGAGATGATCAAATACGCCTCCAACGCCTTCCTGGCGACCAAGATTTCGTTCATCAACGAAATCGCCAACATCTGCGAGGCGCTGGGCGCAGACGTCAAAGAGGTGGCGGCGGGTATGGGCTACGATAAGCGCATCGGCCCCGCCTTCCTGGACGCCGGGCTGGGCTACGGCGGCTCCTGCTTCCCCAAAGACGTGAAAGCGCTGGCCTATATGGCCGCGGAGAAAGGCCGCCACCCGCAGCTCCTGAATGCCGTGATGGAGATCAACTCCGACCGCCGCCCCATGTTCGTGAACAAGCTCAAAGAAATGCTGGGCGAGATCCAGGGGAAGACGGTGGGCCTGCTCGGCCTGTCCTTCAAACCCAACACCGACGATATGCGCGATGCGCCTTCAATCAGTGTCAGCGAGATCCTGCTCTCGCTCGGCGTGAAGGTGCGGGCCTACGACCCGGTCGCCATGGAGATCGCCCACCCGCTGATGCCAGAGGTCGAGATGTGCCCCGACCCCTACACCATGGCCACCGGCTGCGACGCCCTGCTGGTGATGACGGAGTGGAACGAGTTCAAGCACCTGGACCTGGTGCAGATCCGCGACTGCATGCGCCAGCCAATGCTGCTGGACGGGCGCAATATCTACGACCCGGTGGCGATGAAGCATCTCGGGTTTATCTACCGCGGCATCGGCCGGGGTTATAACGGCGCGGCCCTGAACGGAGATATCGAGCACCAGATCATCGAATCTGCCGCCTGAGGGCGAGAATGTGCGTGGGGCTGCCCCAAAAACAGCCGCACGTAGTGAATTGAGCACAATATGCGAGGGGCCGGGTTACTCCCGGCCCCTCGCATATTGTACCGATTTCTGCTCGCGGTGGACTGCTGGACAGCCCTACGGGTGGATTATAATCACCCCCATGCCAACCCAGACTCCCCCTATCTGCAACTATGAAGGCTCCGACTACCAGACCTCGTTCTGGGAGCGGGGAGAGCGAGAGTACGAAGATCGGGCGGAAGCAGTGGCCCTGAAGCGCCTGCTGCCCGCCTCCGGCAGGCTGCTGCTGGAGATCGGGGCGGGCGCCGGCCGCAATACCCCCCGCTACCAGGGCTTCGAGCGCATTATCCTGCTGGACTATTCCCGCACCCAGCTCGAACAGGCCCAGGCGCGCCTGGGCGGCGGGGAGCGCTACCTGTACGTGGCTGCAGACGCCTACCGGCTGCCCTTCCGGCCCGGGCTGTTCGACGCCGCCACCATGATCCGCACCCTGCACCACATGGCCGACCCCCAGCGGGTGCTGGACGGCGTGCGCCGGGTGCTGGAGCCCGGCGGGGCCTTCATCCTGGAGTTTGCCAACAAGCAGAACCTGAAAGCCATCCTGCGCTACCTGCTGCGGCGCCAGGAGTGGAGCCCGTTCAGCCCCGAGCCGGTCGAGTTCGCCAGCCTCAATTTTGATTTCCACCCGGCTGCGGTACGCGCCTGGCTGCGCCGGAGCGGTTTCCAGGTCCAGCGGCAGCTAACGGTGTCTCATTTTCGCATCTCGCTGCTCAAGCGCCTGGCGCCGCTGGGCCTGCTGGTGGCGATGGACTCGCTGGCGCAGCTCACCGGGGACTGGTGGCAGCTCTCCCCCAGCGTATTCCTGCGGGCGCAGGCCGGCCCGCAGACCGGCAGCCCCACGCAGGCGCAGGTGGGGGCCCACGTGGGGGCTCAGGCCGGCCCGCCCCTCGCATACTTCTGCTGCCCCGCCTGCGGGCACGCCCCGCTGGAGGAGGCCTCCCAGGCCCTGGCCTGCCCGAACTGCAGCCGGGAATGGCCCTTCCGGGATGGCATTTACGACTTCCGGCCCGTGGACGACCCTGCCTGAAATAAAGAGCCAGAACAAAAATGCGGCGCTGAGCGCCGCATTTTTATTCTGTGCCAATCCCCCTGCTTCAGGCAGGGGCTGTTTTCTCAATCACCCAAAAATGTGACAGGCCCAGGCCGCGCAGGGGGGTGTTCTCCAGGTTCTGCAGCAGGGCGCGCAGGCCGGGGCCCAGGCGCGGGAAGCGGGCGATGATGTTATCGTAGGCGCCGAAGATCACCTGCTGCTCCACAAAGCGGACGGGGAGCTGCTGGAACACCCGCTCCAGGTCGCCTTTGCTGTAGACGCGCACGTGCGGGGCCAGCCGGTCGCGCAGGGCGCGGGGCAGGTAGTTCACCAGGGGGATATTGCCGAAGCGGTAGCGCCCGCGCCAGTAAATGCCGTGGGTCTCGAAGGGGTAGCCGCGATTGGGGACGAAGAGCAGGATGCACCCGCCCGGGCGCAGGGTGCGCACCATCTCCTCCGCCGCCATCCGGTCGTCCTGGACGTGCTCCAGCACCTCGTGGCTCAGGATGGCGTCGAAGGAGTCATCCGGGAAGGGCAGGCGCTCGCCCGCGGCGGAGATGATATGGGCGAAGGGGAAATACCCGGTGTGTTTGTGCGCCTGCCGGGCCCGGTCAAACTCGTACTCCAGGCCCACGATCTTCTCGCAGTAGGGCGCCAGGCGCTCGACGTACATCCCCACCCCGCAGCCGTTCTCCAGCACCTGGCCCTGGATGCGCTCGCCCGCGGCCTCCAGGATCATCCGCAGGCGCCGCTCCTGGCCTGCCCGCCAGACGTAGGAGGGTTCGCCGCGCAGGGCGGCCTTCTCCAGATTGCGTTCTCCATCCACCGGTTTCATGCGCACCATTCAGGCCCTGACGCTCAGGCTTTCAGCCCCCAGTGGATGGCGACCGTTCCGAGCATCAGGCGGTGAAAACCGACCTGGCGGAAGCCGGCCTTCAGCATCCTTTCGGCCAGCTGCTCGGCGCGCAGAAAACCCGCCGTCGTCTCCGGCAGGTAGCGGTAGGCCTCCGGCTCCCCGGAGATCAGCCCGCCCAGGGTGGGGATCAGGGTGTTGAGGTGGAACTCTACCGCCGGGGTGAGCAGGTTGCGGGCGGGGCGGGTGGTGTCCAGACAGACCATGCGCCCGCCCGGCCTCAGGACGCGCAGCTGCTCGTCCAAGGTCCGGTTCACGTCCACCACGTTGCGCAGCAGGAAACCGGAGACCACGGCCTCGAAGGCTTCGTCCGGGAAAGGCAGGTTCAGGGCGTCGGCCGCGGCCCAATCCAGGCTCCCGGCCCCGGGGCGCTCCATCCCTTTGCGCATCATCCCGAGGGTGAAGTCGGAAGCCACCGGCTGGCAGGCGGGCTGCTGGCGCAGGGCCTCGAAGCTCAGGTCCCCGGTGCCAGCGCCCAGATCGAGCAGGCGCGCTCCGGGCCGGAGCTGCGCCCGCCGGATCACTTCCTGCCGCCAGCGGATATCCTGCCCGCCGGTCATCAGGCGGTTCATCAGGTCATAGCGGCCCGCGATGCGGGAGAACATTTCCTGAACGTAGCGCGAGCGCTCCTCGCCGCTTAAACTCGTCAATTCAGCCTCCAAATCGTTAATCCGCGGCCGCCTCCAGCAGGGCCGCATCCTCCGCCCGCGCTACCCGCCGCCCGGCCTCCACATCCACCAGCATCAGCAGGATACCGCCCACGATGAAGAGCACAATCAGGCTGAGCACCGCCGGGCGGCTGCTGCCGAACAGCGTCCCCGCCAGACCGAAGAGCAGGGGGCCCAGGATGGCGGCGAACTTCTCCATCACGCCGAACAGGCCGAAGAACTCGCCGCTCTTCGCGGCCGGGGACATACCGGCGTACAGGCTGCGGCTGAGCGCCTGGCTGCCTCCCTGCACGATCGCCACCATCCAGGCCAGGAACCAGAACTCCACCACCGTGTTCAGGAAGAAGCCCCACACCGCGATCACCGAATAGATGACCAGCGCCAGCAGGATGCTGCGCTGGGTGTTCATCCAGCGCGCCAGTCCCGAGAACAGGAGCCTGCCGAACAGCAGGGCAAAAGCCAGCGCGGCCGCCTCCACCGCCAGGACCAGGCCCAGGATCAGCCCCAGGTTGCTCTGCCGCAGCCCGGGCAGCACCTGCACCCGGGCCAGGCTGATGACAGAGCCCCGGCTCTCCGGGTCCCGCTCCCCGGTGCTGCGCAGGCCGAGGGTGTGCTCACCCGGCTCCGGCGCCAGGATAGTCTGCACCACCTCATAGCGCTCGGTGGGATTATACCCATTAATCAGCAGGGGCTGGCCCGTTTCCGCCTCCAGATAAGGGGCCCCGTCCAGCTCCACAGCCCACAGCCCGTGGTCCGGGCCCTGGCTGTGCACCAGGTCCAGCTTCTGCCCGTTGAAGGAGAACCCCAGCTGCGCGCCGGGCTCTGCGGAGCGGGCGTAGACAGCCGGCTCCTGGGCCCCTAACGCCTCTGCCGGCACTTCCACCACCTGCCACTCGCCCACCAGCCTGAGGGCCTCCTGGGCGACGGTATAGGTGCCTTCGCCGGCGAACTCGCCCCGGGCGGCGAAAGCGGCGGGCGGGGCGCCGGTAACGCCGGCGGGCAGGGCGCGCGCCAGGCTGATCCCGGCCAGCGGGAGAGCAAAAAGGTTAAAGATTACAAAAGCCAGGTAGAACGGGCGGCGCGCATCCCCGGCCGCCGGCAGGCGCCCGAAAATCAGGCTGTAGGGGATGCCCACGAACTGCACCAGCAGCAGGGCCAAAATCAGCTCCAGGGAGCCGAACCCCATCTCCGCGCCGTAAATCGCCGCCACGCCAATAATGGTGCCGATGCCGTCGTTGTAGATCAGGAAGGCGAGCAGGAACTTGAAGAGCTCGCGATACTGGCGGATATCCCGCAGGGTGTGCGCCAGGCGGGAGAAGCCCAGGGCCACGATTCCCGCCCCGCCGCGCTGTACGGGGGCGGCGGGTGGTTCGGGCACGCGCCGGAACAGGGGGATGGAGAACAGCGCCCACCACAGGGCCACGCTCAAAAACGAAAGCCGCGGCCCCCAGGTGCCGGGGAGCAGCTGGATCATGACGATATTCACCGCCAGCAGCAGCCCGCCCCCCAGGTAGCCCATGGCATAACCGCGGGTCGAGACCCGATCCCGGTCTTCTTCGCGGGCGACGTGGGGCAGCAGGGCGTCGTAGAACGAGTTCGCCCCGCTGAAGCCGATGCGCCCGAAGATGGAGAGGATGGAGGCCAGCACCCAGTCTCCGGTGGAGACAAACACCAGCAGCGCGGTGGCGAGGATGCCGATCCCGGCAAAGACGGCCAGGAAGCGCTTCTTGCCGCGCATGATATCCGAAATGACGCCCAGGACCGGGGAGAGGACGGCGATTACCAGGAGCGAGAAGCTGTAGCCGAAGCTCCAGTAGGCTGTGGCTACCGCGGCGCTGGGCAGCGTGGCGCCCGCCACCTGGCTGAAGTAAACCGGGAGCACCGCCGCCAGGATGGTGGTGGCGAAGGCCGAATTGGCCCAGTCGTACAGGGTCCAGGCCCGGATACGGCGCTGGTACTCTTTTTCGGGGAGCGCGGAGGCGCGGGCGAAGCTGACAGCGGTCATGGTATGCTCCTGCCAGGGAAACTGCGGGCGCGTAAAACCCGGTCGCCGCAGCCGCGCCGCCGGCAAGAATCACCCCAACAACTATTTCGTACGCCCGCTGAAATTATGGCTCATTGGGAACCGCCGGAGGGGTTTCTCTGCAGGGCTGCGGGTAGGGAAGCCCGCCGCCCAAATACGCGCCCTGACACGGCAAATCCTAAAGAGCTGAAATTCATTATAAACGATTCTGTTTTATAATATCTATTCCTACAAAAAAAAGAGCGCGCAGCAGGCCAGATCTACGTGCGGCCGGCTCCAGGGGACCGGGACTTTCAGCTGCGCTGGCTCTGAGAACACCCGCTTAACTTTCATGACAGGAAGTGTCTTCTCGAAGTGTCTTCTCGTTAAGCTTCTTCGCAGTCAGCCAGCACAACAGGTATGGATAGGTGTAAAGGCTGCGCCCCTGCACACATCCATACAAGCAAACATGGTGTGATGGAATGAACTCGCCTGGCAGGGCCTATTATTGCCGGCTTGGGCTGCCGGCCTTCTTATACAGCTATTATTTCCTTTATTCCGATCTGCTTGCCACGCGGCGCAAGCGGCTCCTGCCTGCCGGGCGCCCTGCTCAATGGAAGGTCAAGCGCAGCGAGGCCGCGCTCTTTCGTATTTTCGAGGCATTATTTTCCCATTTATTCTTCAAGGAGTTATTTGATGAGTATCGAATTTATTTTTCGTATTATTGGGATGATTGTATTTTCCATCCTGGGCGCCTATTGGGGCGCTTATCTTGGCGAGCTTCTGGACGCCCCGCAGGACCTGTTCGCGGTCGTGTTCGGCCTGGTTGGGGCGCTGGTCGGCCTGATCCTGACCCCCTTCATCACCACGCGTCCCGCCCGGGCGCTGCAGTCTCTTCTGGGGCGGGTTTCCGTCCAGGACCTGGTCGCGGGGCTGGTCGGGCTGATGGCCGGCCTGATCATCGCCGCCCTGCTCGCCTTTCCGCTCTCGCTGCTTCCCCCGCCCTTTCGTAACATCCTGCCCTTCATCGGGGTGCTGCTGTTCAGTTACTTCGGTGTGGCGGTCTTCATCATGCGCCAGGACGATATCTTCTCCCTGTTCCGCTTCGCGCTGCCCAACCGCGGCGGGAACAGCGAGGAGGCCTCCGCTGAAAAGTCCGAGCCGGGCCGCACCATCCTGCTGGACACCAGCGTGATCATTGACGGGCGCATCTCCGACATCGCCCGCACGGGTTTCCTGGTCGGCACGCTGCTGATCCCGCGCTTCGTGCTCAACGAGCTGCAGTACATCGCCGACTCGCCCGACAGCCTGCGCCGCCAGCGAGGCCGGCGGGGCATGGAGGTGCTCTCCTCGCTGCAGAAAGACTCCACCGTCCCGGTGCGCATCAGCGATATTGACGTGGAAGGGGTGCGCGAGGTGGACGATAAGCTGGTGATCCTGGCGCGCCAGCTCCGCTGCCCGATCCTCACCAACGACTACAACCTGAACCGGGTGGCAGAGCTGCAGGGGGTGGCGGTGCTCAACGTGAACGAGCTGGCCAATGCGGTCAAGTCGGTGCTCCTGCCGGGCGAATCGCTCAACGTGAGCATCATCCAGGAGGGCAAGGAGCCGGGCCAGGGGGTGGGCTACCTGGACGACGGGACCATGGTGGTGGTGGAGGACGGGCGCGAGCGCCTGAACGCCAAGGCCAACGTGGTGGTCACCAAGGTGCTCCAGACCGCAGCCGGGCGCATGATCTTCGCCCGCCTGGAAGAAAATCACCGCTAATGCGTGAATGGATTTTAGGCCGCAACCCGGTCTATGAAGCGCTGCGCGCCGGCAGGCGGCAACCTTTTCGCCTTCAGGTCGCGGCCGGGGTGCAGGAGAAGGGCCGCCTGAGCGAGATCCTGCGCCTGGCAGGCGCCCGCCGCCTGCCCGTGGAGCGCCCCCCGCGCGCCCGCCTGGATAACCTGGGCCCCGGGAACCAGGGGGTGGCCCTGGAGGCCAGCAGCTACCCCTACGCCGCCCTGGCGGACGTGCTCGAGCGGGCCGCCGGGCAGGGGGAGCCGCTCTTCGTGCTGGTGCTGGATACCCTGCAAGACCCGCAGAACCTGGGCACCCTGCTGCGCACCGCCGAGATCGTCGGCGTGCACGGCGTCCTGCTGCCCTTCCGGCGCACGGCCACGGTTACCCCGGCGGTGGTGCACGCCTCCTCCGGCGCCAGCGAGCACCTGCTCATCGTGCAGGCCAACCTGGCCCAATCCATCACGGCGCTAAAAGAGGCCGGCGCCTGGATCGTAGGGCTGGAGGGCAGCCCGGAGGCCTCCGAGCCCGGGCTCGTGCGCCTGGATGGGCCGCTGGCGCTGGTGGTGGGGAATGAGGGCGAGGGCATGCGCCCGCTGGTGCGCGCCTCTTGCGACTTGCTGCTGCGCCTGCCCATGCGGGGCCGGGTGGCCTCGCTGAACGCAGCCGTGGCAGGTTCGATCGCCCTTTACCTGGCCTGGCAGGCGCGCGGCTTCGCAGGCCAGGGCGGCTGAAAATTCAAACGCCGCACTATTGACTTTTCAAACGAATCCTGATAGACTTCCCCCCCGCTGCATGTGAACAACAGGAAGCACGAAATTTGCTCCATCCGGGTATGGTGCGCGCAGCCCCGCCGCTCAAGCCAAACCCTCATCACAAATATTGCGTGCACCCGCACACAAAAACCTTGCAGCAGGGCGTTCCCTCTGGTATAATGCCTTCGCTTTACGGCGGGAAGCGCCGACGTAGCTCAATCGGCAGAGCAACCGCCTTGTAAGTGGTAGGTTACGGGTTCGATTCCCGTCGTCGGCTCAGAGCAGCGTCGGCAAGAACCACCAACATCATATCCCGGGCGGTTACCCAAGTGGCCAAAGGGGGCTGACTGTAAATCAGCTGTCGGACGACTTCGGAGGTTCGAATCCTTCACCGCCCACCACGCATTCTTCTCGTCGCCGGATTCCCTGGAAACCGACTGGAAGACTGCCTGCCCACATAGCTCAGTCGGTAGAGCACGTTCTTGGTAAGAACGGGGTCATGGGTTCAAATCCCATTGTGGGCTCTTTTTAACTGGACGAAGTTGATACCAGCTAAGGAGAAGAGATCCTATGGGAAAGCAGAAATACGAGCGCACGAAGCCCCATCTGAACGTTGGGACCATGGGCCACATTGACCATGGGAAGACGACCCTGACGGCCGCGATCACCAAGTGGTGTGCGATCCGGGGGATG
>JAEWYL010000116.1 GCA_023395675.1 Chloroflexota bacterium | reverse complement strand
CCCCATCTTATTTATTTACGGCCGGGTCAGGCGCCGTAGGCTTTCAGGGGCCACAGGGCCTCGATGGGGACCCGCCCGCGCCACTCCAGCTCCACCCCGGGGCTGACCGCCCCCCAGCTGATGGGCCAGCCCCCATCCTCCTGCTGGAGGGCCGCCAGGGCGGCCAGATGCCGGGCGATGGTATCGTCATCGAAGAGGGATCGGAACAGGCTGCCGGGGACCGGCGCCCAATCCAGGGGCTTCTTGACGTATCCTCCGGCCTGCGGGTCCAGCTCCACCGCGCCGGGGAGCGCGATGCGCTCCTTGATCCGGGCAAGATTGCGCTCCGCCCGCGCCCGGTCCGGGGCATGTTCCAGAAAGGCGACCATCAACACCACCTCGTGGTACCAGTTCGACTCCGAAGCTTCGATCGCCTGCCAGCAGTAGTCCACCGCCTTCTCCAGCCAGGGGTGCTCGATCTGGTGCTTGAGCAGCAGGCCGGCGATCCCGGCGGTCGGGTTGAGATTGGGCGGGGGCGTCCCTTCAACCGTCCACCAGGAGGCGTGAGGATAGTCATTGACCGAGGGCAGGGCGAAGGGGACGCCTCCCTCGGGCGTGGTGATGGAAACCAGGAAATCACAGGCGGGCAGGACCATCTCCCGCACCACCGTACCGCTTATTTCGGGGTCATCGAAAGCCCCGATCCAATCCAGGATGTGAAAAGCCTGCTCGACGTCCACCGGCTGGCTCTCCGGGCAGCGTTTATCCGGTTCGAGAGCGTGTCCGAAACCCCCATCCGGGTTCTGGTACGCCCTCAGGGCGGCCACAACCCCCTGTGAGGCACCGCCGCAGAACAGGCGGTCAAAGAGCTGTCTGTCCAACAGCCGGGCATTCTTCCACATAAACTCCTGCGCAGACGAAAAACCTTGGGGCTGCATTTTATTACCTCCAGTGCAGATAAGTGATCGTTTCTGTCCAGTCCTGACTATCCGGTTAAGGGGTCGTGTGCGATCAGGGCTGGCCTCGCCAGCACCAAACACGCTCACCCTCCCCTGGACTGTCTGACTACAACCAGTATAATCAACAAACGGTGACAGCTGTATGTCACCGTTTTTGATACCTTTCAACCAGATTTTGGCCCAGTTCCAGCAGGAGGCGGCGCAGTTCCGGCGGCTCCAGGACCTCCGCCTCCCCGCCCAGCCCGGCAAAGTAGCGGCAGTACCAGTCCAGCTCCTCGGGAGGACAGCGGAAATCCAGCAGGGCCCCGCCGCTCTCGTCCCTGCGCAGCAGGCGGCCCAGGTGGGGCTCGCGCTCCACCCAACCGGCGCCCAACGGGCTCAGGCGGACCAGGAGCCGCGGGTGCGTGAAATGCCCGTAGGGCAGGCTGTCCGCTGCAGGGCCGGGGCGGAAACTCTCCTCCGCCGGCTCCAGCGAGAGGAAGCGGTCTATCCGGTAGGTGCGCTCCTCGCCGTGCTCATCCGAGAACGAGCGGCAGTACCACAGGCCGTTTTCGGCGAAGATCTCCAGCGGCAGCAGATACTGCACCGAGTTGCGCCGGCTGGAGCGGTAGGTGACTTTCAGCCAGCGCTTCTCCCGGGCGGCTGAGATCAGGGCCTCCAGGTGCGGGCTGCGCGCGGCAGGCTCCGTGTCCGGCAGGCGAACGGCCTCCAGCAGCCCCTCCGCGCCGGAGAGCGCATCCTGCGGCACCAGGGCGCGCAGCTTCGCCTGCAGCGAGGCCAGGTCCTGCGAGAAGGGCAGGTCGCCCATCCCGCGCAGGGAAACCAGGGCGAGCATCAGCAGAAAGGCTTCGTTCAGGGTCAGCGGAAGAGGCCCGGCGCGGTAGTGCGACGGGAGCGAGTAGCCGCCTCCCGGCCCTTCCTGGGCGATGATCGGCACCCCCATCTCGCTCAGCGCCTGCACGTCGCGCAGCACCGTGCGCCGCGAGATCTCAAACTGGCGGGCAATATCCACCGAGGTATAGGGACGCTGCTGGAGCAGCAGCAGGGTGGCAGCCATGCGCTCGATGCGGTTCATTTTTCCCTCTGTACCGGTTTGTTTTCACCCATTTTACCCCGCAACGCGGCTGAGCCGCCCCGGTCTTCCGGGACGGCTCAACTGCGAAGGCACTGCGTAAGGCCGGCGGGAGCCCGGCTTCCGGCTTTCAACTCTTACGAGCGCTGAAAACCCCGTCTCCGCGGGAGGCGGCCGGAACCCCAGGCGGCGCTCAGCGGACCTCAGGTAATGGCTTTGAGATTGACGTGCCCCTCGGCGATTTTGGTCAGCCGTTCGTCGGTGGCGCATTCCTCCGAGAGGTTCTGGTCCAGCAGGTTGACCGCCTCGCGGTGACCGAGCATCTGGGCGTAAGTCTTCGCCGTGCCGTACCCGGCAATCTCGTAATGCTCCACCTTCTGGGCCGAAGCGATCAGGTTGGCGTCCAGGGCGTCCTGGTCGTTTTTCAACTCCTGCATATGCTGCTGGCCCTCACGGATCAGGCCCTCCATCCCCACGCATTTCTTGCGCTCCGGCTGCTCGTTCAGGGTGCGGAAAACCTGCTCCAGGCGCTCGGCCTGCCGCCGGGTGGTATCCAGGTGCTGGTTCAGGCTGGTTTTCAGGTCCTGCGAGGAGGCGGACTGGGCCATCTTGGGCAGCGCCTCAATAATCTGGTGTTCCGCGTCGTACAGGTCTTTCAAAGTATCCACAAAAAGCTTCTGCAGAGAGTTTTTCTGAAAAGCCATATATTGTCTCCTTTCAAGCATTTCACCGCTGGTCAAATCTAGGTTCTCTCGCAAAGCCGGTGCCTTTTGTGTTCCGAGGGATGCTGGGCCGTAGCCCC
>JAEWYL010000045.1 GCA_023395675.1 Chloroflexota bacterium | reverse complement strand
CAAATCACCCTGTTAACGTATTGAGGGGTGGATGGGGTTTGGCAGCAACCACACCCCGTCCACCGGAACCTGATCTGCGCCGGCAGAGAGCTGCACCGCCCCGGTGGGGCAGTGCGGGCCTCTGCCGGTTCGGTGTTATACTTGCCCTGTTGCTCCGGTTTTCTCCCAGGGTGTGGTGTTCAGCGGGATGACCTGGTATGCTGCCTTTACGTGATACGATCCGTTCTTATTCTTTTCCGCTCGTCAACTGGATCCTGATCGGGATTAACGTCGTGATCTTCCTGTTCGAGGCGGCGCTGCCGGAGGCGGCCACCAACCGCCTGATCCAGACCTTCGGCCTGGTTCCCGCCCGGCTCAACCTGGACGAACCTGCCCTCCTGCTCCAGAACCCCCTGCCCCTCATCACCCTGTTCAGCCATATGTTCCTGCACGGCGGCTGGCTGCATATCCTGAGCAATATGTGGACCCTGTATATTTTCGGGGACAACGTGGAAGACCGCATGGGCTCCGGGCGCTATCTGCTCTTCTACCTGCTGGGCGGGCTGGCTGCCGGGCTGCTGCAGGCCGCCATTGACCCGAACAGCCCCATCCCCTCGGTCGGGGCGAGCGGGGCCATCGCCGGGGTGCTGGGGGCCTACTTCCTGCTCTACCCTCGGGCGCGGGTCATCACCCTGATCCCCATCTTCCTGCTCCCCTGGTTCATCGAGGTCCCGGCGCTCCTGTACCTGGGCGTGTGGTTCGTGACCCAGCTCTTCTCGGGCATCGCCTCCCTGGGCACCATCGCGACCGGCGGGGTCGCCTGGTGGGCGCATATCGGGGGCTTTGTGTACGGGCTGCTGCTCTACCGCCTGTTCACCCCGCGCCGCCACCCGGCTTACACCCGCATTTATCCCGATGAGTACTGGCCCTGGTAGGGCCTCAGCCAGGCCCCGAAAAAGGTTAGCTGCGGGCGGCCGCCTCGCCGCCGCAAACCGCTGTGTTTTAGAGACCGCCTCCAGAAAATAACGTAGAGGACCTGTATGGACTTTACCCTGCTGTTCTTCGTCTTTCTGGTTATCTCCACCCTGCAGCCGATTATCCGGCAGAAGATGATCGAATCGGCGCGCACGCGCCTGTTCCGCTCGCTGGAAGAGAAGCGCAATACCCGGGTGATCGCCCTGATCCACCGCCAGGAGCGGCTATCCTTCCTCGGCTTCCCGGTGGCGCGCTACATTGACATTGACGATTCAGAGGACGTCATGCGGGCCATCAAGCTCACCGATGCGAGCGTGCCGATCGACCTGGTGCTGCACACGCCCGGGGGCCTGGTGCTGGCGGCGGAGCAGATCGCCAACGCCCTGTGCCGGCACCCTGCCCGGGTGACGGTCTTCGTCCCGCATTACGCCATGTCCGGCGGCACGCTGATCGCCCTGGCTGCGGACGAGATCGTGATGGACGAGAACGCCGTCCTGGGGCCGGTGGACCCGCAGATCGGGGGGCAGCCGGCGGCCTCGATCCTGACCGTGCTGGAACAGAAGCCCATCGAGCATATCAGCGACGACACCCTGATCCAGGCGGACGTGGCCCGCAAGGCGATCCGCCAGGTGAAGGACACCGTGCGCCAGATCGTCTCCGAGCGGCACACCCCCGAGGCCGCCGAGGGCCTGGCGGAGATCCTCGCCAGCGGGCGCTGGACCCACGATTACCCGCTCTCGGTGGACGAGGCCCGCCAGTTGGGCTTACCCATCAGCACCGAGGTCCCCACCGAGGTCTACCAGCTCATGCGCCTCTTCCCGCAGTCCGGGACGCGCAGGCCCTCGGTGGAGTATATCCCGCTGCCCTACCCGACCCGCCGCCCTGCGACGGACCGGGAGCGGGATTCCGGGACAGGCGGATGAGCGCGGGCGCCCGGCCGGGCGCGGAGGCAGCCGTTTTTTCCAGGCGCGTCTACACCCTGCCCGGCTTCCTGGCGGCGCTGCTGGACGGCGCCGCCCACCTGCCGGAGCTGGCGCGCGCCGCCCGGGGAGGGCGGGTGAGCCGGGCCCAGGCGGAAAAGATCATGCTGGCGGTCACCCAGGTGAACAACTGCCGCTACTGCCGCCTGGGGCACAGCTACGCGGCTTCGCGCGCCGGGGTCAGCCGCGCCGAGATCGAAAGCCTGCTCGCCGGCGACTGGAGCCCCTTTCCGGCGCAGGAGACGGCGGCCCTGGCCTTCGCCCGGCATTATGCCGAGAGCGAGGAACAGCCCGACCCCGCCGCCTGGGAGGCGCTGGTGGCCGCCTGCGGGCCTGCACAGGCGCGGGATGCGCTGGCTTATATGCGCATGATCACCATCGGGAACCTGCTGGGCAACACCTTCGACGCCCTGTTGAGCCGGCTGCGCGGCCGCCCGGCGCTGGACAGCCGCCTGCTGGACGAGGCGGGCGTGCTCCTGACCGCGCTGGGCCTGCTGCTGCTGCCCGCGGCCGGGCTGTACGCCCTCGCCCGCCGGCTGTTATGAACCGGGCGCGGGGCCGGCCGGAAGGCTGCCCCGAATCTTGCAACCTGCCGCGAGAAGAAACGCGCCCGACCGGCGCAGCGGAAAAACTTCGCACGGTTGACGCTTTCATCCTGATCCAATTCCATTGAGGAGGCCAGCATGCAAGAACCCCATGAAGAGCTAACCCCATCCGAAACAGTGGAGGCCAACGGGCCGGAGGAGCGCCCGGTATCTCGCCCGGAGGAGCGCCCCGTCTCCCGCCGGGAACGCGTGGGCAGGTCTTTCCGGCGCGGGCTGCGCTGGCTGGTGATCCTGCTGGTCGCCTTCGGGCTGGGGTTCCTGGCGGCGGTAATCGCCCTCTACCTGCCCGCCCAGCAGCGCCTGCAGCAGGCCCGGCAGGAGAGCGAGGGCCGGGTGACCGAGGCGCAGCAGCAGGTCAGCGCGCTGGAGACCCAGGTGGCCGGTTTCGCCGGCCTGGAGGGGGCCAACCAGGAGCTGGAGGCGCAGGCGCGCCAGTCAGAGCTGCACGTGCATATCCTCAGCTCTCGCGCCGATATCTCGGCCGCCCTGCTGGCCCTGGCCGAGGAGGACCTCCCGCGCGCCAGCGCAGCCCTCACCAAAACCGGGGATACGCTGGCCGCGCTGGAAGGACTGCTGGAGCCGGAGCAGCAGAAGCTGGCGCAGGATATGCAGGAGCGGCTGGAGCTGGCGCGCAACGAGATGGGCGAGGACGCCTTCGCCGCCCGCTCCGACCTGGGCGTGCTCACCAATATGCTGCGGGAGCTGGAGAACGCCTACTTCGCCGCGCCCTAACCCGGCAAGAGCCATTCGGAAGCGGGAAGGCAAATGCCCGGGGCGGCGTGCCGGGCATTTGCCTTTCGGCACAATTCCTTTTTCGGTTAAGTTTCATAATACCCTGGCCCGAAACTCCAATTTTTACGCCCGCTTTATGGAATGAAGCTGCAATGCTTGTTATGCTGGTGCAGACCCAATTCCCTCCCTCCCGGTGATCTTCTCGCTGGTTTCAGCGTCCCGGTTCTTCGACGGTTTGTGGGGCCGCACCCCCAATCAGGCGGAAAACATACTCCACGCACGAGCGAGAGATCCAATAGCGCTGCTGTAAAAGGAGATTGTTCGATGTCCAAGGTAGTAGTGTTCGACTGTCCGCGTGCGACGCTCTGGTATCACCCGGACAAGAAAATTGTGCACCACCAGATCCACAAATTCATCTTCGGCGACGAGTTTCACCAGCTTTTGCTGGCCGGCACCGAGGCGCTGAGAAAAAACCGGGCCACCAAATGGCTCTCCGACGACCGCAGCAACTCGGTGCTGCCCAGGGAAGAGGTGGAATGGGGCCAGACCAACTGGTTTCCCCAGACCGTGCGGGCCGGCTGGAAATACTGGGCCATCGTGCAGCCGGAAAAAGTCATCGCCCAGATGAATATGAAAAGCCTGGCGGAAGAATACGCCAAAGCCGGCATCACCGCCCGCTTCTTCTCCGACCCGGACGAGGCCCTGCGCTGGCTGGAGAGCGTAAACTGAAGCGACTGATTGAATCAGAGGCTATATTAATAGAAAAATGCGGGGGCCGAGCGAGCTCGGTCCCCGCATTTTTCTATTAATTCACCTCGGGGGGCTGCAGCGCATCAGTAGCGCAGCAGGGCCCCGATATCCCCCTGCAGCTCCAGCCCCTGGGCATTGTGGAGCACCTCCACCTCCCCGCCGGAGCGCATCACCTGGCGCACGGCGAGCTCGACCGCATCGGGAATGGCTTCGAACTCCCCGCTGCAGTAGGGGCAAGCGCCGCTGCCGGAGGAGGTCAGGTAGCCGCAGCCCCGGCAGCGAAAACCGGGGGCGCGGAAGCCGTCGCGCACCACCAGGGTCTGCACCCGACCGTCGCGGATCGCGCCCAGGGTGTCGTCCAGGCGCACCACCCCGCCGCGCCCCTTGGCGGCGCCGGTGGTCACCGCCTGCACCAGCTTCTTATCGCGGCGCAGGTCGGCCTCCCGGCCCACCTGCATGGCGCGCTCCTGCACCTCGGCGTGCGCGGCGGTCATGCTGATGGGAAATGAGCCCACGACCAGGCTCTGCCAGGCCTTTGGAAGCTGGGAGCGGAAGAGGGCGATATTGTCCTCCGTGCCGCCGATCAGGATGCGGCGCACGTTGTTTTCGGAGAAGAAGCGGGCGGCAAATTCGGCTGCCTCTTTGATATTGCGCCCGGCCACCGCCTCGGCGTGGTCGGTCAGCCCGGCCACCCCGCCGCGCCGGCCCGGGGCCTGCGAGCCGCCGCCGCGCTTGGTATGGCGCACGGCTTCGCCCACGATGCCCTCCTGCTCGCGCAGCTCTCCCAGGTGGAAGTAGAACAGGCGCGCCCCCTGCTTGTCCACCAGCGCCACCCCATAGCCGCCGTAGGAGTCCAGCAGGTTCACCAGGGGCTTCACGTGCGGGCGGTCGCTCACCCGCACCCGGCTGCGCAGCGGCACGGCCAGGGAGTAGACCTTGAAGAAATCCTCCTTGACACAGGAAAACACCGCCACGCTTCGACCCGACCAGTCGAACTGGTGGTCAAAATACCGCTCGATTACAAAGGCGTCCTCGGGCATGTCCGCTTCTTTCAGCAGGCTGCGCAGTTTGAGCCGCAGGGCCTCCGCGCTGCCTTCGGACGGCTCGAGATTAAGGTACAGGCTGAGTACCGGAGATTTTGCCTGATAGTCCAAAAGTTCCTGCATATCTTTTTCCGAAAACATAAGCTACCTCCTGTTTTGTTTGTGGCTGAGTTTTCCGGCTTACTGCAGACTTCAGACCTCACCCGCAAAGCCCGCGGCCCTGACACAGGGCAGGCTTTACGAGTCCGGGCGCTTCCCCAAAACCAGGTCAACCTGGAACTCCCGCGCCTCTCTTAAAATGGTAAAGGAGATCCTGTCTCCCGGGCGTTTCTGCTTGATCAGGTAACCGATAAAATCGTCGAAGCTGGTTACCGGGCTGCCGTCCACCGCCAGGATCAGGTCTCCGCCAGCCTGCAGACCGGCGACCTGAGTCGGCCGGCTGCCGCCGATCAATCCCGCCCTGGCAGCCGGGCTGCCGGGCGTGATCTCCGTAATGTAGATGCCCTTCCCTTCCGTCATCCCCAGGGCCTCCAGCTCGAGGAGAGAAAGGTCGCCGGCGCCGATGCTGGTGATCCCCAGGTAGGGGTATTCGTATTTTCCATGTTCGATGAGACTGGGGACCACCCGCCGGGCAATATTGATCGAAACGGCGAAACCGATGCCGGTATTGACCGGCTCGCCGCTGGAGGAGTAGGTGGTGGTGAAGATGGCGCGGTTGATGCCGATCACCTCGCCGTTCAGGTCGAGCAGCGGGCCGCCGGAATTTCCGGGGTTGATGGCCGCGTCGGTCTGGATGATATCGCCGGCGGAGAACATCCCCCCGCCCGGGGCGACGTGCATGGATTCTATGGTGCGCCCGAGCCCCGAGATGATGCCCATGGTCATGGTGCTCTTGAAACCGAAGGGATTGCCGATGGCGATCACCGTCTGCCCGACCCGCACCTGGTCCGAATCGCTCAGATTCAGCGGGTGCAGCAGGCCGGGCTCGACCTCCACCGCCACCACCGCCAGGTCGGAGTCCACGTCAGAGCCGATCACGCGGCCGCGGGTCTTGATCCCGGAGGGGAAACCCACTTCCAGCTCGTCCACGCCCTGCACCACGTGATAATTGGTGAGGATATGCCCCTCCTGGTCGTAGACAAAGCCGGAACCCTGGTTCCCCCCGCGCCCGACCAGGGTGCGCAGCGCCACCACGCCGGGGTTGGCCTTCTCGTAGACCCGGGTGAGGAGCTCCTCCCTGCCGGCCAGATCGAGGGCCGGGGGCGTGGCATAGGCGGTGGATTCAACCGGCAGGACCGGGGGGTTGGAGCCTGAAGCCTGGCGGCCTGGAAGCTCCGGGGTGAAAAGCCGGCAGGCGAACAGCGGAAGAGAGAGCAGCACAAAGACGGCCAGAGCCGGTTTGTAACCTTTCATCCGCCAACTCCTCGTGGAAAAGCCGCTGGCGAGAGCCAGATTCGGCGCGCAGTGCGCCGGAGACAGTAATATCCGGTGTTCTGCGAGCCGGAGACAGGAATTCTCGGAACGCTGAGCGCCGGAGACAGTAATTCTCCGGCGCGCAGCGCGCCGGAGAATTACCCCATCTGCGCCAGTTTCTGGAAGATCACGCGCTGTTCGGGAGTCAGGTTGCGAGGCAGCTTCACTTTGATCACCACAAACAGGTCCCCTTTACGCTCGGGGTTCCTGAGCTGCGGCATGCCTCTGCCGGCCAGGCGAATCTTCTGGCCCGGCTGCACCCCGGCCGGGATCGTCAGCAGGACGTTTCCGGCGAGGGTGGGTACGTTGACCTCTCCCCCAAGAACAGCGGTGTACAGGTCGATGGAAGCCTCGGTGTAGAGGTGGTCCCCCTCCCGGCGGAAGCGGGGATCCTCGGCGACCTGAATGAGCAGGTACAGGTCGGCCCTGCGCCCGTTGGGCGGCTGGACCGCGTCGGCGACGCGCACTTTGGTCCCGGTCCGGGCCCCTGCCGGGATCTTCACTTCGATACGGCGCCCGTCCAGCTCAACGCGGCGAGCGGCGCCGGTATAGGCTTCCTGCAAGCTGATGGTCAGCTCCTGCTGGTAATTCGCCGCGGCCGCCCCTCCCCGGGTGCGCCCTGCGGCTGCCTCCCCCATGCCCCCAAAGATGCGGCGGAAAAAATCGGAAAAGTCGCCCATACCTCCGCTGCCGCCTCTCCCGCCAAACAGATCGTTGAAATCGTTCACATGGACGCGGGTATTCCCCCCGCCCGGCGCCTGGGCAAACCAGTCATCCCAGTTAAAACCGCCGGGCGCGCCTCGCTGCTGCCAGCGAGTGTAAGACTCGCCCAGTTGATCGTACCGGGCCCGTTTCTGGGGATCGCCCAAAACCTGGTAGGCTTCGTTGATATCCTTAAATCGTTCTTCCGCCTGTTTGCTGCCCGGGTTGCGGTCCGGATGGTACTGCAGCGCCAGCTTGCGATAAGCCCGCTTGATCTCCTCTTCGCTCGCGCCGCGCCCTACACCTAACAGTTTGTAATAGTCCTTGTATTCCATGTACCCTGATTGCCATTCCGGACGATAATAATGTCAGGAGCTGCGCCGCCGGGGGCGGATTGACGCCTTCACGCCTGCTGCGCCAGTCCTGAATGTGGAAACGTTGCTTCCGGCTTCGATGAATGAACACCCCCGGAGCGGGGGTGCCCAGGGCGGCGAACCGCCGCGGGAACCCGGGAAGGGCTTCCCGCCATTATCATTGTATGCGCGTCTGCTCTCCCGAGTCAAGCGCGTGCACTTAATATTTATGGAATTCTAACAATGTACAGCTGCGGGAAATGGGCGGAATTGCGTGGTTTTGGGCTGCGGACCAGACCTGCGAAACAACTTCCCTGGAATCTAGTTCCCGAACTAACGTCAACAATAGTTCCTTTTTTGGGATATCCATGCTATGATTAATCACATGGGCGCTTCTGATGAGCAAAGTCCCGCCGCCGAACACATCTTTCTATATTTTACCGACGAAGAAACTGCCCAACTGCTCGAGCGAGCCATCCTGAGGCCCGCAGGGTTCGAAGTCACCCAACTGCGCGACCGGACCCCCCTCGAGACCCTGCTCCAGGGGAAAATTCCCAGCCTGATCATTTTAGAGGACAGCCTGCCGGACGGCGATGGGCTGGAACAGGCGCAGTGGATCCTGGACCGCTATCCGGCCCTGCCGGTCATCCTGTACAGCCGCGAATTTTCAGACAGCCTGGCGGTCGGCGCCCTGCGCCGCGGCCTGGCGGACTACCTCTTCGCCCCGCTGCGCCGCGGCGAGGTGCTGGAGGCCGTGCGGCGCGCCCTGCAGCGGCGGCGCCGCCTGGATGAATGGACCCGCCAGGACGCCGGGTCCGACTCCCGCGTCCTGCTGGACCGCCTGCGCAGCCTGGAAAAACTGCAGCGGGTGGGGCGCACGGTCACCTCCATGCTGGACCTGAACCGGGTGCTGAAAGCCGTGGTGGACGCGGCGGTGGAGCTCACCGGCGCGGAGGAGGGCAGCCTGCTCCTGCTGGACGAGATCAGCGGGGAGCTGTACATGCGCGCGGCGCGCAATTTCGGCGAGGATTTCGTGCGCACCTTCCGCCTGCCCATCCAGGACACCCTGGCGGGCCAGGTGATCCAGAGCGGGCAGGCGATCCTGCTGGATGAGAAAACCCCCCAGAAGATCAAAACCGCGTACCTGGTCTACACCTTGATCTACGTCCCCCTGGTGGTGCACCAGCGCGTGATCGGGGTGCTGGGGGTGGACAACCGCCAGAGCCGGGCGGCCTTTACCCGGGACCACCTGGTGCTGGTGTCCACCCTGGCGGATTACGCCGCGGTCGCCATCGAGAACGCCCGCCTGTACACCCACTCGCAGCAGGAACGCAGCAAACTGGAGACCATCCTCACCGGCACAGCCGACGGGGTCATCGTGGTGGACCTGCAGGGCCGGCTGGTGGTGATCAACCAGACCGCCCGCAAAGTGTTCGGGATCGAGAACGGGAACCTGATCGGAAAGCGCCTGTCCGACGTGGTGCGGCAGCCCGACCTGCTGGGGATGCTGAGTGAAGAGAACCAGGCGCGCCTGTTTCGCTCGGAGATCACGCTGGAAGACGGGCGCGTCCTGAGCGCACAGTCCACCCCCATTCCGGGCATCGGGCAGGCGATTATCATGCAGGATATCACCTATCTGAAGGAGCTGGACCGCATCAAGAGCGACTTCGTCAACACGGTCTCCCACGACCTGCGCTCGCCGCTGACCGCCATCCTGGGCTACGTGGAGCTGATCGAGCGCGTCGGGCAGGTGAACGAGCAGCAGAAGGAGTTTATCCGCCGGGTGCAGATGAGCGTGCATAGCATCACGGCCCTGATCAACGACCTGCTGGACCTGGGCAAGATCGAAGCCGGCTTCGACACCCACAAGGAGCGCGTCCCCCTTCCGGCGGTGCTGCAGTTCTCCATCGAGGGGCTGCGCGGGCGCATGCTGGAGAAGAACCAGCGCCTGGAGGTGGACCTGCCCGCCGACCTGCCTTTCATCCACGGCAACCCCACCCGCCTGAACCAGATGTTCGCCAACCTGATCGGCAACGCCGTGAAGTACACCCCTCCCGGGCAGAATATCTGGGTGCGGGCGCGGGAGGAGGGCGGGCAGGTGCTGGTGCAGGTGCAGGACACCGGGCCGGGCATCCTGCCCTCCGAACAACCCCTTATCTTCGACAAGTTCTTCCGCGGCAGCAACCTCTCGGACCATTCCCCCGGCACAGGGCTGGGACTGGCGATCGTCAAATCCATTGTGGAGAACCACCAGGGGCGCATCTGGGTGGATTCCGCCCCCGGGCGGGGCACAACCTTTACCGTGGTCCTGCCCACAGTGGAGACGGCGCTGAAAACCCCTCCTGGCGGATAAAGCCCGGCATTCCGAAAAGTCCGCACGAAGAGAATATTAGAGTGGGGGCTGGTCCAAAAAGTCTGGGCAGCCCCTTTCGCGTTTAAAGAAGATGTGATTCAATAGGGGGTATGAAGAAAAAAAGCTCGCCACCCGTGTTCAAGGAATATACCCAGGGGCAGATCGTCCTGCTGCCCACTGATCTGGAGGCTCAAATCCCATCCCACCATCTGGTGCGGGTGGTAAACACAACCATTGAGCAGATGGACCTGTCCTGTCTCTTGGCACAATATAAAGGGGGCGGCACTTCCAGCTACCATCCCAAGATGCTCTTGAAGGTACTGGTGTACGCCTACACTCAGCAGTTGTATTCTTCCCGCAAGATCGCCAAGGCTTTGAGAGAGAATATCTACTTCATGTGGCTGGCGGGCAACCAGCAGCCCGATTTTCGGACCCTCAACCGCTTCCGCTCGGAAGTAGTGAAGGAAGTCATCGAAGCGATCTTCACGGCTGTGCTGGAACTGCTGATCGAGCAGGGCTATGTCAAGCTGGAGAACTACTTCCTGGATGGGACCAAGCTGGAAGCCAACGCCAACAAGTACTCCTGGGTATGGGCCAAGAGCACGAAGCGCTACCAGCACAAGCTGCAGGAGAAGGTCAAGGAGCTGATCCACGAGATTGAACAGGTGAATGAAGCCGAGCATGCGGAGTATGGAGAACGGGACCTGGAAGAGCTGGGACCGGAGGAGCCGCTGGACAGCGGGAAACTGGAGCAAAAGATCCAGGAGTTGAACCAGCGTTTGAAAGCCCAAGCCGAAAAACCGCCAGAGCCTCCAGCCCAGGATGTCCAGCCAGAACCACCAGCCCCAAAGGATAAGCCACCCAAACCGCAGAAGAAGCGCGGCCGCAGGGGGAAGACCACGCTCGAGAAAGCCCAAGAGGCTTTGAAGAAGCTGGAAACGGACTGCCTGCCTCGTCAGAAGAAGTACGAAGACCAGGAGCGAAAGCTCGCCGGGCGCAACAGCTATTCCAAGACCGATATCGATGCGACCTTCATGCGGATGAAGGATGACCACATGAGAAATGGGCAGTTGAAGCCCGGCTACAACCTGCAGATGGGGACCGAAGGCCAGTTCGTGGTGGGGTTCAGTGTGCATCAACGGCCAGGCGACCCGGGTTGTCTGGTTCCGCATTTGCAGGGGGTCAAGGGGCAGTTGGGACGCTTGCCGAAGAATGTGATTGCCGACAGCGGCTATGGGAGTGAAGAGAATTATGCTTTTCTGGAGCAGGAGCAGGTGGGCAATTACCTGAAATACAACACCTTCGGCAAGGAACAGCGGCCCCGCTACAAACCCAACCCGTTTGCCGCCGACCAGATGGAATACGACCCGAACAAGGACGAACTGATCTGCCCGGCTGGAAGACGCCTGACCTACCGCTACAGCTTCCACAGCAAAACGGATAACGGCTACCGGGCAGAGAGAAGATGCTACGAAGCTGAAGATTGTGCTGGCTGCCCCTTGAAAGAACCATGTACCAAAGCCAAAGGCAACCGGCGGGTGAATATGGCGTTTCAGTTGAAAGCCTGGAGGCAGCAAGCCCGGGACAACCTGACCAGCGAAGCAGGGAAAAAGCTGCGTTCTCTACGAGGGGTGGAGGTGGAGAGCGTATTTGGCAGGCTCAAGGAAGATTGGGGCTTCCGCAGGTTCTTCCTCAGGGGGCTTGAGAAGGTGAGAACGGAGTTCGGACTGCTCTGCATTGCCCAGAATATGGCCAAACTGGCGGTCAGCTAACCGCCAGTTTTTATTTTCCTTGTTCCTTTTTGTCTTTTTTGACAACAAAAGGGCTGACTCGCTTTACTTTTGAGTCAGCCCCCTCTCATATTGTGCTGATTACACTTGTTCTTTACGGGAGCCCTTGATAGCTCGAATTTTGGGGGTGATTTGTGATTGGCGATGCCAGTTTCAGACTCCAGGCACAAATCACGCCTTAACGAACTACCTTTTCGTACGCTGGTTTTGAGATCGTTTCGAAAAGGTAGAACTTTAGTGCTATAATTGACCGGAATTCTCCGGTTCTTGATTACAGCACAAGGTTCTATCCATTTTTCAGCGGCAGCAGGCGGCCTGTTCACCTTTCTAGAGGCAGGCAATAGAGGTTACGGGACGATCTATAACAAAGGAGGGAAAGATGCCCGCGATTATCAGCAATGAGATGCTCTGGGGGCAGTTCGAAAGGAGTCTCACTCATTTTGGCAAAGCTGTGCGCAACTGCCCCGATGAATTATGGGAAAAACGCCTGTGGGAAGATGAGCCGGACCAGTGGGTCGCGAGCGGCTTCGGGACGTTCTGGTATCTCTGCTACCATACCCTGTTCTGGCTGGACCTGTACTTAACCGGAGCAGAAGAGGGCTTCACCCCGCCTGCGCCCTTCGCCCTGGTCGAGATGGAGGACAACGAGACCCTGCCGCGCACCTATACCCGCGCCGAGCTGCTCCAATACCTGGATGCCTGCCGTGACCGGTGCCGGGAAACCATTGAGGCGATGACAACCGGCGAGGCGAACCGCCTCTGCCGCTTCCCCTGGGGCACGCTGCCTTTTGCGGAGCTGCAGCTCTACAATATGCGCCACGTCGAGGAGCACGCCGCCCAGCTGCACCTGTTCATCGGGCAGCACACACGGAATCCCGCCGGGTAGCGCGGATCATTTTTCGAGCTTCTCACCCTGAAGCGCATCCCAGTTCAGCCAGGCGGCATCCGGAAGCTCGACCCTTACGCGGGTATAACGGCCTGCTTTGCTCTCGACCGCCAGCGAGCCGCCGACCACTGCCATCATGGTGCTGTGCAGGGCCAGGCCCTGACCGCCCCCGCTGGCAGTCCCCTTCGCCGGGTCGTTCTCGCTTTCGGGGGCGCGATAACGCAACCCACCCTTTGCATCCGGGAATGGCCTGTCAACAGCAGAGGCCATATCCTCTTCCGGTGAAAAGCCCGCGCCGTTATCCTCGATTACGAAACACAGTCCGTTTCGGTAGTGCAGCCCGACAGACAGGCAAAACGAGGAAGCGGACGAAGGCTCCCTGCCGTGGCGGGCGGCGTTGCGCCCTGCCTCTCGCACGGCGGAGAAGAACACTTCCGCCGCCAGGTCTGGGACCTGTTCGAGAGCCCGTTTAGCCTCCGGATCGATCTCCCAGACCACCTGGTCGAATGCGCCTTCAAGGTCCACCTCGACCGTTTTTCTCAATGCGCCCAGGAACCCCAGGCGCCGGATCTCCACCGCCGTGGTCGATTTGGTGGACCTGAGCAGGTCCGAGAGCCGGCGGTGGATTTCCTGAAACTGCTCCATTAGCGCGAGGGTTAGACTGTCCCGCTCCAGACGGTCCAGATTGATCAGGGAGGTGTGTACCAGCGGTAGGATCTCATCGTGCAGCACCCGGCGCGCCTGCTGGTCCAGCACCTGATTCTGTACCAGGCTCTGCCTCTGCAGAGCCACCAGCCTGCGCGCCATCTCGACGCTGGCTTTTGTATCGAGCAGATGCTCGCCCATCAGGCGCGCTATCTCGATCTCTTCCTGGGTGTAGAGGCCCGAGGTCTGCTTAGCACCCAGCAGCAGCACACCGGTCAGACCGCGCTCGTTCCATAAGGACACCGCAAACCCCATACCACCGTGCCTGGCGGCATCCAGTGGAAGAGCCAGGTCCGCCGGGGAGACCAGGAGCGGCAGGATCTCGCTCAGGTCTGGAGGCGCAAATCCGGGTTCCCTGGGATAGATCAGGGCGCCGCCTGAGAGCGGCGCGAGGGCGCCCGTGGGCAGCAGGCAGGCCCGCTCGGCTTCCAGGATCTCCGCACACAGGGCGCGGAAAGGCTCGTAGACCTGCTCTGCTTCCGGAACCGGGCGCGGTGGTCGCCCCTCCAAAATCTCATTCAGTTTCTGGTGGGCCACGAACGGGCGCAGGCTCCGGATAAAACGCTCCCGCTCGTCAAAAGCGCGCCAGCCAACGAGGGCGTAAAAGACCACCATCAGCAGCAATGAGAGCAGCACACTGTAAACGGGGTGGAGCTGGAATGTCAGGCTGCCGGAGAGCAGCAGGCTGAACCCTGCCGCCAGCGCCAGGGCTCTCTTCCAGTATTGAGTAAGCCCGCGCCGGGGCAGGCTTTTTCCGGTGAACACCTCGTAGGTGATTACCCCCTGCCCCAACAGCGTGACGGCGGCAGCAATCAGGCTCTCGATCACCAGGTCGGCCCAGGCGGCGGTTGCGAGGCTCTCGATGGACAGTAGATCCGGCTGCGAGCCCCTCACGAACCAGATGACCAGCCCGCCCACCAGCAGGCCCACCGCGAGCAGGATCAGGGATACCGAGATCAACCAGCGCCTGGCGCGCCTACGCGCCAGCTCGCCCATCAACCTTCCCGATGGAGCCGGCCGGATCAGGGCATCCAGCGACAGGCCCACGCAGAGCGAGGTGTAAAGCGGATAGGCCAGCACCAGGAGCGGGACTCCCAAAACTGCTGGGGATCGGGCAAGGTTCTCTACCGAGAGCTGCATCAGGGAGGGCAGCGGGTTAAAAAAGAGCAGAAAGCAGATCCAGGCCACCCCGGCGGAAAGGGTAAAGTAAAACCACCCCTTCTGCCTGCGGTACAGGCTGCTTCCGGCAGCCCCCGCCCATTCCCGGTGCGACCAAAATCCGGTGTACCATAACATGACCACATACCATACCAGGGGCAGAGCGGCGATGGGGATCCATCCAATCCGCCACCAGAAATTCAGGCCGGGGGTCGCCGGGCTGAGCCCGTGACCGGTGATCGCGGAATGGCTGACGAAAAACAGCGCCCCCAGCAGCAGTCCGCCGGATGCCATCCAGATGCCCCAGACCCGCCGCTCGGCGTTCAGGAACACCGTCAGACCCAGCCAGAGCAGCAGAACAGTGTTGTAGAGCGAGACCGCCAGTATCGCCCAGTCGAGGAACAGGCTGCCGCTCATCCGGCTGTCCAGGGGGTCCATTCGCCGTTTTCGTCCATCACCTTCCCCTCGCCTTTCTCGTCCCAGACGATCAAACGTCCGGTAAGGACGATGATTGCCGCCCGAGTGCGCGCTACCTTCTCATCCGTGGCGGATTCATTCAGGCTCCAGGCGGCGTAGATCTGCCCGTTCGTGCGGCTGATGGTGCGCTTATCCCGGAAACCCATGCGTAACGCGATTTGCTCGTTCGTCAACCCCTTCGCCAGCAGGCAGGCAACAGCCTGCTCGTTCGGTTCCAAGAGCGTCATGGGAGACTGCTCGTCCTTATGGCGCACCTCCTGCACGCGCGCTTCGATCTCAGGGTCGATGAAGCTCCTCCCTGCGGCAGCATCTTTTAAAAGGGGCAGGATCATCGAGGGCAGCAGGTAGTTGGACTTGCGCACGTAGGCATAATGGCTGAGGATCCCGGAGCGCCGGAACTGGCGGTAATACTCGTCATCGTCCTGGATGGAGTAGAAAACGACCGGCAGGCGCGGGAACTCCCGCCGGATGGCGACCGCGGCCTGGATGCCGTTCAGCGCGCCGGCAAGCTGGACGTCCATCAGGATCACCTGGGGGGTTTCCACGTTCAGGCAGTGGGCCAGGGCCTCCTCGCCGCTCGGATAATCTCCGTTGACCCTCACCATTCCGGTGGCCTCCAGCCCGCCCTTCAGCCCCTGGCGAAGCTTTTCGTTATCTTCGACGATCAGCGTTCTCAATTCAGCCATTTCTCTTTTTATCCTTTCCGAGGACCGGCAGAACCAATCCTCCTGCCAGCCTCTCTGTTAATCTTGAGGGCGAATCGATCCCCTGTCAAGCACCCGGGTGCTTAAGCCGGTGGTCCTGCGTGCTGGTATTTGCCCAGCCATTGGTCTATGATCATTGGTATACATACATATTTCAGATAGGTACGAAGTGGTCTTCTCGCTCAGTTTTGGGATATGGATTGTGGGGAAATGGGTGGCGGGGCCGCCCATTTCCCCACAATCCATCCTCCCGGTATCTAGTGAAAGAACCACGAAGGCTGAATAACAGAAAGGCTATCGGGCATGAAGGTAAAAATGATTCTACCGGCGCTAACGGAGGCCAAAAGCCCCTTCTGGCGCCCGATCAAATATTCGCTCTTCCCGCCTCTCGGCCTGGCGACCCTGGCCGGATACCTGGGGGAGGACGACCAGGTGACGATACAGGATGAGCACGTCGAAACCCTGGATCTGGAGGATGAACCCGACCTGGTGGTGATCCAGGTGTACATCACCTCTGCCTGCCGGGCCTACCGCCTGGCGGACCACTACCGGGCCCGTGGGGCTTATGTCTGCCTGGGCGGGCTGCATGTCACCTCGCTGCCCGAAGAGGCCATGCAGCATGCCGACACGGTCTTTATCGGACCGGGTGAGGACACCTGGCCGGCTTTCCTGGCGGATTTCAGGGCCGGGCGCCCGGCGGCTCTCTACCGCTCCCAAACGCGCACCCTGCTCGGCCTGCCCCCCATCCGGCGCGACCTGATCCGGCGCCATCTCTACCTGGTGCCAAATTCAATCGTCGTCTCGCGAGGCTGCCCCTATACCTGCGATTTCTGCTATAAAGAAGCATTTTTCAAAGGCGGGAAGTCGTTTTACACTCAGACCATTGACGAGGCGCTGGCTGAAATCGAGCGCCTGCCCGGGCGCCATCTCTACTTCCTGGACGATCACCTGTTCGGTAACCCGCGCTTTGCGGCCTCCCTGTTCGACGCCATGCGCGGGATGGGCCGCCTGTGGCAGGCAGCCGGAACGGTAAAATCGGTGCTGCAGCCCGGCCTCCTGGAAAAGGCAGCCGCGAGCGGTCTGCGCAGCCTGTTTGTCGGCTTCGAAACTCTCAACCCTCACAACTTGAAAACCCAGCACAAGCTGCAGAACCTGAACCGCGATTACGACGCCGCCATCCGCAGGCTGCACGAACAGGGTGTGATGATTAACGGCAGCTTCGTCTTTGGCATGGACGATGACGACGAGACGGTTTTCGAGCGAACGGTGGAATGGGCAGTGAGCCAGGGTGTAGAGACGGCCACCTTCCACATTCTGACGCCCTACCCGGGCACCGCCCTTTACGAGCGCATGGCGGCCGAAAAGCGGATCCTTCACAGCGACTGGGATTTATACGACACCCGCCATGTCGTTTTTCAACCGGCGAAACTGAGCCCGGAAGCATTGGAAGCCGGCTACTGGCGCGCCTACCGGGATTTTTACCGCTGGAGCTCGATCTTTCAGTCTGCATTTGCCCAGGACGGGTGGCTGGAACGGCTGCGGCACATCGCTTATGTCTCGAGCTGGAAAAAGTTCGAACCGCTGTGGGATTTCGTCATCCGGGCAAAGCGGGTGAACGCTCTCCTGCCGCTGCTCGAGCTGGTCCTGCAGGCGAGGGAGAACAGGCGAGATTCCAGGGAAGAAGAGCGTCTGCTGCAGTCGTGAAGGACCCGCTCAACGGACAATCTTTTTTCAAGTAAACGGTCCGGGAGGGAAGTACTCGAAACCGCCCTACGCATTGTTGCGTAGGGCGGTTTCGATTCTGAGTGACGGCTTGTTCCGTTACTGGCAGATAAAGATACAAATTTCCGGGGATGAAGCTCTTCTCAGGCTGATCTACAATGATCAGTAAGGGGAATACCGGCTGGCAAGGGGGACCGATCAGGTGAAGTATGAAGTTGGTTAAAAAAATTTCTGCAGCAGTTTTACTCTGCCTGGCTGCATTGGGCCTCCTGATCTGTATCGCCGGGCTGGTCGGGACCTGGATCGTAAATGTCCGCCTCTCGGATGTGGTGGTGGATACGATCGAGACGGTTGAAGGATATTTTGCTGCCGTCGATGGCACCCTTGGAAGACTCCAGAGCGGTTTTGCCTCCCAGCATCAGCATGTGAGCAGAGTCCGCGTTGAGCTGGCGGACGCCAGCCTCTCGGATGCCGTGGTACTGCGCGCCCTCATCGACAGGATCGTCTCGGATGATCAGAACCCGGCTGCTGAAAATTTAATCAACACAACCGTTACCATTGCCGATGGGGTGCTGGCATTCAACAGCGCGCTGGTGACGATCAATAATATTCCAGGCATAAACCTGCCCACATTAACTGAAGAACTCGAGGCGGTCAAAACCAGGGTCGATACGTTCCAGCGCGATCTAGAAACGCTCCGTAATGATTTATCCGCCTCAGAAGATGTAAAGAACAGGCTGCTCCAAACCGTGGAAAGGATGGAGGATGGCCTCAATCAGGTAGAAACTGGTCTGGCTGAGGGGAAAACCAAAATCACTTCGGCGCGGGCCTCGATCAGTTCGCTGGGTGTCACAGTCCCGCGTGTGATCAACCTGGCCAGCGTGGCTTTGTCGGTTCTCTTCATTCTCTTTGGGGCAGGACAGGCGCTGCTGCTCGATAGAGCCTGGAAATGGTTCAGGTCAATCTCTCTCACCAGGTCCCGGGTGATGCCAGGGCCAGGCGACCCAGCGCCGTCCGGATCGGGTGAAGAAGTACCCCTGTAAAAAGCATAGGATAGGAGGCTCAGATGCAGGCGATAATACTTGCTGTTCTCTCATTCTTGATTGGCGTGACCTTACTGCTGTACGGCTACCGTATTGTTCACATGATGCTGCCTGTTTGGGGTTTCCTGGCCGGCTTCTGGCTGGGAGCTGACCTCACCGCCCTGGTCCTGGGCACAGGCTTCCTGGGCACCATAGCGGGTTGGATCGCTGGCTTCGTCATTGGCTCGGTTTTTGCCGCCCTGTCTCATTTTTTCCACGAGGTTCAGATCGGGGTGGTCGGAGCGGTAATCGGTTATGCAATCGGATCGGGCCTGCTGGAAGCGCTCGGCCTGGGGCCGGGGATTTTCTCATTCCTGGCCGGCCTGGTTGCTGCCGTGGTCGTCGCCGCCCTGTTCTTCGTGCTAGAGATTAAGAGGGTCGTCATCACAGCCACCACAGCCGCTGCCGGGGCGAACGGCGTCCTGCTCGCCGTTTTGCTGCTGGTCCGGCGAATCCCGCTGGAAACCTTGCAGACCACCGGCAGCCCGGTGCAGGCGGTCCTGCGGGACTCCTGGTTCTGGCTGCTCATCTGGCTGGCAGTCGGATTACTGGGCTACGTCTACCAGTTCCGGGCGAGACATCCGGTCTCCATGCCGGCAGAAGGTTATACCGACAGGTTCGGGTAACCCCTTTCGTGCGAGTACTGGATGCCCGTTGTTATAAATAAACAGCGGATTCTGGTGTGTGCGGCGGCGAAACCACCGCACACACCAGAATCCCATATCGAGAAGACTCCAATTGAAGTGCGATCAACGCCAGCCAACCCGGGAGATCATCGGCCCGCGTACACCTCGCGGGATCTCTCGGGATCGGGAAGGAACAGGTTGATCAGGAACGAGACTACGCTGACGATGATCGAGCCCCAGAAGGCGGGCCAGAAACCATTGACGATGAAACCGGCGTTGAACCAGTTCTGGGCGATGCTGCCCGCCAGCCAGAAAGTCAGGGCGTTCACAACCAGCATGAACAACCCCATGGTCAGGATGATGAAACCGCAGGACAGGAAAGCCAGCACGGGCCGGATGAAGGCGTTCACCACAGCCAATACCACTGCCATCACAGCCACTGCGATCCATCCGGAAGAGCCCTGGATTTCGATCCCAGGTACGATCCAGGCAGCAACGAACAGAGAAGCCATAATCACCAGAATTCGAATTAATATCCTCATTTCATCACTCTCTTGATAAGAATCGGGTCAGATACGATACCAGACGGAAAGGATTGCCTCAATGCATTGGGTAAAATCCCGCTCTGTCCTCCCCAATGCATGAATCAATTTATCAAACTAGAAGCTTCCGGTCATCGTAGCGGCTGAGTAACTTCAGCCTCCACATCGAGAAGAACCCGGCTCGTGAAAAATGGCAGATCCGGTACGTAATTCTGAGTAGCGCAGTGATCTTCTCGTTAAATTTGTAGAAAAATCACTCACCACCTTAGAGAGAACCACGCAGAATCTTTCCGAAAATGAACTTGTTGATGTGTGAAGCGCCGAAAGCGCCCTACATATCAACAAGATTAAAGATTTTTACGTGTTTTTATCTGCTGCTGGCGGTGGAGAGGCCTGCGGCACACCACTTGCCTACCATTTTTGGGACGGTTTTCCAGATAATCAGGAGGGATGATGACTCAAGCGCAGACCATCCATACAGACCGGCGGTTGACTACCCCGCGCGCGGCTGCAATCGCCGGAATACTTTTTTCCGTTCTTTACATCACCACTCAGGTTCTGCTGCGGCTGGCGCTGCCGGATACAGCGGACAGCGGAGTGGTGCTGGCAGAGAAGTCCGGTACAATTTCTCTTGCGCTCAGCCTGATACCGCTTGCAGGGATCGCTTTTCTCTGGTTCATTGGCGTTGTGCGTGACCGTCTGGGTGAGCATGAAGACAGGTTTTTTGCGACGGTGTTTTTCGGCAGCGGGCTGCTCTACCTGGGCCTGACATTTATTGCCGGCTCCATGGCTGGCGGCCTCCTGGGTAGCTACGCAGCGAATCCGCAGATCGTGAATGACCCGCTATTCTCGTTCAGCAATTCGATCATGCACCAGACCACCAATATTTACGGCCTGCGTATGGCAAGTGTCTTCATGTCATCCCTGGCTACGATCTTGCTGCGTACCGGGGTTTTGCCTCGCTGGATTGCCCGGCTGACCTACATCCTGTCACTCATTCTGCTGATCACCATCAGCCTGAATGTCTGGATCAAACTTCTGTTCCCAGCCTGGGTTTTTGTCTTCAGCCTGTCCATCCTGATCGGCGAGTACCGCAGCAAACACAGAGCCAGCACAAAACTGGCCGACCTGACCTGAGATTCAGGTTTTAGATCGATTCTCTGTTCGGATTAAAATGGCAGGTGGACTGCTTGCCATCAAGGGAAGAGTGTTAAAAGAGAAGGTGCGGGCCAGCAGCCCGCCCCTTCTCTTTTAAAACTCTTCACCCGCCAACGAAGCGAGAGAACCTCCACGCAGCCTGTCGAGGAAAATTGAATGGATGGGAATGTGCGGGCTGCGTCCCTACGACCCGAAAGAGCGAGCAGCCAGCTGCACCCTGGCAGTGTGGGTGAAATCGACCGCAGACCTGCCCAACGCGATGTGATGCAGGCCTTCAGCTATGCGCCACTGACCCGCTGCCGCCTCGAAACGGGCCAGCAAACGGGGATCAGCAATCAGGGTGACCCGGCGAGTTTCCCCCGGCTGCAGCGCTACCCGCTCGAACCCCAGCAGCCGCAGGCGCTGCTCTCCCGCAGCTTCAGTCAGGTAGAGCTGGGGCACATCCGCGCCTTCACGGTCGCCGGTATTGGTGACGGTGAAACTGGCAGTGATCGTATCTCCGCCGATAACCTCGAAATCGCTGTACGAAAAGGAGGTGTAGCTCAGACCGTAGCCAAAAGCGAAGAGCGGTTTCGCTCCCGTTTTTGCATACCAGCGGTAGCCCACTTCTGCGCCCTCCTCGTAATGGATGGTGACCGGCGTCCCCCACGGGGTGCCCATACCGGGAAGCTCGGGGCGGGGGATCTGAGAGAGGTCAACCGGAAACGTGATCGGCAGCCTGCCGGAAGGATTGACCCTGCCCGTCATAATCTCGGCGACAGCCTGTGCACCAGCCTGCCCCGGATACCAGGCCTGGAGGATGGCCTTCACCTTGTCGCGCCAGGGCATGAAGACCGGATTGCCTGTCTCCAGCACCACGATAGTGTTCGGGTTGGCCTCCGCCACAGCTTCGATTACCGCATCTTGCCCCCACGGCAGCGATAAATCGGGGAGATCGAACCCCTCTCCCTCGACCCGGATCCCGAAGGCGATGACCACGTCGGCGCGCTTCGCCGTCAGCGCCGCCTCTGCCGGCGTGTATCCCGGGTCGAACTCGAACTCCGCCTGAGGCAGCGCCTTCCGCAGCTCATCCAGCGGCGCCGGTGGGATGAGGAACAGGTTGCGTATACTGCCCGTCACGCCCGTGCCGCCGATCTTGACGACTCCGGCGTAACCGCCCACCGGAGCCACCGCGCCGGAACCCGTCCCGCTGATCACACCCTGTTGGGTGAAGCCACCGATTAAAGCGATTTTCAGGGGCTGTTCCACCGGCAGCGGAAGCGCGCCCTCGTTCTTCAGCAGGACCATGCCCTGGCGCGCGCCTTCCAGAGCGATCTGGTTGTGCTTCGCCAGGTCGACCTCAGGCGCCGGGCCCCATTTATCAATGCCGGTCGCGTAGACCGAGCGCAGGATGCGGCGCACCATGTCGGAGAGACGCTCCTTTGGGAATTCACCCCTGTCGTAAGCCTCTCGGAGCCTGCCGGTGAACGCCTCGCCGCCCCACATCAGGATATCCGCCTGCAGGCCGGACTCCTGGTCAAGCCCCTTGAGGGCGAAGTCCCACGAGAGCGTTGCGCCCCAATCGGACATCACATAGCCGCGATAGCTCAAGGCGCCCTTAAGCACCTCATTCAGCAGGTGGTGGTTCCCGCTGGCGTATTCGCCATTGATTTTGTTGTAACCGGACATGATTGAGCCCGGTTCGGAGCGCTCTATGGCGATCTGAAAGGCGAGCAAGTCCGACTCGCGGTGTGCAGCTGGATCAATAATCGCGTCCAGCCAGTGGCGGTTGGTCTCGTTGCAGTTGAGCGTATAGTGCTTAAGCGTCGACATCACCTGCTGGCTCTGGATGCCGTTGACCTGCTCGGCCGCGAGGACACCGCTGTGCCAGGGATCCTCGGAGAAGTACTCGAAGTTGCGGCCGTTGCGCGGATCTCGGTGCAGGTTGATCCCGCCGGCGAGCTGGCAGTTGAAACCCCGGATCCGCGCCTCGCGGCCGAGCGCCTCGCCCTCCTGTCGCACGAGCTGCGGGTTGAAGCTCGATCCGAGGGCGATCAACGCGGGGAAGGCAGTGGCGCCAGGGTCATCCGGCCGATAGCCCGGGTTGGTGACGCCCATGCTGGCGTCGCTGCTCTGGATCGCCGGCACGCCGAGGCGCGGCACGCCGGGCGTATAGCCCGCGCTCATGTTCACGCCCTCCGGAATGCGCTCGTCCCGGGTTTTGAACAGGTTTTGGGTGACGCCGATGACGCTGACGATGAGCGAGAACCGCTCGTCATCGGTCATTAAGGCTTCCACCTCTGCCGCCCTGCGATCCGCCTCAGCGAGGACAGCAGGGGAGATTCTTGCATCCATCAGGCTCTCCTTTCCCAGATTCAAAGGCGCATGTGCGGGACGGTTTCGCCGTCCCGCAAATGCGCAAGAGATGAGTTTTACGCGCCGGCCGTCGCGGTGGACAGGAAGGCGCGGTCTTCACCTTCGCTCCAGAAGCTGCACCGGTCTGGTTACCTCAGTCATACCCCTTTTGCCAGACAACGCCGGTTTACACCTCCGATCCAGGTAGTCGATCGACCTGCCCCTCATATAACCGCGTTTCGCCGGGCCGCCTCCCGGAACCACTCGGCGCTGAGCTTCGGGATGCGCTGCTGGGTTTCGAAATCGATATAAATCAACCCGAATCGGGTGCCGTAGCCGTCCAGCCACTCGAAGTTGTCCTGGGCGCTCCAGAGGAAGTACCCGTCGACCGGGACGCCCTCCGCAGTCGCGCGCTGGAGCTGCCCGAGGCAGGCCCGCAGGAACATTACGCGGTCGGTATCGTATACCCTCCCGTCCTCGGCGACGACGTCCGACGTCCCGCAGCCATTCTCGGTGATGTAGATTGACTTCGCGCCCCAGATCGACTGCATGTGGCGCGGGGCCCAGTACATAACCTCCGGATCCAAGACGTGCCACGAAGCCTGCATCTTGGGGTGCGAGGCGTTGATCGGGATGTCCCGGTAGCCGGGCGGCTCATCAGACGGCTCTACGTACCAGCCCGGCTTGTAGACGTTGATGCCGACGAAGTCCAGCGGCGAGGCGATCGTTTTTAGCTCATCCTGCATGTATCTGGGGGTAGTGCCGCCGGCCGAAGCAAGGTAATCATCCGTATAGCGACCTTCGAGCATGACCGTCATGAAGCCCGCGTTCCGCTCACGTGTCACGGCCTCTGCCGCCTTTACATGCTCCGGCGTATCCATCACGGGGACGGCGACGCGGATGTTCTCTGCGAAACCCACCCTGGTGTCAGCCGATGCGCTTGCGCGGATCGCCTGTACCGCGAGTCCGTGCCCCAGCACAGCATGGTGCCGGACCTGCTTCAGGTCGGCATCGGAGAGCCTGAGCTCCGGGGCGGAGCCGAGATGCACGGTCTTTCCGCCGCCCACCTGCACGTCGACTCCCTGGTACCCGGTCTCTACGAAGGACGCAAACTCGTTGATCGTGAAGTAATGCTTCACGCGATCGCCTAAATGCTCCACAACACAGCCGGCGTAGTCTGCGAATGCCTTTGCTGTGTCGACAGACTGCCAACCGCCGTACCTGTCCTGGAGCGCCTGCGGCAGATCCCAGTGGTAGAGGGTGGCAAACGGCTCGATTCCAGCCGCCAGCAGTTCGTCAACCAGGCGGCTATAAAAGTCGATTCCCTTCGGGTTCGGCTGTCCAACCCCTTCCGGCAGGATTCGCGGCCAGGCGATCGAGAAGCGGTAGGCGGTGGTGCCGATCGACTGCATCAACGCGACGTCTTCCTTGTACCGGTGGTAGTGGTCGTTGGCCACATCGCCAGTGTCGTTGTTCTTGATCTTGCCCGGCGTGTGTGCGTAGGTGTCCCAGATCGAGGGGCCCTTGCCATCCTCGTCCCACGCGCCCTCGATCTGGTATGCGGAAGTAGCGACGCCCCAATGAAAACCATCAGGGAACCGGCGCTCAATCACCTGGGGCCGCGGCCCGGCCGAGGTGTGTTGACCTGGTAAACTCTGTACTGCCATATCACTTCTCCTTTTAAGACTCAGATTCTTTCACCAGACTTCTGATTGATTGGCTTCCGGTACGATCCTCAATTTGAAAAACCTTTACACCGAATGCGCCAGCCAGCTGCAGGAGTTCCTCCAACAGGTCAGACTGGACGTCTAAAAAACGTGTGTAGTCAGTCTCACGGGTGGATACAATCACTTGCATCGGAATACCGAATTTTGTTGGCGCCTCAAAATACACGCTTAACAGGCTGTGGGCGACCATCCCGGGGTGGTTTTGCAGGTACAGTATGCAGTATTCACGAAACAGGCCCAGATTGGTGCCCAAGAATGGACTGCCCGGTAAGCTGCGGGCGGTATTCCTGATGGGCTCGACCTCCCCCTTCCAGCGCAGGATCTCTGCGCCGTGAGGCAGGCCGGCAATTTCCGCCAGAAGAACTTCACCGGCCGGTTTGACCGAGTTCAAATCAATATAGAGCGCCCAGAACATCTGCCGCGCGCCCGCTTCCAACACACCACGCCAGTTCTTGAAAGAATGGGCCAGCAGGTAGGCAGAAGGTACGGTGCCAATCGTGTGGTCCCGGTTACGAACGATCACTGTGGTCAAAGTAATCTCTCGCACATCCCCATTAATACCCAGTTCGGGAAGTTCGATCCAATCTCCCAGCATGATCATCTTTTTACTGGTCAGGATCAGGCCGGAAACAAACGCCAGAATCAAATTGTTAAAAACGACGGTTCCGGCGGCGAGTATTGTGCCAACCGCGGCAAGAATATAAACCGCTGGAATTTGAAACAGGATCGAGATGATCACCACTGCTGCAAGCACGAATAAAACAGCCCGCACCAGTTCCAGGATGCTGGTAATTGGGAAGCTTCTGGAATAGTCTAAGCCATCGTAATACTTGTCGATCGCGTGCAAGACACCATTTAAGACCAGTGCCACGACGACAACCATGTAGACGGTCAGCAGGCGGCTGAGGACCGCAACCGAGACGTTAGCGGTGACCAGTGAAAAATACGGCAAGATCGCGCGCAGCACAATTGGCGGCACAAACAGTGTGAGCAGCTGTGGGATGCGCGCCTCGATGATCTTATTCAGCCACCTGCTCTTCTTCGGATCCACTCTGCGGAGAATGATGCCCAGGAGGAAATAACGCACCAGCAGATAGGATACGGCAGCCAGAGCAAGGCTGTACAGGATGGACAATCCGGGTCTGACCGTCCGGATCGATTGAATCAACCTTTCTAATAGGTCACGGATATCTTCCGGCATTCAGAATCCCCTCTCTTGCATGATACTCAGCCTCATGCAGTTGTCATCATTGTAGAACAAATCATTCTCTCGCTCTTCCATGAGATGGCGGATTTTTCGCTTCCATCCTCGGAATGCGAGGATTACGCTGAAAGGAAACCACCTAAGCAATTCTACGTAGGAGCTGCCTGGAGTATTACCCGCTTCGAGAAGAGAGGGCGGAAAATCAGCTGAGAAAAAGAGTGTATTCAATTTCTGTTATTTTTCATATTCTTCTTGACTATTTATGGTATAAAGGATTTATCCCATCTCCCCTTCCCTTCCTTCTCATTCCAAAGCGGGGAATTTAGATTAAACGCCATAACAGACACAGCGGATGGTTGTGTTGTGTTTGGTGGTTTTGCTACCAAACACAACACCAAAACCATTTTGATGATGGATTGTAGAGGTGTATGGGCATGGTACGGCCTGTCGCGAAACCTGATCCAGTTGGTTTCTACTGGAAATACGTACTGGTAGTGTTCACCGGTCTGCTTCTGCTGCCCGGCGCCGGCCCGCCAGCGACTGCGGTCACTGCCACCGGGCATCCCTCTCCACTGGTGTTAGTGGATGATCAGACTGAATACACCCTCATCCCTCACCTGGAAGTGCTCGAAGACCCAACCGGAAATCTAACCTTCAATCAGATTTCATCACCACCCTATACAGCTCAATTCACTCCAGTTACACAAAAAGATACCAATTTTGGATTTTCCAGGTCGGCGGTCTGGCTGCGCGTAAAAATTCAAAACCAGGCCCCGCAAGAAAACTGGCTGCTGGTCATCGAGGAACCGCGCCTGGGTTGGGTAGATTTCTACCGGCCCTCGGACAGCGGCGGCGGTTACGAACACGTCTCAACCGGAGCGCACCGCAGTTTCTCTTCACGAGAGCTCCCTTACCTCGGCTACCTGTTTCGCCTGCCGGCTTCCAGCGAAAGCGAAGGGACCCTTTACCTGCGTCTGCAGACGGATTCGGTCATGCTCCTCTCCACTCGGGTGCTTTCCTGGGAAACCTTCCAGGCCCAGAGCTTTTCCCTGTATCTGTTTTACGGCCTGGCATATGGAGCGGTTATTATTCTGGCAGTTGTTCAGCTTTACCGGTTCATCGCTCTGCGCGGTAAGTCCAGCATATTTCTCCTGCTGTTCATGCTCATCACCCTGTTCAACCTTGCCAGGATGGACGGCATCGGACAGCAGTTCTTATGGCCGGGGCTGCCAACCCAAAAAATGTCCCTGGAAGTCGGGGTATTCGGGACCTTCCTGGAAATGGGCTTTGCGGTGGCAGCAGGTCAGAAGCGGCGTTGGGAGGTCGGCCCGGGCATCTATCAACGGGCGGGCTGGTTCAGCCTGATCCTGGCCGTTCTATGCTTAATCGGTTATGAAACTGGGCTCTACCAGGACCGGATTGTGATCCATGCGGCCATTTGCGCCTGCCTCCTTCTACTCTCCATCTCCCATCAAAAAGGCCTGACAGGACCTTTTTCCGGCGGAGAGCACGAACTTGAACGGCTGAATGGTCTGGCGGCTGAGGCAGCCGTAAGCCAAGAACGCCAGCGCCTGGCGCGCGATCTGCACGACTCAGTTGCCCAGCTCATCTACAGCATCAGGTTGCTCTGCAGTGGGTTGAAAAAACGGGTTCTGGAAGATAACCTGGAAGACCTGGCGACCTACTTACAACAAATAGAAGACCTCGGACTTCAGGCCGTCAAGGAGATTCGGCTGTTGGTTAACCAACTTCGCCCATCCATTCTGGAGGAGGCAGGGCTGGCAGGAGCGCTCCAGCAGCGCCTGGAGACAGTTGAACAACGTGGAAATGTAGTAACCGAGCTGCGGGTTGAAGGAGACCTGCCGGTACTCTCGGTAAACGTAGAGCAGCAGGTATTTAACATCGCCCAGGAGCGCTGAATAACGCCCTGCGCCATTCCCAGGCGAGCTCCATTTTTGTTGATCTCTTCGGTATGGCAGGAACTTTCACCCTGATGATCCGGGATAACGGGGTGGGATTTGATCTGGATCATATCACTCCCGGTATCAGGCTCCAATCCATGCGCGAGAGAGCAGAGGCAATCACCGCCCGGCTGCAAATTTCCAGCACACCCCGAGAAGGGACTGTGGTTCGATTGGAGCTCGCTGATTAATGAATCCATTTTCAGGGATCTGATCTCCGTCTCCACCAGTTTGCAGAACAGGAGGAACAGGAATGACCGAACCTGAAAAAACACAGCCTCCGATACGAGTGATGATCACAGATGATCACCCCATCATTCGCCAGGGATTGAGGATGATGCTGGAATCTTACTCAGACCTGGAGATTGTTGCCGAGGCGGAAGATGGAGAGCAGGCGGTCCGCCTGGCATTGGAAATCCAGCCAGACGTCCTGGTGATGGATATTCAGATGCCTGTAAAGGACGGCATCACCGCCATTCAGGAAATTACCCAGGCGAACCCGGATGCCCGTATTCTGGTATTAACCAGTTTTCCGGAAGATGATTACATTTTTGAGGCTATAAAAGCCGGGGCGCTTGGATTTCACCTGAAAGAATCCTCCCCTGAGCAGCTTGTGGACTCCATCCGTGCGGTTTTCAGGGAGAATATCTCCCTGCACCCGATCATCGCCCGCAAGCTCATCCGGGAGATTAAACACCCGCAATATCTCCAGATCGAGGAAGAGCCACTCTCCCCCCGCGAGCTGGATGTTCTGAACTGCCTGGCCCGCGGCCTTTCCAACCAGGAGATCGCCGCTGAGCTGACCATCTCCGTGCGGACAGTCACCACCCATGTACGCAATATCCTGGACAAGCTGCACCTGTCCAACCGGACCCAGGCTGCCTTATACGCTGTTCAACGCAAGACAACTGCGAAGCCTGAGCATGGATCGTCCTGATTGGTAAAAATATCTGCGCTTGCAGCAGATCCGCCTTCGCACAGATCGCGGATAGAGTCACAGCCCCGGTTTCGCTATCATTCTAGCTGTTTTAGCAGATCCATTAAGAGGAGTAGCAATTCCAGAGCTTGTCTCCATTCAGCCTCTACCCGGCATCTAGGACTGCGGGTCCTCGAATACTACCGTGCTGCAGCTTCACCCAGAAGAGAAGGACCAGCACGAGAGCCACGACGGCAGCTGCCGCAGCTAATAACACGAGCTGTTGGTCAGGTGAGATTGCGCCATTGAGGAAAACAAAAATACTCTGGCCGGCATGAAATAGGATTGGAACCACGAGGCTGCCCCGCGTCTGGATAAAGAACCAGGTGAGAATCACAGATAATGCGCTGATGTAAACGATGGTCGGCAGCCAGTGCGTCCCTGCATTCATCTGCCCGGGGAGGGTAAGGCCCAGATGGATCGCTCCCCAGAGGACGCCGGTCACCAATGCGGAAAATAGCCCCGACCTGTAAGGCAGCAATTTTGGCAGGACATACCCCCGCCAGCCCAATTCCTCTGAAACAGCCCCGATCACGATGAAAGTACCAATAAGGACGAACTCCGGGAGTGACCATGCATTGATCTGGATAGCAGGAATCCAACCCAGGAGGAGCGCCAACACGCTCATGCTCAAGCGCAATCCTAAGGCCAGGAGGACGGCGGTGGCGTACCAGCGGAAACCAATCCGCCGCCGGAATAACCTGCGCCAGAGCTCACCCACCTCTTTTCTCCCACCGGATAGGGCAGCCAGGGTAATAGCCAGGAACGCTGGGACGAAGACCATCAGGAGTGGGATCACGGCCGCAGGGAGCGGTAAAAAGAGAGGCATGGCCAGGCTGATCAGCGGCGTCAGGGCCAGGAAAATCAGCAGGGAGTGCTGTTCGATCAAATTTGAGTGCGACCTCATAGGACATCGCTCCTTATGGTGCTCCGGCAGTATCGCCCCGGATTGTCTCAATTAATTGAAGAATTGTGCTGCTGCTCGCCTGGCTGAACTCCGGATCGAAAATGAGGTCATGGTGCTGGGCGCCTTCAACGAGGATGTGCGTGCTGTTGTGAGACAGCGAAGATGCAAGCTCATCCTGATAGGCGGCCCACCGCCCGTCCGCTCCCTGGTTCTCTCCCGCGGTGACCACGATCAGCGGCAAACTGCCCAGATGTGCTGCCCGGCGCACCTGCGCCATCGTATCCAATATCGACCGCGATTCCGCCTCCGTGGTGTCGAAGTATTTTGTGGTGCTGTGCATCGCTTTCCATTGAGGCATTTGCCCGGCAGGCAGGCTCTCGGGCGGGGCAGTGAAAGGTATCGGGAGCAGCCGCATTAAGCCGAACCGGGCAAGAAGCAGCATTCCACGGTACAGCGTTGAATCGGTTTGGTACCGAGACTGCCCCTGCTCCGTCCCGCTCCAGATATCGGTGTGAGAGGCATCCAGCAGCACCATACCTGCAACGTCTTCAGGGTACAAATCCACATAGGAACGGACGAATAATCCCCCATACGACCAACCCGCCAGGACATAAGGCGCGGGGATATCTGCTCTGTTCAGCAAAGTGTGCAGCTCAAGTGCAATGTGCTGCCCGTCACGCGGTCCAGGTCCTGGATCGCTCCAACCCATCCCGGCCCGGTCATAGGCGCATACTCGGGTGGATTTAGCCACCTCCGGCTGGATCAGATACCAGACCAGCGAGCTGCTCCCCCCCCCCGGCTCAAGAACAACGGTTGGACTGCCTTCGCCCGAACAGTTAAGGTGCATCTGAAAGCCCCCCACTTCCACCATCTGCCCGGGCGCCTGAAAATTGGCCTTGTCTACGGAAGTGGCGATTACCTGGTAGGCGGAGCCAACTGCGGCGGGGAGAACGATTCCGATGACCAGAGCCATGGCTATACGTTTTACCCAGACCCATCTGCGGTCCCGACCTTCTTTCAGCCCGGCGCCCTTTAATGGTGCTGAAGTGAGCGTGTTCATCGGACCCTATTCCCTCCTGCTGACATGGATTTACGCAGCTTCAATCCCTGTACTTTGATCTCCAGTACCCTCGGGGACCGCGTTTACCGAAATCAGGGTCAGGTTGAGGCTGTTGACCCGGTTAAGAATTCCGTGCAGCGCGGCCTGGTCGGGCAGGTACCCCATAAGGACTGCATCCCCGTTTTCAAGATTGTCTATCGTCAGCCCGCTGAACCAATCCGCCCAGGAGCTTGCCAGATGACCCTTGATGCGAATTTCGTAGAAGGTAGGTTTGTCCATGGGTAGGGCCGGCACATTCTACTAGAACTCCTCGCTCCCAAAGCGCCACAGCGCCACAAGAGAAAAGAGCAGGCTCCACAAACCGGTCGCTACCAGTTGAGAAATTGCGATCAATGACGCCGGCTGTCCCTGGATTACCCCCAGAGCAATATCCGGCATTTTCACCGGCAAAAAATAGGAAACCAGGGGCGTAAATTGAGAGGCGATCAGCCC
>JAEWYL010000090.1 GCA_023395675.1 Chloroflexota bacterium | reverse complement strand
TAGGTCTCCGCCCAGCGCGGCAGCCAGGCCTGCAGCGTTTCCCGCTCCGCGTTCGCGCCGCCCAGCAGCCCCGCCAGCGCGGCGGGGAGGCCGGGCCTCCCGGCTTTTTCCGCCCGCTCGGGATAATACAGCATCATGCGCCGGTCGGTCAGGGGCGGGCCGTTCAGGCTGGCGACCGCATTGGTGGCGTGCTCCACCGCCCGCAGATAGCGCCAGAACTCCTGCGGCCCGGGGTCCGGCAGGTCCAGGGCATAGCCCTGCCAGATCTGGCGGGCATGTTCCGCGCCGCGCCGGGAGCGTTCCAGCACATATTCGGCCTGGTAAAACTGGCCGCGCACGCTGGCCTGCGTGAAATCCAGGAAGTGCTGGGGGTCGTAAAGGGCCTTACATTCGCACAGGGTCGGTCCCAGCCAGGGATGCACGCGCAGGGCGCGGGTCTGCTGGTAGTCCTTGCGGTAGTGGTGGGCGATATCGAGGTGGACCTCGTCCGTGAGGCGTACGATCTCGCGCTCGTTCTCCGGCTTCTCGATGTAGATGAAGACCAGGTCGATATCCGCGGCGCCCCCCAGGAGATAATCCTCGCCCAGGAGCGAGCCGCACAGGTAGGCGGCGTTAATGGTCCGGTCGCTGCGAGTGCGCTGGGCGACGGTGTCCTGGGCGATCTTCAGCAGGGTGCTACGATTAATGCGCATAGATTAATCTTTCTTCGCTCTGGAGGCAGCCCCCGGTCCCCTCCTGCCCCTCCCTACTCCGGCAGTTCCAGCGGCAGTTCCGCCTGGAATGGAGAGAGCTTCAGCGCCTGGCGAATCCTCTCCTCTGCCTGTTTCAAGTCCTCCGCTCTCCGCACGTAATCGAGCTGGTTGGTGTCCAGCACCAGCACCGGCGCCCCGCGATGATGGTTGGCGAAAAAATCTTCATAGGCCCGGTTGAGCTGGTCAATATAGGCGTATTCCATGTTCCGCTCGTACGGGCGGTCCCGCAGGGCGATGCGCTGCATCAGCGCCTCGGTGTCCGCCCGCAGGTAAACCACCAGGTCCGGCAGGGTGATCTTCTCCGCCAGGGCTTCGTGCACACGGTAATACATCTCCAGCTCGTCCCCGCGCAGGTTGATGCGTGCAAAAAGCGCGTCCTTCTCAAACGTATAATCCGCGATCAGGGATTTCCCATCCGCCAGCAGTTCTTTGACGTTCCTGCGCTGCTGGTGGTAGCGGCTGAGCAGAAAGAAAATCTGGGTCTGGAAGGCATAGCGCTCCCGGTCGGCGTAGAAATCCGACAGAAATGGGTTCTCCTCGAACACCTCCAGGCACAGGTTCGCCTCAAAAACCGGCTGCAGCAGCCTGGCGAGCGTGGTTTTGCCAACGCCAATTACACCCTCGATTGCAATATACATTATTCTTTGCGCTCGTCTTGAATGAACCTTCGCCTCGACCCGAAATCGGTGTTGGCCAGTTTCGGACCGGCTCTTTGCTGAAGCGCACCGGCCTACAGACCGCCCGGCGCTCCCGTATTGTACACCCGCTCAGGCCCCGGAGTCCACCAATGCCCGCAGCAGCGTCGAGAAGACCAGCCGCCCCGATTGGGCGCGGTGCGGGACCTTCCCCAGCGGGCTGGCTGAGACCACGGTGTCCGCCAGGATATCCACCCGTTCCCCGCCCTTGTTTTTCGCCTGCAGGTAGGCCATGCCCACCCCGAACATATAGCCCATATCCAGGCCGCGGCTCTTCCCCTCCCGGGCCGCTTCGTCTCCTCCGGGTTCCGCCCCGGGCTCCTCCCGTTCCCAGGAGGCCAGGGCGTTCACCAGGGCCTTCAGGATCTCTCCAGAGCCTGCCGGCTCCTCCTGTGCGCCCTGCTCCGGGGCCTCTTCGGGCGCTTCGCGCGCGGCGCGGCGGCTGAAGGCCAGCAGGTCGGGCAGACGGACGCCCCGCTGGCGGAACTGCTCCGCCAGCAGGGACAGGCCGCGCGCGTAAACCCGCGCCGAGCCGTTCTGTTCGTACTGCCCGAGCAGGGTAGCGGCGTATTCCATCGCCTCGTCCAGCCCGGAATCCTGCTTCTCCAGCGCGGCCAGGGTTGCAACCCGGAAAATCTGCACCATATGGTCGCCGTGGTTGCCGTTCAGGCTGTCCGCCTGGTTCAGCGCCTCCTGGTGCTGGACGAGCGTATCCGTAACGGCCCGGAACAGCCGGCCTAAGTCTACCGCCTGGGCATTCATGGATGGCTGGAGCTAGCCGGCGGGCTGGACCGGGATCGCTTCCAGCTTCTCGAGCATTTCAGCCAGCACGTCGAAGCCGCCCTGCCAGAACTCGGCCCGGCTGATGTCAATCCCGGCCTCTTCCAGCACTTTGGCCGGAGCGTCCGAACCGCCGGCGGAGAGGATCTTCAGATAGCGCGGCTTGAAGCTTTCGCCCTCGGACTTGAACTGCTGGTAAAGGGCCATCACCAGGAGCTGGCCGAAGGCATAGGCGTACACGTAGAAGGGGCGGTCGTAGATATGCGGGATGGAAACCCACTCCCAGCGGAATTCGTCGCTGAGCTCCAGGGCCTCCCCGAACTGCTTGCGCAGGTTCTCCATGTAAGCATCCGACAGCTCGTCTACCGAGGCTCCCTCTTTGATCATCTCGTGGGCGGTGCGCTCGTAGATGGCGAAGAAAGCCTGGCGCATGATGGTGGCGTAAGCGTCGTCCATCTGCCGGAAGAGCAGGTCGCGGCGCACACTCTCATCCTGCTCGGTGGACAGCAGGCGGTCCACCAGCATCATCTCGCCAAAGGTGGAGGCGGTCTCGGAGAGGGGTAGGGTGGCGTGGTAGGTGAAGAGGGGGTTGCCCGAGGAGAGCATGCTGTGGATGGCGTGCCCCAGCTCGTGGGCCAGGGTGGCCACGTCCTCCGCCCGGCCCTGGTAGTTCACCAGCACCCAGGGGGTCAGTTCGGGCACGACCGGGTAGCAGAATGCCCCGCCGCGCTTGCCCACCCGCACCTCGCTGTCCAGGTGGTTGTCGTCGAACACGCGCTGGGCCAGGCTGGCGACCTGGGGGTCGAAGTCGCGGAAGGAGTCGAACACCATCTCTGCCGCCTGGCTGAAATCGTAGGTCTTATCCGCCTGGACCACGGGAGCGTAGATGTCGTAGCGGCGCAGGCGCTCCATGCCCAGCCAGCGGGCTTTGAGCTGGAAGTAGCGCTGGAAGAGCGGCGCATTGCGCTCCGCCACGTCCAGCAGGATATTCACCACATCATCCGAGACATCGTTCATCAGGTTGCGGGCGGAAATGGGGCTGGAGAAATGCCGCAGCTGCACCTGCTCGTTGTGCCAGTCGCGCACCAGGCTCTGGTAGATCTGGCCCAGGATATCCCCGTCCCCGCTGTAGACCCGGTAAAGCTCCTGGTAGGCGGCTTTGCGCAGCTCGGGATCGTGCTGGCGGGCGTAGACCATCAGGGAGTCGCGCGTCAGCTCTTTCTCCTCGCCGTCCGCCACCAGCTTGAAGGTGTAGCGGTTCGTGAGGGTTTCGTACAGCTTAAAGAGGGCCGAGGGGCCGGTGACGTTCTTGAGATTGATAATCTTCTCCTCGGGCTCCGACAGGGTGTGCGGCTTGAAGTGGCGCATTTCCTCGAGCCAGTAGCGGTATTCGCCCGCCCCGGCCAGCAGGCGCGCGGCCGGCTGGTCGTCCAGTTCCTTCCACCAGAGGCTGAAGAACAGCGTGCGGTTCTGGAGCTCCGCCAGGAGCTGCTCGATATTGCTCAAAAAGGTCATGGCGGCCTGGTCCTGGGTGTCGGCGAAGAACTTCAGCGCGCCGTAAACGTAAATGCGGGTCCCCAGGTGATTGATCGCCTCCAGCTCGCGCACCATGTCCATGAAGGCCTCCGGGGAGAGGTCCTCGGAGAGCTGCGCGCGGCAGTTCTCGAACTCCGCCGCCTGCGCTTTCAGAGATTCGATCGCAGCCTGCATCTCCTTCCCATCCTGAGAAGGATAGAGGTCTTCCAGGCTCCACCGGGTTTGAGTATAGGAAAGGGTCATTTGCTTATCCTTTGCTAGATGCTGATACCAGATGCCGAATCGTCAGTTCGGGAGAAGGAATTCAGGGGAGCGATTGGGTGTTTTTGGGCCGCGGCCCAAACCAAAGAAAAATCTCCCTTTATTCCCGTACTCACGTCAAATATTAAAACGCACGTGCATGATATCCCCGTCATGGAGGACGTAATCCTTGCCCTCCAGGCGCAGTTTGCCTTTCGAGCGGGCCTCCGCCATCGAGCCCAGCTGGACCAGGTCGTCGTAGGCGACCACCTCCGCCCGGATAAAGCCTTTCTGCAGGTCGGTATGGATCACCCCGGCGGCTTCCACCGCCGCGGCCCCGCGCCGCACTGTCCAGGCGCGCACCTCGTCCTCCCCGACGGTGAAGAAAGACTGCAGCCCGAGCAGGTCGTAAGACAGGGTGATGACGCGCTGCAGGCCCAGCTCCTCGATCCCGTATTCCTCCATGAAGACGGCGGCCTCATCCGGGTCCAGTTGGGCCAGGTCCATCTCCAGCCGGCCCTGCAGGGCCGCCACCGCGCAGCGCCGGTGTGGGTAAACGATCTCCGGGGCCTGCTGCTCGTCGGCCAGGTTGAGCAGGATCAACATGGGCTTCCGGGTGAGGAAACCGAAGCCGGAGAGCGCTTTCTCCTCCTCCGCGCTCAGCTCGAGATCTCGCAGGGGGGTCTCCTCGGAGAGCGCAACGTGCAGGCGCTCGAAAAGCTCCAGCTCGCGCTCGATCACGGCTTTCTCCCGCCCGCCGCCCTTCTTCCGCTCCTCCTGCAGCCGCTCCAGCTTCCGCTCGACGGCGATCAGGTCGTTCAGCAGCAGCTCGCTCTCCATCGAGTTAACGTCCCGCTGCGGGTCCACGCTGCCGGCTGGATGGGGCACGCTCGGGTCCTCGAACACCCGCACCACCTGCAGAAACCCGTCCATCTGGGAGAGGGTGTTGAGCAGCTGCCCGGAGATGCCGCTCTTCTCCGCGCTGCCCTCCAGCCCGGCGATGTCGGCGTAGGTGACCTTGGCGTAGATCGTTTTCTGGGGTTTGAACATCTCCGAAAGCCGGTCCACGCGCGGGTCGGGCACGTCCACCACCGCAGTGTGCACCTCGTAGCGCCCGCCGCTCATGGTGGTGGGCTGGGCCCCGCGGGTCAGGGCGTTAAAGAGCGTGGTCTTTCCGGATTGTGGTAAGCCGATGATTCCAAGACGCATATCTGCTGCTTCCGTTTCTCTGGGTTCGTATTTCGCAACGCAATGATAGCACAAACCTTCTGGGTTTGTTCGAATCGCTTTACCGCGAGCGGAAAAGTGATCGAGGTCGGGTATGGTAATTTTCCCGCCCGCTGCACAGGATTATAAGCGCAGCGGCGCCCTTAAACCAGAGAGAACAGCCCGCCGGCGGTCCGGGGTGATTGCGAAAGCCCTGAGCGCCGGACCTCGCTACCTTGACCCCGGTCATTTCCTTTGTTATACTAGCACGCGCTCAAAAAATACAATGATGCCGAAGTGGCGGAACTGGCAGACGCGCACGACTCAAAATCGTGTTCCCTCGGGAGTGTGGGTTCGATTCCCACCTTCGGCACCTGAACCGCAAACCGCTCACCGGGCGGTTTTTTGATTTAACCCCTCAAACCCCTCAGCCCGCGCTCATCCCCCTGCCGTCTCTGAAAATGGGTGAGTTCCCTACCCCCGCATCCCTGCGGAATTGCTTATAATAAAGCCGGGGAGGCGGGGAAAAGCGACAAATTCGGTTTTCAGGAGGGAATACATGCCATCCATGAACAATGTTCTGGCCGTCATCCTGGGCGGCGGGGTCGGAAAACGCCTCTACCCGCTGACCCGGATGCGCGCTAAGCCAGCCGTGCCGATCGCGGCCAAGTACCGGCTGATCGACGTCCCCATCAGCAACTGCATCAATTCCGGCATCTATCACATCTCGGTGCTCACCCAGTTCAACTCCGTCTCGCTGCACCGCCACATCACCCAGACCTACACCTTCGACGATTTCCACCAGGGCTGGGTGCAGATCTGGGCCGCCGAGCAGACGCCGCGCAGCACCGACTGGTACCAGGGCACCGCCGACGCCGTGCGCAAGCAGCTCTTCGAGATCCGCGCCGCCGACCCGCAGTACGTGCTCATCCTGGCGGGCGACCATCTCTACCGCATGGACTACGCCAGCATGATTGATTTCCACGTCGAGCTCCAGGCCGACGTCACTGTGGCCGTCCAGCCGGTGCACCGGGATGAGGCCTACCGCTTCGGCCTGCTGAAACGCGACCCCGAGTTCCGCATCTCCGCCTTCGTGGAAAAGCCCCGGGACCCGGAGGTCCTCTCCCAGTTTGTCAGCCGCGAGGACCCCGAGCGGCCCTACCTGGGTTCGATGGGAATTTATATCTTTAATATCGATACCCTGATTGATCTGCTGGAGGACACCGAGGCCCAGGATTTCGGCGGGCAGATCATCCCCAACGCCCTGGACCGCTGCCAGGTCTTCGGCTTCGACTTCGACGACTATTGGGAGGATATCGGGACCATCCGCTCCTTCTACGAGACTAACCTGCGCCTGACGCGCCCCGATTCCCCCTTCAACTTCTACGACCCGGTCCTGCCTATCTACACCCGCTCGCGCTTCCTGCCCGGCACCGTCATCAACGGCGCCACCCTGCACAACGTCCTGCTGGGCGAGGGCTGCCGCATCGACCGGGCGGAGATCACGGACTCCATCGTCGGCCTGCGCGCCCAGATCAGCGACGGGGTGCAGATGAAAAACACCATCATGATGGGCTCGGACTACTACGACCCGCCCGGCGAAGCGCCCAGGAAAGGGCTGCCGCTCGGGATCGGCCCGAACTGCCGCATCGAGGGCGCCATCATCGATAAAAACGCCCGCATCGGCGAGGGGGTGGAGATCCGCCCGTTCCCGCGCGGCGTGGACCTGGACGAAGGCAGCTGGGTGGTGCAGGACGGCATCGTCGTCATCCCCAAGAGCACCGTCCTCCACCCGGGCACTTGCATCGCCCCGGATTGAGCGAGAATTGAAAGGGGCTGCCTCCACTGAAAACAGAGGCAGCCCCTTGGTTAATGAATTTGTCACGGGGAATGGTTCGGGCGGCGGCCGGACCATTCCCTTTTTTGTCGCTTGCAATCGCCTGCCTGACAGATCAGCCGGCTGCCTCGACCACCGAGGTGTAGACCTCGAACTGCGGGGGCCGCTCCAGGTGCTTCTTGACCGCGCACTGCTCGGCCGAGCGCACCAAGGCCGGGAGGTACTTCTCCGGGAAGGTGGAGGGCGCCTGGATCTCCAGCTCAATTTTGGCTATCATCCCGGTCGCGGGGTCCACCTGCAGGCGCTGCAGGATGCGGATCCCCTCCGCCGGCAGGCCGCGCTGCTTGCAGAAACCGAGCACGTAGATGCCCGCGCAGGTGCCGATGGAGGCCAGGAAGGTGGCGAAGGGGGTCGGCGCCGAGCCCAGGCCGCCTCCGGAAGGGGGCTGGTCGGTTGGCAGAGTGAAGGGGCCAAAATGGGCGTCCACGCGCGCCCCGCCGGGGAAGTCAATCATCATTTCCATGGGGTAAGAATCTCCTTGCTCGAGTAGTGGCTTGCCATTGCTTGTCGCTGTCTTGTTCGTTTTTGAACAACCACTCCTTTAGATGCAGATACCCCGAAAAGGTTACCTCAATCCCCCGGCATGGGGGCCCGTTCCGGAGCGGGGACCGGTTCACCCCTGCCCTTCCAGAAGAACAGCCAGTACAGCAGCACCGACAGGGCATAGAGCACGATGGTGCCGATGAAGGCCGGGCCGAAGCCGTAGTGCACCTGCAGCCAGCCGCTGATGGTGGGGCTGAAAGCCCAGCCGAAGTTCCACGACATGCTGGTCAGGCTGGCTACGGTGGAGCGGGCCCCGGGCTCCACGCGCTCCATCACGAAGGTCTGGTACACGGGGGTGCTCATGTTCATCAGGGCCACCCGCATGTAATAGGCGATGGCGCTCATCCAGAACCAGGGGGCGAAGCCCAGCAGGATCAGGAAGGGGATGGAGAGCCCCTGGGTGATGACCACGATCTGGATCTTGCCCATGCGGTCGGCCAGCGGCGGGGCGATCAGCAGCCCCAGCCCCATCGCCAGCGAGCCCCAGGCGAACAGGGTGCCGATCACCGGGTCCGGCTGCCCGTACACCTGGCGGAAAAACACGTTCATAAAGGGCATGATCAGCCCCGCCCCGATGGAGGTGAGCAGCAGCGGCAGGATCATGCGCGTCAGCTCGCCCGGGTGCTTTGCGGCGTAGGTGATCGGGGCGAAGACCGAGCGCTCCGACCGCTCCAACCGGGGCTCGCGCATCAGGATCAGCGGGACCAGCGCCAGCGAGTAGGTGACGGCGATGATCAGCAGGGCGCCGCCGTAAGCCTGGCTGTGGGTGGCGTCCACTCCCCGGGCCAGCCCCACCCAGGAGGGCAGGTAGCCGCCGATCCAGTTCCCCACCGAGGCGGCCGCCATCTGCAGCCCGGAGCCGAAGCTGAACAGGTAGGTGCGCTCCTCGGGGCCGCTGTTCTCCATCAGGAACGGCGACATCGTCACCGCCGCCAGGCTGTTGGCCACGCCCCACAGCAGGTTCATCAGCAGCAGGACCCGGGTCGAGGGGAAGAGCACCATCACCACCACCGCCACCGCCATCAGCGCCCCGGAGAGCAGCAGGGAGCGCTTGCGCCCCAGCAGGTCGGCCAGGTAGCCCATCGGCAGCGCCACCACCAGGGCGGAGAGGTTCGAGGCGGTGACCAGGTTGCCCAGCAGGGCCTCGTCGTAGCCCAGGCTGAGCACGAAGAAGTTGAACAGCAGCCGGAACACGCCCATGGCCGCGCCGGCGATGATGACGTTCATGAGGTAAAGGCGGGCATTCGGCCGGAACAGCCGCAGGTGATGCCCGTATTCCACCAGCACTTTTGTGACCGGATTACTTTTCAGGATTTCCATTCGTTACCTTGTGTTCGGGTTGTTCTCGGGGGAATCTTCAGCCCCGGCTTCGAGAAACTCGCTCAGGCTGGAGAATGTCGCCCGGATCCCTTCCAGGCGCGCGGTGTAGCGGCGCTCCCGGTCGGGCTGCAGCGACAGGTGCACGAGACCTGCCAGGCGCAGAGCGGTCATGTGATGGGTCACCGTCGGCGCGCGCAGCCGCAGCCGGCGGGAGATCTCGGAGGGCGTCAGGGATTCGTGCACCAGGTAGCGCAGGATGCGCAGGCGCGTGGGGTCGGCCAGGGCTTTGAGCGCCTGGAGCAGGGCGTCCGGCACCTGCTCGCCCGGGACCAGGGACATCTGCGCCGGGCGCGCCCCGAACAGGAGCACCATCTGCTCCGCGCTGATCTGGTTGTAAATCACCAGCGGGGTGCTCCAGTAAGCCGGGGCCAGGATCAGCTCGGGGGCGGCAAGGCCGGCGTCGAAATGGACGCCCTGCGAGAGCTCCTCCAGCAGTTCCGGAACGGGCAGCCGGCCCGCCAGCTCCCGGGCGGCCTCCAGCCGCCGCTGCAGCGCGGGCAGGATGCGCTTCTCCTCCTCCGCAAAGAACACCTCGTAGTAGATCTCCAGGGCGGAGAGGTACAGCTCCCCTGATTCTTCCGGGCGCGCCCAGCAGTCCAGCAGGGCGGCCAGGTCCTCGCGCGCCCGCAGCCCGGGCAGCTTGCGGAAGCCGCCCCTCAGCGCCTCCAGGTCCCGTTCATCCCAGGCGCCCCGCTCCGCCACCTGCCGCAGGACCCCGGCCGTCTGGTGGCGCAGGTTATGCGGATTGACCAGCTCCGGCAGCCGCTGGGCGGGGGCGGTCTCGCGCAGGCAGGCCAGGGCGGCCGCGGCGTCCTTCGGCCCCGGCAGGGCGTGGATCCAGTGCAGCGGTACCCAGATGGAAAGGTGCAGGTCTTCGAAAATCTTCCGCTCCGCCGCAGGCAGGCGCGAGCGCACCCCGGCCGCCCAGGAAGGGCGCAGGCCGAAATCTTCCGGCTTGTGCAGCACCTCCAGGCTGACAAACAGATCGTACGCGCTGCCGAAATCCCAGCTCAGCCGGGGAGCGAGTGCTGAGGCGTTGGTGTCCATCTTCATTCTCCAGGTCCTTCAACCGGCCGTGCGGCTCAAAAAACCCCCCGCCGGGAAGAAGGTGAGGGGAGAGGAGAGGCGGGCCGGTTGCGGAAAACAAGTTTTCGGGAACCCGTTTGCAGGCAAACGGGTTCCCCGAAAATTCAATTAGATAATAGTCTAATATCCCTTACCTGTCAAGCTGGGGACGGGCGCCGCACCCGCGCCTGTACAAGATGCAAGGCGCTCGCTCCCCCTGCCGGAACCGCTCCTGGCAGGCTCGCTTTGCCTGCCCCGGTCCGGGCCTGCGGTGAAAGCGCCTCGCACCGGTCCTGCATGGGTGCGAGGCGCTTTTCCCCACCCGGCAAGACAGAACAGGCGAAGCCGGTCGGACCGGAATTCCCCACGACAGCCTGAGCAGTGCCTTGCACCTTACGCGATAAACCCTCTCCAGGCCCTGCCCATATATAGGGGGTCCTCCCTGCCCTCTTGGGTCCCCCGGCAGCGCCTGCCTGTGGATAAGTGGGGAAAAACTGTGGATAAAACCTCTGAATTGGGGAAAACTCAGTCTATTCAGCGGTTTGGTCTTAAAAGGAACACCCCCACATATGGGGGGTATTCAGGCAGGTCTCCTAAATCTTTCAAAACCGCGGTGTGGGATGAAAAAGCCCCCCTGCTTCTCCCCACCTATCCACTTTCCGGGTGGGGATAGAATCCGCCCTCCAACCCCCTACATCTGCACCGGGCTGGCGTAATCACCCCCACGGGTATGGGTAAATCGCGCCCGCACCCGCTTTTTCCACATATCCCCAGGCCCTACTACGATTACTATATATAGATTGATTATTATACAGAGTGGATGATTCTTTCTCTCCGGTGTGAAAGAAAGCCCCTGATGGTTATTGGCAAACAACCCCGGCGATTGTCGAAGGAAAAACCTGAGTACCTGTCCGAAAAATGTACAGTGGTTGTGATGGGGAGTGCAGCCTTCCATCACAACCACTGTTGCTCTTCAAGAGCGCGGGTCCTCTTGAAAATACTGCTCCAGCAGCGGGGTGAGATCGGCGGAACTGTGCTCCTCCAGGCGCAGGAAAAAGTCGCGCGCCGTGGCCAGCCCGTTCGCATGCGCGCCGGCGTAGGCGCGCAGGAAGGCGAAGAAGGCTTCGTCCCCCACCAGCGCGCGCAGGTCCTCCAGGAACTCGGCCCCGTTCAGGTAGACCGCGTCCCGGTAAGCGCGGTAGCCGGCGGCGTAGATGCTGCTGTCCACCCAGCCGGCGGGCTGGTAGTAGCGCACCCGGTAAGCCCACCACCATTCCAGGGCTTCTGGGTGCAGCCGTTCGTAATAGATGCGCTCGGCGTAGGTGCACAGGGCTTCGTCCAGCCAGGGCTCCTGGGCCTGGTCGCTGCCCACCAGCCCGTACCACCACTGGTGGGCGGTCTCGTGGGCGGCGATGGCGACCAGGTACTCCCCGGGCGAGCCCTGGTACAGGTTGTAGAACCCCTTGCTGAGGAAATACAGCCCCTCGTACTCCATCCCATCCAGGAAGCTGGCTTCCACCAGCGACAGGCTGCGGTGCGGGTAAGGCCCGAAGAGCTCCGAGAACAGGGCCAGGGCCTCGGCGGTGGCCTGCAGGGCGGCCTCGCCGGCGGCCGAGTCGTAGGGGAAGGCGTAGCCGGTCACGGTGACCGGCCCGGCCTCCAGAGTGGAGACCACGTACTGGTGGCTGGCCGAAAGGGCGAAGTTGCGCGCCCCCTCCAGCCGGTAGCGGCGCCACTCGCCCTCCCTTTCCTCCGGGGCGCTCGCCGCCACCACCAGCTCGGGGCGGTCGTCCTCCAGGCGCAGGTTGACCTCGAAATCGGCCTTCTCGTAAGCCAGGTGCTCCCCGTAATACCAGGCTTCGTTGGCCACCCAGCCCGCACCGGGCCGGTAGGGGGGGATCATCGGGTACCAGTCCACCAGGTTGGTCTGCTCGGCGCTGTAGCCGAAGGGCACGGGGCGGATCTCGGGCGAGGGGGTGGGGGAGGGCAGGTCCAGGGCGTAGGCCAGGCGCATGGCCAGTCGTTCCCCGGGCTGCAGCGGCGCGCGGAGGGGGATATAGAGGAAGCGGCGCACCTTCTCGTCCCAGCGGTAGCCGGCGATCTCCTGCCCGTCTTCCCAGGCCAGGCTGCGCAGGGTGAAGGGATCGGGGGTGTAATAGCGGGGCTCCACGATCAGCAGCAGCTCGCTCAGGCTCTCGCCCGTGCGGTTGTGGTAAACGATCTCCTGCTCGGCCTCCAGGTGGTGTCCCGCGTAGTTCAAAGTGGCGGTGATCGTGTACTGCGGCGCGGGCAGGGCGGCGGGCGCCGGCGTGGGGGAGGGGGCGGCGCTCTCTGTGGC
>JAEWYL010000295.1 GCA_023395675.1 Chloroflexota bacterium | reverse complement strand
CGCCCCGCCCCGGCCCCCCCCGGACTCTGTTTGATAGTCACGATCCGTTTTTACCCATAGGAGATAAGACAGATGAACCCGACCGATTTGCTTGCCCAGGTACGTGAAGATGATATTAAATTCGTATCCCTGCAGTTCACCGACGTCACCGGAGCGGTGAAAAGTGTAGACATCCCCGCCAAGCGCCTGGAGGGGGCCCTGGAGGAAGGCGTCTGGTTCGACGGCTCCTCGGTCGAGGGGTTCGCCCGCATCCAGGAGAGCGATATGCGTCTGGTGCTGGACCCCGAGACCTACGCCGTCCTGCCCTGGACCGCGGCGGACCTGCGCCGGGCGCGCGTGTTCTGCGATATCTACCAGCCCGACGGCCAGCCCTTCCCCGGCGACCCGCGCGGCGTGCTCCGCCGCGTCCTGCAGCGCGTCGAAGAGCGCGGCTGGACCTACAACGTCGGCCCGGAGCCCGAGTTCTTCCTCTTCCGCCGCAACGGCTCTGCCGTCCACCCCGTCCCCCACGACGTCGGCGGCTATTTCGACTTTTCGGCCTCCGATGACGCCGTGCGCGTGCGCACCGAGCTGATGGACGCCCTGCGCACCATGGGCCTGGAGATCGAGATGGGCCACCACGAGGTCGCCCTCGGGCAGCACGAAATTGACTTCCGCTTCGACCGCGCCCTGCGCACCGCCGACAACGTCCTCACCCTCAAGTACACCGTCAAGGCCATCGCCGCCCAGCACTCGCTGGTGGCCTCCTTCATGCCCAAGCCCATCTTCGGCATCAACGGCTCCGGTATGCACTGCCACCAGTCCCTTTTCGACGCCCAGGGCAACAACCTCTTCTTCGACCCGGCGGACGGGCACTATCTCTCGCCCCTGGCCTACGGCTTCATCGCCGGGCAGCTCGCCCACGCCCGGGCCCTGGCGGCCGTGGTCGCCCCCACCATCAATTCCTACAAGCGCCTGGTGCCCGGCTACGAGGCCCCGGTCTACGTGGGCTGGGCCCAGATCAACCGCTCGGCCCTGATCCGCATCCCGCGCTACACCGAGGGCAACGACAAGGCCCTGCGCGCCGAGCTGCGCTTCCCCGACCCCTCCGCCAACCCCTACCTGGCTTTCGCCGTCATGCTCGCCGCCGCCCTGGACGGCATCGACCGCGACCTGCCCTGCCCCGAGCCCCTCAACCACGTCAACGTCTACCACCTGTCCGAGGACGAGCGCAAGATGCGCCAGATCCCCGAGCTGCCCGGCTCGCTGGCCGAGTCCCTGCGCGAGCTGGAGCGCGACACCGTACTGCAGGACGCCCTCGGGCCGGTGGCCTGCGAGGCTTTCTTCCGCGCCAAATGGGCCGAGGTCGAAGAGTCCCGCATGCGGGTCACCGACTGGGAGGTCGAGCGCTACCTGGAGATCGCCTGATCTCTGCCCCCTCTGGGGCCCGGCGGGCGCGCCTGCCGGGTCCCTGCTTTCACCAACCTGAACGGGCCGGGCGGCCCTGCCACCGCAGCCGCCCGGCCCGTCCGAAAATCCTCCCGTCAATGCCTCCCGGCCCGGGCGCGCTGCGAAGACCCCGGGCAGCTCCGAGGCGCGGTGATCTGCGGGCAGCCGCAGTTCTTTTTACACCAGGCTCAAAAACATGAATGCGAAAAATTACCTGATTGACATGGACGGCGTGCTCGTGCGCGGCAGTACGGTGATCCCCGGGGCCGTGGAATTCCTGGAGCGGCTGGAGGCCTGCGGGCGCCGCTACCTGATCCTGACCAACAACCCCCTCTTCACCCCCATTGACCTGGCCCACCGGCTGCAGATGATCGGCCTGAAAGTCCCCGAGGATAAAATCTTCACCTCGGGCCTGGCTACGGTGCAGTTCCTGCAGCGGCAGAAACCGAAGGGCAAGGTGTTCGTCATCGGCGAGAGCGGCCTCACCTCTCTGCTGCACAACGCGGGCTATATCATCACCGATATCGAGCCGGATTACGTCGTGCTGGGCGAGACCTTCGCCTACAACTTCGAGATGGTCACCAAGGGCATCCGCCTGATCGTGCAGGGCGCCCGCTTTATCGCCACCAACCCCGACGTTTCGGGGCCCAGCGAGCACGGCATCGTCCCCGCCTGCGGGGCCATGGCTGCCCTGATCGAGAAGGCCAGCGGCATCAGCCCGCTGTTCGTGGGCAAGCCCAACCCGCTGATGATGCGCATGGCGCTGAACTACCTGGACGCCCATTCGGAGGAGACGGTGATGGTGGGCGACCGCATGGACACCGATATCATCGCCGGGGTGACCAGCGGCATGGACACCATCCTGGTCCTGAGCGGCGTGACCTCCCGCACCGACATCCGCGGCTACCCCTTCCAGCCCACCTGGGTGCTGGACTCGGTCAGCGATATTGACCCCTGCCCCTAAAACCGGGCCCGGCTGCAGCTCCTTCAAGCTGGAAAGATATTTGGTTGTTTTTGGCGGCGCAGCCGCCAAAAACAACCAAATATCACGCTTTCCCGACCCACCGCAGCCGGGGAGCCCCGGCGTTTTGCGGCCAATCGCTCTGCAGGCGCGGCGAGCACTGCCGCAGCTCGATAGGCTGTAACTGGCTCAAGCTTTCGGCCTCTTCAGGGCCGGCGACCGGGATCCAGATCCGGACCTGCGGGTCGTTCCCCCCTTCCCAGTCAATCTCTTCATAAAACTCGTAAAAATATAACTGGCGGCAGTCTTTGCACTGGAGGAGACGCCGGATCAGATGGCTCTCGTCCAGATAGGTCTTCATGACAGCAAAGTTATTCGCCGCCAGATCGCCGGCGGCGATCTCTTCCTTCTGCCACAGGTGGCACTGCACCGGTTTTTGGATCCCCATTTTCCCCACAATAGATACTACTTTTTAACGATACAGCCCCATCCCTATTGGCGATGACCGGCTGCGGCTCTCCTGTTATCCTTTTCACAGCGAGACTACCCGGAAAACCTGAGC
>JAEWYL010000096.1 GCA_023395675.1 Chloroflexota bacterium | reverse complement strand
CCAGGTCGCAGGTGGTGACCGCCTCCAGGCGATTATTCCCGTGCGCCTCGACCACCACCGTGCGCGTGCGCACCTCGATATTTTCGATCTCCTCGATCTGGTTGATGAGATAGCGCGACATCCCCGGCGAGAGGTTCGCCCCCCGGACCAGCATGACCACCTTGCTGGCGTAGCGGGAGAAGAAAACCGCGCCCTGACCGGCGGAATTCGCCCCGCCGACGATAAAGACCTCGCGCCCTTTGTAGGAGGCGGCCTCGGTCAGCGCCGCGCCGTAGTAAACGCCCGCGCCGGTGAGGGTTTCGATCCCCGGGGCATCCAGGCGGCGCACGCTCACCCCGGTGCTGATGAGCAGGGCGTGGCAGCTCAGTTCGACGCCGTCGTCCAACTGCACGAAGCGGAAAGGGTCCTCCACCCGGATCGAACACACCTCCTGGGCGGTCAGGATCTCCGCCCCAAAACGGCGGGCCTGGGTGGTCGCCCGGCGGGCCAGATCACCGCCGCTCAACCCCCGGGGGAAGCCGAGGTAGTTCTCGATGCGGGCGCTGGTGCCCGCCTGGCCGCCGGCCGCCTCTTTCTCGATCATCACCGTCCGCAGGCCCTCGGAGGCCGCGTAAACCGCCGCCGCCAGCCCCGCCGGCCCGCCGCCGATGATGATGACATCGTAAAAGGGCTGCTCGGCCTTCGTCTTCAGGCCGGTCTTCTCCGCCAGGGAACGCAGAGGCGGGTCCACCAGCACTGTGCCATCGGGGAAAAAGACCACCGGCAGGCGGTGAGAGCCTTCAAGGGTGGCCTCCACCAGGGCGCGCGCCTCGCCGTCCGCCTCGATATCCAGCCAGCGGTAGGGGATGAGATTGCGAGAGAGGAAATCCTTGACCCGGTGAGAGCCGGGGGACCAGAGGGTGCCCGCCACGCGAATGCCGTCGAAGGGCGGTTGGATTTTGGCGCGCCAGTCGCTGAGCAGATCATCCAGCACCGGGTACAGATTCTGCTCGGGAGGGTGCCAGGGCTTCATCAGGTAGTAATCCAGGCCCAGGCGGTTGATGCTGGTGATGGCGGCCTCGGTATCGGCATAGGCGGTGAGGAGCACCTTGCAGGCATTCGGGTAGAACTCAATGGCGCTGGAGAGAAACTCGGTGCCGGACATGCCGGGCATGCGCTGGTCCACCAGAAAGAGGGCGATCTCCGTCTCACGGCGCTTCAACTGGTGCACGGCTTCCAGCGCCTCCGCGCCCGAATCTGCCTTCAAGATGCGGTATTCGCTGTGATAGTGGTGACGCAGGTCGCGCTCCACGGCATTCAGCACCTGAGGTTCGTCATCGACAATGAGAATGACGGGTTTAGACATCGTGACATCTCCTCCTGCTGGCTTCGATCATTTCCGGTTTGCGGCGGCGGCCATGTCCCGGTAGACGGCGCGCACCTGGGGCAGGTTCAAAAAGGCTGTCTTGAGCTCTTCATCATCCAGTCCGGCGGCGATGTAATCCACAATCTCCGCGCTGGTATGCCAGTGGAGGCTGGCCTGTTTCAGATCCCCCCGCACCCGCTCTACATCCCCCAGGGCCTTCAGGATGCGCCATAAGATACGGCGGGAGCCGAGCTCCCGGGCCTGGCTGGCCGCAGCGGACAGCACCCGGCGCGCCTCCTCGACCCGCCCCAGACCGAACAGCGCCTGCCCGTGACGGAAGTCCAGATCGGCCACGTAGGTGCGGATACCCATGCTGCGATACGGCTCCAGATCCTTCACCAGCTCCAGCACCTGCTCGTAATCCTTTTTCAGCAGCGCCAGCTCACTCTTCACCAGCGGGATCACCGCCCTGGTGACGCCGACACCGTCCTCGCTGGGAATGGCCTCCTTGGCGCGCGCCAGGTCCTTCTCGGCGGCGTCGAAATCCCCTGCCAGGATCAGGTACTGCGCCAGCTCGGTGAGCACCCAGGGGAACCAGGGCATGGTGTACTGCCCGGCGGTGTGCATGGCCTGGTCAATCAACGCTTTACCCTGCTCCAGCAGGCCCATGGAGGCGTAAATTTTTCCCAGCTCGGCGCAGGTGTTTACCAGCGGGGCCACAAACTGGGCCTCTTCCGCCAGGCGCAGGCATTCCTTCATCACGTGAATGGCGCGGCCGGTCTGGCCGATCTCGTGGTAGACATTCCCGAGGTACATCTGAGCGTAGGCCAGGCTCCAGGAATTGCCGATCCGGCGGCCGATCTTCAGCGCCTCCTCGGAGCTCTGGATGGAGCGCTCGTATTCTCCCAGGAAGTAGTCAAACAGGGCGGAGGTGCCCAGGCAGTCGGCCAGCATGGGAAGATTTTCCAGCTCTTCCCAGACCGCCTTCGCCTCCACCAGGGCCTCGCGCCCGCGCAGTACCTGCCCCGCTGCAAAATAGGCCTGGCTGATATCGTTCAGGGTAAACCCCAGGAGCTCCTTCATATTGTATTCACGCGCCAGGGAAAGGGCCCGCTCGCCGAAAAAGACGGCCTCTCCCGGGCGGCCGGCGCGCACGTTGACCAGGAGCTGGGCCCACATCAGCTTTGCCGCCGCAGCCTGGTCGTTCAGCTCCCAGGCCAGGTCCAGGGCCTGTTCGCACAGGGTCTTCGCCAGGTGGGCGTCGTGGACCGGGGTGGGGTTCGCCCGCACGATGGCATGGGCCGTCAGGGCTTCGAGCAGCATCTCCCGGTCGCCGTGCTGCCGGGCCAGCTCCTCCAGCTCCTGGTAATTGGCGACGGCCTGCCGGTGGCGGTTGCTGAGCTCCAGAGAACGACCGCGCAGCAGGTAGAGCCGGGCGTAGGGCGTGCGGTGCTCGGGGAAATGCTCTCCCAGCTCCAGCGCGCGGGTGGTGTGGGCGATGACCTCGGCGTTCGCATGCAGGCGGAAGGCCCGCCCGGCGGCTTGAATGTAATAATCAATGGCCCGGGAATCGCCGCCCTCGTTGAAATGGTGGGCCAGGATGGCGGCGAACTCGTCGCTGCGGTCCGAGTACAGGTTCTCCAGCGTCTCCCCCACCAGCAGGTGAAACAGCTTGCGCCGCTTCATCAGGATGGCGTTGTAAACCGTCTCGTGCGTGAGGGCGTGGCGGAAGGTGTACTCCGTTTCCGGGGAAAGGGCGGATTCATAGATCAGATCGGCGTTTTTGAGCACCTGGATCTGCTGGTCCAGCAGGTGGCTGCCCGCCAGCACCAGTTCCAGGACTCTCCGGTTGAAGGTGCGCCCGATCACCGCCGCCACCTGGAGCACATAACGCGCCGCCTCGCTCAGACGGTCAATACGGGCCATCACCAGGGTCTGGATATTCTCCGGGATCGCCAGCTCGGTGACATTCTGCGCCACACGCCAGCCTCCCGAAGCCCCGCCGGCCTCCTCTCTGACGATCACGCCGGATTCAATCAGGGCGCGCACCACCTCCTCCAGGTAAAACGGGTTTCCCTCCGCCCGGGAGAGGATCATCCCGAGCATCTCCTGCGGCAGATCGATATCCAGCAGGCCGGAGGCCAGCAGGCCGCTGTCCTCTTCGTTCAGCGGGCTGAGGGCCACTTCCTGGTAGAGCTGCGGATACTCCTGGGCGACGATCGCCCTCAGGCTCCAGACCGGAGAGAGCCTCTCCGGGCGGAATGCGCAGAGGAAGAGCACCGGAGCCCGGGAAGCCAGCTGGAACAGGTGCTGCAGGAGCTCCAGGGAGGCGGGATCGGCCCATTGGAGATCATCGAACACCAGCACGAGCGGCGCCTGGCGGGCCCAGGCCTCCCAGGTGTTGAGCATGGCTTCGAAAAGCTCGCGTTTGAAGGTCTCCCCCTCCAGGGGCGCGGCGGATTGGAGCTGCATCCCGAGCAGCACCTGAAAAACGCGGCCCACCCGGGCGCACTCGTCGTCCGGCGGCGAGCCGGGCAGGCAGCCGCAGACCAGCTTGCCCTGGACGACCTCAGGGCTGTCGCTGGAGTCCACCGCACAGAGGCTGCGCACCAGGGCTTGAAAAGCGGCGTAGGGCTGGGCGGAGGTATGGGTGACCAGCCGGCCTTCGCGCCAGGTGGGAAAACCGGCCCGGGTCGAGGCCTGCCAGGCCTGGCGCAGCTCATCAATCAAGCGGCTCTTCCCCAGCCCCGCCTCGCCGGTCAGGCAGACAATCCTGCCCTGGCCGCGGCGGGCCTGGTCGGCCGCGCCTCGCAGGAGGCGGATTTCCACCTCCCGGCCGACCAGAGGGGCTGCCAGGCCTGAGAGGCCGCGCAGGCTGCCCGGATGGTCTTTCAGGCCCAACACGCGCAGCACCGGGACCGGTAGGCGCTTACCGCGCAGTTCGAGCTCCCCGAGCGGCTCGGCCTCGAACAGGGGGGCCACCAGGCGGTAGGTGTCATCGGAGATCAGGACGCTGCCGGGCTCGGCGGTCTGCTCGATGCGCGCCGCCAGGTTGACGGCGTCGCCCATGGCGGTGTACTCCATCGCCAGGTCATTCCCGATCTCGCCGACCACCACCAGCCCGGTGTGGATACCCACGCGCACGTCGAACTCAAGCCCCCGCCGGCGGCGCACCCACTCGTGGAACTCGCGGATGCCAGAGACAATCTCCAGCCCCGCCAGGACGGCCCGCTGCGGATCATCCTCGTGGGCGACCGGGGCCCCGAAGAAAGCCAGGATGGCGTCCCCCATCAGGCGCGCCACATTCCCGTCGTAGCGGTAGACCGGCCGGATCAGGTAGCCAAAGGCCTCGTTCATGATCTCGGCCCATTCCTCCGGATCCAGGCTCTCTGCCAGCGAGGTGGAACCCTTGACGTCACAGAACAGGATGGTGACCACGCGGCGCTCGCCCTCCAAGCGGTGGACGCCGGATGGGCGGTCCGAACGCCGCGCCGCAGTGGCCGCCGAACGTCCCAGGCGGCCAGGCGAAGTCTCCCTGGCCCATTCGGGAGAATCCTGACCGGGTCTCTCAGCGGGTGCGGCCGTCGCCGGCGGGCCGGGCTGCGGGCCGGAGCCGGACGCCTCGAGCAAGGCCCCGCAGTACATACAGAAGCGCGCGGCAGGCGGGTTGGGCTTCTTGCAGGCCGGACAGGTTTTCTCAAGCGCGTTTCCGCATTGGATGCAGAAACTGGCCCCCTCAGCGTTTAACGTTCCACAATTCGTACAAATCATTACCAGCCACCTGATCCCCCTGGAGCTACCAATTTGACGCCATTACTGATGGAGGGCGGAAGCCCGTCTTCCAGCCCGCCCCGGTCTCGAACAGCACCCATAAGACGAATCAAAGGAAATCGATCAAAGCACGAAGCGCTCCCCGGCTGGTCCAGACCAGATCAGGACTGCGGCGCCGGGGCGCGCAGGGCGGGCTCCACCCGGGTATCGGCGTCCACGTAGAGGGAGTAGAGCAGGCCCATGGGGTTGTTGTGCGTGAAGAAAAATTCCCGGCGCAGGTCCAGGAAAATCTGCCCCAGGGTATCGCCCTGCACAAAGCGGTCGAAAAAGCGCCGGGCCCACTCCACCGCGAAGAGCGCCGGGACCTCGCATTCCGTGCCGATTACCCCGCGCGCCCCCTTGGACATGAAATAGGGCACAAATCCATCGTACACCAGGGGGGAGAGCTGTGCCGATTCACAGGCGTTGATGAACACCAGCGGCGATCCGGCGAGGATATCCTCCGGGTTGACCGCCGGGGCGTAGAGCTTCAGGTCCTCCAGGGTCAGCGTGCCCTTATTGCTGAACACCAGCCGGGAGCGGCTAATGCCCCCCTGCTCGCCCACGTCCTGTGAGATCCCGTGGCAGTAGAAATACAGCACCTGATCGGGCGTGGCCGGGTCGGAAAGGGCCCGGGTCACCTCCTGGGTGGTGGTGCGCTGGACCAGGCTCAACCTGGCGCCTCCCTTCGCCAGCTCATCCCAATAGCGGATCTGGTCGCCCACCAGCGAGACCTTCATCTCCCGGTCAATATCGGTGTTCAGGTTCAGGCTGACGGTGAGGCCGTTCTGGGAGTCCAGGCGGTTATCGGTGACGTGCATGCGCGGCTGCAGCGGGATGTGCTCGATCACGTGCTTGAAACCCAGGAACAGCTCCGGCTGGATCTGGTCCGGCTCGTAGCGTTCGGCCAGGTAGAGCAGCGCCCAGGGGAGGACGAAGTCCTGGGAGAAGATCTGGATATTCAGCTTCTCCTTCAGGGCCAGCTCGCGCAGCCTGCGCCCCAGCAGGCGCGTCTGTTCGTCGGCCGAGGGGCCGAAGAACAGGCGCTGGTACAGGAGCAGCCCCGCCTGCGCCAGGTACTGGAGGGCGAAGCGGTTGACATCCGGGGGAATATCAATTCGCTGCTGGAAGTAGCGCTCCCCTTCCCCCTCCGCGTAGACTACGTCCAGCAGCTTCTGGCGCGCCTGGGCGGCGATATCCTGCAGCTCGTCCAGCTTGATGGGCAGGTGAGCGGAAGCGGCGACGCCGGGGGCGATGAGGATCATCTGGAAGCCGGCGCCGGTGTTCAGAATGGTGAGGCTGACATCGCGCGGGCGCGCCAGGAAGGCGGCTTCCACCCCGCGCCCGAGGGTCTGGGTGGAGAAGAGCTCGCCCACCATAAATTTCAAGGTCATCACCTGGATAAAGCTGCCGTCCTTGAGAAAGACGGCGTTGAGGAGACATTCGCCCTCGTGCAGCGGCTCCAGAGGGAATTTGGCCCGGTTCTTCGAGCGCCCGCTGCGGGGCACAAACAGCTTTTGCTCCGGCCCATCCAGCAGGTTGAAATCCTCCGTCTCCAGGCGGATGGTGATGGCGGCGGTCTCCTCGCCCTCGGGCGCCTGGTAGCGCCATTCGTCGGTGGCGATAGCCGCAAGGCGCTGCTCCAGGTCCACGTCGAACAGGAGGGTGTAGAGCTCGCCGGTTTTGAGCGGGCTGGAGCGGGGGTCATGGGCGCGGCCGTTCCGGTCTTCCAGCTCGACATTGATGAAGCGCTGTTGCGGCTCCGGAACGGGAGAGGAGGGCGGCGCAGCCTCAGCCATGGGCTCGCCGGTAGAGAGAGTCATGCGCATGGAGGCCGAAGGGCCGCGGAAGCGCTGCCCGCCGACCAGCAGGGCGGAGACCTGCCCGCCTTCCAGCAGGATCAGGATCTCCTTCTCTTTCAAGTTCTCCACGAAACTGCGGTGGCGCGGATCGGTGCTCTCCCGCGGTATGGACCCGACCAGGTGAGGGGCGACGGCATTGGCGGGCATGGCGCTCAGGGGGGCGGACAGCAGCCCGTAGAGCTTGAGCTTGGTATACAGCTCGGAGGGGCGGAAGACAGCCCAGCGCCCATCGGCAAACTGGATTACGATAAAGGACGCCCCCGCGGCGGCCTGGATGGCTTCCTCGCCGCTGAGTCTGTCCGGCGCTACCGAAATATCACGTATCAGCCAGCGTTCGTCGATCAGCATAGCCCACCTCCATCTACACCCTCTGGAAGGTCAGGATCGGTTTTCCCACCTGCGTTTCGCTGTGAGTTTCATTATATATGATCCTGAGCCATCTGTCATCCCGCGCGCTCCGTCCCCGGGCACGCGCCAGGACCTTTGCTCGATGGGGATGCTGGCGGAAAGCTCTGCCTACCGCCAGCATCCCCCACCCTCCCCCTGTTTCTTGCGCCAGGGCAAAGACAGGCGCGGCTGCATGGGCTATAATACCGGCGTAAAGGGAATTCATATGGATCTCGCAGCCATCTCTCAACCTCTGGCAAAACGCCACATCGCCCTGCCCACCGACCACGGGTCCTGGGTGTTCTTGCTCATGCCGCTGGTCATCGGCCTGGTCGCCGGCGGCAGCTTCAGCGCCGCCTCGCTTTACCTGATCCTGGCCGCCATGGCAGCCTTCCTGATGCGCCAGCCCATCACCATCGCGGTGAAAGCGTTGAGCGGCCGGCGCGCCCGGCGCGAGCTGGCCCCCGCCGGGTTCTGGATCCTGATCTACGCCCTCCTGGGGCTGGCAAGCGTGGCCGGGCTGCTCTCCGAGGGGTTCGGCTGGCTGCTTTACCTGGCGCTGCCGGGAGGGCCGGTGTTCGCCTGGCACCTGTACCTGGTGAGCCGCCGCCAGGAGCGCCGCCAGGCCCTGGTAGAGGTGATCGGCAGCGGCGTCCTGGCCCTGGCGGCACCGGCCGCCTGCTGGGTGGGCGCGGGCGAGCCCAGCGCTCTTGGCTGGTGGCTGTTCGCCCTGGTCTGGGCCCAATCGGCGGCCTCTATCCTATACGCATATCTGCGGCTGGAGCAGCGCAGTTTCAGCCAGGCGCCCCCGCTGCCAGAGCGGCTGCGCATGGCCCTGCCGGCCCTGATCTTCACCGGGATCAACCTGCTGGGCGTCCTGGCGCTGGCGCTCGCAGGGCTGCTGCCTCCCCTGCTCCCCCTGCCGTACGCGCTGCAGTTTGGCGAGAGCCTGTGGGGCGGCCTCGTGCGCCCGGCTGCCGGGTACAGGCCGACCGCCATCGGCGTGCGCCAGCTCATCGTCAGCTCGCTGTTCACGCTGCTGTTCATCCTGGCGCTGTAGAGGGTATTTTTTGAGAAAGCTGCGGCGCAGCCGCAGCTTTCTCCGTATTTAACCGAATATAAGCGAGGGGACGAAGAGTTTTGCAACATCCTTTCATGTTTGGAGGGGGAAAAAGGGTGAAATTGAGGGCTGCCCTGCAACTTATTCACAAATTTTACGTAATAATAGATTAAAATAGACCGCAGAAAGGCATTTAATCCATCATTTCGTTAGCCAAAGGAGCGAAAAAATGTCAGACTTACCTCCCGTCGATGTGACCAGCGATGACCGCCTTTGGGCGGCGATCGGCTATCCCATCCCGATTCTCCCGATTATCGCGCTCTTCATGGAAGAGAAGAAAAACCGGCCCTTCATCAAGTTTCATGCAGTCCAGTCCATCGTCTTCAACGTGGTGCTCTATATCCTGATCACGGTCATCAGCTTCGTGACCTTTGGCCTGGGCGCCATCTGCGCACCGCTCCTGTGGCTGGTAGTGCTCTGGCCCGCTTTCGAGGCTTACAACGGCAAATACCTGGAGATCCCGGTGATCACCAACTTCCTGCGCAACCAGGGTTGGGTCTAAAGCCATTCCGGCGACGCCCCTCCGCGGGCTTTCCGCTTTTGCAGAAATCACTGTGTTGTGAAAGTCCGTGCGGCGCGGCCGCACGGACTTTTTCAACCGGGTACCTGGCAAAAGGACCTCTCAGAACCCTGTCTCCGGTATTTCGCGACAAAGACGGGGTTCTTCCGTATATAGGTATGCATGCCTCGCAAGACAGGCAGGCAGCGGGGAAACCCTGCCAGGAGAGCCAGCAGCAGGCCGTTATCCTCGAATCTCACCAAGACGATTATTGGGTAGTCGCACGAATACCCGGTAAGGAGTGCTGCAACCATGACACAATTTTTCCCACAACCCGAACGCCCGGAAGAACCGGAAAGCGAGCGGGAGAACCAACCCTCGGAAACCGGGGAGAATGCTGAAGAGACCCTGTTCTCGGAGCCGCCTCAGGAGTGGCAGCCCGAAACGGCAGAGCGAACCCCTGCCGTTGGCGCGCCCCAGGAGGAGCCGGTCGAGCCCCTGCCCGAGCCGCCCGTCGCGGAGGATGAGCAGACGCTCATGGCCGAAGGCGCGGCCTACCAGCCCAGACCGGAAGCCCCGCAGGGCATGAACCCGGTCGAGAGCGAAGGCGGCGAAACCTTTGCGGAAGCCCGTGGGGATGAAACCCTGGCGGAGGGCGCCGCTGCGCCTGCCGCGCAGCCGGCCCCGGCCGCGCCGGCGGCAGCCGCCCCAATGCAGAGGCTCTCTCCTGAAGACGAGCGCACCTGGTCCATGATCGCCCACCTGAGCATGCTGCTCAACCTGGTCACGGGCTTCCTCGGGCCGGTCGCCGCCCTGGCGGTCTACCTGATGTATAAGGACCGCTCGAAAACGGTGGCCTTCCACGCCATGCAGTCCTTCGTCTTCCAGATCATCACCTGGATCGGCGGCGGGCTCCTGATCGGCGCCATCTGGATCATCACCGGGCTGCTGTCGGCGGTCATCATCGGGCTGCTGTGCATCCCCTTCGCAGTCCTGTTCACCGTCATCCTGGCGGCCGTGCCGATCGTCGGGCTGGTCTACTCCATCGTGGGCGCCATCCAGGTGAACAGCGGGCAGCCGTTCAGCTACTGGCTGGTGGGCGACTGGGTAAAAGGAATGCTCGACTGAGCTTCCGCAGGCGCTGATAAGCCAGACAATGAGGACGGC
>JAEWYL010000229.1 GCA_023395675.1 Chloroflexota bacterium | reverse complement strand
AAAGCCATGCGAAGGAGCGCTATGGACCTTGACCGTTTTTTTCACCTCTTTGCAGCCGCCGTAACCCTCACCATCCTGTTCATCTCGGCCGCCCACCGCCGGCGCGCCAACCAGAGCGGCGAGCGCATCGACTTCAGCGGGGAGGGCCGCCTGGTCCTCGTCATCCGGCGGGTGATGGGCCTGGCCCTGTGGCTTTCGGTGCTGCTCTACCTCGTCTACCCGGCCGCGCTGGCGCGCTTCAGCCTGCCGCTGCCCCTCCCCCTGCGCTGGCTGGGGGCAGGGCTGATGGCCGCCGCCGTCCCGCTGGTCTACTGGGTGTTCAGCAGCCTGGGCCGGAACGTGACGCCCACGGTGATGACGCGCCGGGAGCATACCCTGGTTACGCACGGCCCCTACCGCCGGGTGCGCCATCCGCTCTATTCCAGCGCTTACCTGTTCCTGGCCGGGCTGGTGCTGCTCTCCGGGAACCTGTGGCTGGCGGGCGTGGTGGTCCTGACCTGCATCCCCCTGCTGCTGCGCACCCCGCTCGAGGAGGCGGCGCTGATCGAGCGCTTCGGCGACGAATACAGAGCCTATCTGCGGCGCACGGGGCGCTACCTGCCCCGCCTGGGCCGAGCGAAGACCTTAACTTAACCTGATGCGGGAGAAAAGCGGTAGCTTGTGTGAGCCGTGCAGCCGCGCGCGCAGAACCCGCCCGCCGGTTTGTCATCATTCACAAAGGAGTTCCGATGGACGAGAGATTCTTCCACACCCTGTTTGTGTTCGTGTTCCTGGGGTTCACGCTCATCCGGGTTTACTACCAGCGCCAGGCGCATGCAGGCCGCGGGCGCGCCGATTTCAAAGAGGGCCGGCTCCACGTCGGCCTGCGGCTGGTCTTCGGCCTGCCGTTCATCCTGGTGGTGCTCGCCTACATGCTCAGGCCGGAAATCCTGGGTTGGGCGCGCCTCGCGCTGCCCGGGTGGGCGCGCGGGTTGGGGGTGCTGCTGGGCCTGGCGAGCCTGCCCCTGATCGTCTGGGTGCAGCAGGCGCTGGGGGACAATTTCTCCACCGTCCTGCACGTGCGCGAGGAGCACACCCTGGTCACGCACGGCCCCTACCGCCGGGTGCGCCACCCGATGTACACCGTCCTCTATGTTCACCTGCTGGGGGTTTTCCTGCTGACCGCCAACCTGCTGATCGGCGGGGTGTTCCTGGGCGCGCTGAGCCTCATCGTCCTGACCCGGGTGAGCCGGGAGGAGGCGGCGATGGAGGCGAAATTCGGGCAGGCTTACCTGGACTACAGGCAGCGTACCGGGCGCTTCCTGCCCCCCTTGCGCGCCCTGGTCCGCTAAACCGGTGTTTTGGCCCAACAAAATGGGGCCGGGCGAAGCCCGGCCCCATTTTGTTGGGCATTTCGCTGCTTAATGGATGTGCCCGTTAATCTCCCCGCCCGGGGCCTCGGTGGTGTGGACGTTGACGTAAGCCTGCCCGCTGCGGAGCATATCCAGCACCTGCTCCCAGGTGTAGTTGTTGCGCAGGTTTTCGGGGCCAAACGAGCTGCGGATCAGCTTTCCCCGCACCGGCCCGGTGGGATCGCCCGGCGCGGTGCTCTCCGGGGAGGGGAAGAGCCAGACCATGATCGGCCCGTTGCGCCCGTCGCCCACGTATTCGTGGATGTGCGCCTGGGTGATGTGGTCGATATTCTTCACCGCGAGCTGGTAGGTGATGGCCATCTCATCCTTGCTCAGCCGGAAGGTGGCCTCGCCCAGGGCTTCCGAATCCACGTTCACCGGCAGGGGGACGATGATATCCGGCTCCATCAGGCTGCGAAAATGGTTCTGGGCGGCGAAAGCGCCCAGGGTGAGCACAGCCAGCGCCAGGACTGCGAATGCTGCGGACAGGGTAAAACGTTTCATAAAACTGTTCCTCCTCACACAGATAAAATATCCGGGCCGCGCCCGTATGCCGGGGAACTGCCTGCCCCCTGAGCGGCCCGGTTGGCGAACCCCCATACGGCTGCAATCTTTGTGGTTTTACCGGGTTCTGCTGATTGTTTATACGGCTCTTGGGGAGAAACAGATTAGTATGAAATGGATGAATTTTGGGCTATTTGGCAGGGATGGGGGCGGGAATTAGTCCTGTGATTTTTTATAGATAAGGACGTGACAATGCGCCGTTATGAGTTTTGACAATCAAAATCGGTGATCAGCGAAGGGAAACCCTAAAGGTCGCCACAAGGAGCCTGACTAAAAAGAGACTTGAAGGCGACCTTATGAGTTTTGACAAACAGAATCGGTGATAGGCGAAGGGAAACCCTAAAGGTCGCCACAAGGAGTCCGACTGGAAAGAGACTTGAAGGCGACCTTTAGGGTTTTGATTACTACCGATTCTGAAATTCAAAAAGGATTAGGGTTTAGATTGCTACCGATTCTGAAATTCAAAACGGATTACGGGCTGGAAAAAAGGGGTGATTTGGGCGTGGCGCAGCCTGTATCAGGTCGCCGCGCCCAAATCACTCTCCAAAATCCTACCTCTATTCACATCCTGTCCAACTCATGGCATAATGAGAACAGGTACATAATTGCGTTATGCGATAGTATTTGTTGAGCATCTACAGGTCACTGGAGAGGTGGATGGAGATACTGGGCATTGATATCGGCGGGTCGGGGATCAAGGGCGCGCCGGTGGACACGGGACGGGGGGAACTGCTGGCGCCGCGCTGCCGCATCCCCACGCCGGACTCCGCCGAGCCGCAGCCGGTGGCGCAGGTGGTGGCCCAGGTCGCCCGGCATTTCAAGTGGGACGGCCCGGTGGGCTGCGGTTTCCCCGCCGCGGTGCGGAACGGCGTGATCCTCACGGCCGCGAACATATCGAAGGACTGGATCGGTATGGACGCGGCCGGGCTTTTTTCCTCTCTCAGTGGCTGCCCCACCTGCGTGCTCAACGACGCCGACGCGGCCGGGCTGGCCGAGATGCAGTTCGGGGCCGGGCGGGGCGTCCAGGGGACGGTGCTGATCGTCACTCTGGGCACCGGGCTGGGGACGGCGCTCTTCACCGGCGGGCGCCTGCTGCCGAACACCGAGCTGGGCCATATCGAGCTGGACGGCAAAGACGCCGAGCTGCGCGCCTCCGACGCGGCTCGCAAGCGCGAGGACCTTTCCTGGAAGAAGTGGGCCGCCCGCCTGGACAAATACCTGGGCGCCCTGGAACGCCTTTTCTGGCCCGACCTGATCATCCTGGGCGGGGGGGTCAGCAAAAACCACGAGAACTTCATCCCCCGCCTGACGCTCAAGACCCCTGTAGTCCCGGCCCAGCTCCGCAACGAGGCCGGGATCGTCGGGGCCGCGCTGGCAGCCGGGCAGTATCTGCCCCGCTCCGGCGCGGAGCCGGCCGCATAGCGGGGGACCGGAACGTTTATGGCTGGCCCGGCAGCAGCCCGGCCGCGCCGCCGGATGGGATGAGGAGGCAGCAGGATGGATGATCCGGTACGGTTTTTCTCTGCCATCACGCGCGAAAAAGACCCCGAACAGGCGGTGGAGCTCCTGGTGGAGCAGCTTCACGCCCAGCTCGAACAGAACGGGGGGAACCCGGCGGCCCGCCGACCGCCGGATCTCATGTGGCTGTTCCTCTCCGCGCATTACACCCATTTCGGGCGCCAGATCGCCGACGGGCTGTGCGCGGCCCTGGACCCCGGCCTGCTGATCGGCTGCACGGCCGAGAACGTGATCTGCAAAGACTCCGAGATCGAGGGCGAGCCGGCCATCAGCCTGGCGGCCGCCTATCTGCCGGGCGTCCGGCTCACCCCCTTCAGCCTGCAGCCGCCCAACTGGCACGCCTTCCTGCTGGAGCCGGAGGAATTCCGCCGCGTGCTGGGCGCGCCCGAGGATGCGCGCCTGTTCATCCTGCTGGTGGACCCCTTCTCCACGCCCGTGGATGACGTGCTGCAGGCCATCAACCAGTCCTACCCGGGCGTCCCGGCGGTGGGCGGGCTGGCCAGCGGGGCGCTGCGCCCGCAGGGGAACCTGCTGATCCTGAACGACGGGACGATGGCAGAGGGGCTGGTGGGGGTGGCCCTGAGCGGCGCGCTGGACATTGACCTGGTGGTCTCGCAGGGGTGCCGCCCGGTGTGGGACCCGATGACCATCACCGCCTCGGAGAAAAATGTGATCTACGGGCTGGAGGGCCGCCCGCCGCTGGCGCTGCTGCAGGAGCTGATCCCCGAGCTGGACGACGAGGACCGCGCCCTGCTGCAGAACGGGCTGTTCATCGGGCGTTCGGTCGTCCCCCTGGACGACGTCCCCGGGCGGGGCGATTTCCTGATCCGCGGGGTGATCGGGGTGGATTGGGAGCAGGGCACGATTGCGGTGGGGGACATCATCCAGGACGGCGAGGTGATCCAGTTTCACCTGCGGGACGCCTTCACCGCCCAGGAGGACCTGGAGATGATGCTCATCCCCCAGATGTTCCGCAACCCGCCCGGCGGGGCTCTGCTCTTCACCTGCAACGGGCGCGGCTCCCGACTCTACAATTTCCCCGATGGGGACATCACCGTGATCCAGAAGAGCCTGGGCGGCGCGCCCCTGGCGGGGTTTTTCTGCGCCGGGGAGATCGGCCCCATCGGCAGGGAAAATTTCGTCCACGGCCATTCCGCCGTGCTGGCGCTGTTTCGCTAGCGCGGCGCACCCCCGCGCTCTTCCATATCCCGGTTAAACAGGCTGTGGGGGGGGGGGTGGGCGCCCCCCCCCCCCCCGGTTAAA
>JAEWYL010000068.1 GCA_023395675.1 Chloroflexota bacterium | reverse complement strand
CTACGAACTGGAGGTGATCCGCCGGGCAGGCGAGGCGGCAGCCGGGCGTCCGATCACGCGTCTGGCGGTCGCCGGGGGAGGGGCTCGCAGCCGTGCCTGGCTGCAGATCAAAGCCGATGTGAGCGGGACGGTGCTGGAAGCGCCGCAGATGCCCGAGGCCACCCTGCTGGGCGCAGCCATGATGGCCGGGCTGGGAAGCGGCCTTTACCAGGACGAGAAAGAGGCGGCGCGGGCTGTCAGCGGGCAGCCCCGCCGGGTGCTCCGCCCGAGAATGGAGGTGCACCGGGAGTACATCCGGCGCTTCGAGGCAGGGTACCTGGCGCTCCAGCCTCTGTTGAGGCGTATCAGGTGGTAGCAGTGTGGTTATTCGATGCACTTCAGATCGGGATCAGGAATCAGGGTTTTTCCGGTGCAGCCGCTAAAACAACCTTTATTCCGTGCTCGCGATCGAATGAGATTACGGTGAATAGGTAGCTGGTATGGAGAAGATGTATTCTCAAAAACTGCATATGATCGGCAACGCCCATATTGACCCGGTCTGGTTGTGGCAGTGGCAGGAGGGCTTTCACGAGGTCAAAGCGACTTTCAAAGCTGTCCTAGACCTGCTGGATGAGCACGAGGATTTCGTCTTCGTCTCCAGTTCGGCCGCGTTTTATGCCTGGATCGAAGAGAGCGATGCGGAGATGTTCGCCCGCATTCAGAGGCGGGTGGCGGAGGGGCGCTGGGAGCTGGTCGGCGGCTGGTGGATCCAGCCGGACTGCAATATCCCCGGCGGCGAGTCCTATGTGCGCCAGGGGCTGTACGGGCAGCGCTATTTTCTGGAGAAGTTCGGGCGCGCCGCCCGGGTCGGGTATAACGTGGACAGCTTCGGGCACAGCGCCATGCTGCCGCAAATCCTGAAGAAAAGCGGCCTGGACTACTACGTCTTTCTACGCCCGCACCCGCACGAAAAAGGGCTGCCGGGCCGCCTGTTCTGGTGGGAGGCCGATGACGGCTCTCGCGTGCTGGCGTACCGCATCCCCTACGAATACTGCACCTGGGGCAAGGACCTGGAGAAGCACGTGCAGCGCTGCGCGGCCGAGCTGAAAGCGCCCTTCAACCAGGGCATGTGCTTCTACGGCGTGGGCAACCACGGCGGCGGCCCAACCCGGGAGAACCTGGAGAGCATACAACGGCTGGGCGAGAGCGGGCGTTACCCGGAACTCGTGCTGAGCACCCCGCAGCGCTTCTTCGAAGAGCAGGAAACCCTCGGCCTGCCGGTCCCCACCGTCCACGACGACCTGCAGCACCACGCGAGCGGCTGTTATTCCGCCCATTCGGACGTGAAGCGCTGGAACCGGAAAGCCGAGAACCTGCTGCTGAGCGCCGAGAAGCTCTCCTCCGTCGCCAGTCAGGTCACCGGGCAGACGTACCCAGCCGGCCTGGACCGGGCCTGGAAGGCGGTGCTCTTCAACCAATTCCACGATATCCTGGCAGGCACCTGCGTTGAAGAAGCATATGAGGACGCGCGCGACCTGTACGGCGAGGCCAATGCCATCGCGGGGCGGGCTTTGAACCTGGCCCTGCAGTCCATCGGCTGGAACATCCACCTGGATCCCGAGGAGGGCATGCGCGCCGGCTGGCGCCCGCTGGTGGTGTTCAACCCGCACGCCTGGCCCGCCCGCGTGCCGGTGGAGGTGGAGCTGCTCTATCTGGAGGAGGATACCGTCCTGCTGGACCCGCATGGGATTGAAACGCCTTACCAGCGGGTGCAGCCCCATGCGACCGCCAAAGGCCCGGTGCGGGTAGCCTTCCTGGCGGACCTGCCCCCGCTGGGATACGCCGTCTACCGCTTCGTCCCGGGCCAGCAAAAGGGTGAGTTTGCTTGCCTGGAGGCCGGCGAGACCCACCTCGAGTCCGAAAGGTTCCGCCTGGAGATCAGCCCGGAGAGCGGGGCGGTGCGCAGCCTGTTCGATAAGCGCCTGGGCTTCGAAGTGTTCAGCGGCGAGGCTGCCCGGGCCGAGGTGCTGCACGACAGGAGCGATACCTGGGGCCACAACAGCTTCAAGTTCGATCAGAAGGCCGGGGAGTTCAGGGCGGCCAGCGTGCGTCTGGTCGAGCACGGCCCGGTGAAATCGGTGGTGCGCGCCGTCAGCGAGTACGGCGCGTCCCGGCTCGTGCAGGAATTCGCCCTGTATCCCGGCCTCGAAGGCATCGAGGTGCGGGTGACCGTGGATTGGCGCGAGCAGTACAAAATGCTCAAGCTGCGTTTCCCGCTTAACCTGATGTTCATGCGCCCGGTGCACGAGATCCCCTACGGGCATATCGAGCGCTTCGCCAACGGGGAGGAGCAGCCGGGCGGCGCCTGGGTGGATCTCTCCGGCACCAACCGGGACACCGGGCTGCCCTACGGGCTGAGCGTGCTGAACGACGGCAAGTACAGCCTGGATGTGAACGTGCGCGATATCGGGCTGACGGTGCTGCGCAGCCCGGTCTACGCTAACCACCTGCCGGTAATCCCCGATGCGGACGGGTGCTACAGCTTCCTGGATCAGGGCCTCCAGCGCTTCACCTACTGGCTGCTGCCGCACGAAGGCAGTTGGGAGCAGGCGGGGACGGTGCGGCGGGCGGCGGAATTGAACGCGCCGGCGCTGGTGCTCCCGGCTACCTTCCATACAGGCAGCCTGCCCCTGAGCGCCTCCTTTGCCTGCGTTGAGCAGGACAATATCGTCCTCAACGTGCTGAAAAAAGCCGAGGACGGGGAGGACCTGATCCTGCGCTGCGTCGAAACCGCGCGCCGGGCAGGCCCGGGGACGATCCAGCTCCCGTTCCTGAAGCGGGTGATCCACACGGAGTTCGGTCCGGCGGAGATCAAGACTTTCCGTGTTCCCCTGGACCCCGCTCAGCCGGTGGTGGAGGTTGACCTGCTCGAGCAGGACGCGTTTCAGAGCGAAACGATACGAGCTGCGGGAAAGACAGAAGAAAGAGAGCGGGCGTGAGATGGCGGCCGGTGAAAACGAAATGAAGTCCGAACTGATCCGGGCAGGGCGGTACCTGCTGGAGAACGAGCTGGCCTGGGGCAACGCGGGCAATATGAGCCTGCGCCTGGACCCCGGGCGCTTCCTGATCACCGCCAGCGGCGCGGGCCTGGGCGAACTGGATGAGGCGGACCTGGTGGCCTGCCCGCTGGAAGGAGAAGGCGAGTACGCGCGCCGGCCCTCCAAGGAGCTGCCCATGCACCGGGCCATCTACCAGGCCCGGCCCGAGATCCAGGCTGTGCTGCACGCCTCGCCTTTCTACAGCACCCTGGTGGCCTGCAGCGACCTGGATGCGCCTGCCGACCTCTTTGTGGAGGCCATGTATTACCTGGAACGGACGGCGCGGGTGCCCTACCACCACCCGGGGGCGGCGGAGCTGGGGGAAGCGGTGCGCGCCCGGGCCCGGCAGGCCAACGTGCTGTTCCTGGAGAACCACGGCGTGCTGGTCTACGATACCAGCCTGGGAGAGGCGTTGATGGGGCTGCACACCCTGGAACAGGCCTGCCACATGCTGGTCGCCGCCCGCTGTGCGGGCCTACCCTTTAAGCGCCTGCCGGCTGAAACGGTACAGGATTTCCTGCAAAACTCCGGCTACCGGCGCCGGCGGGACTGGCCGGAGCTCTGATGGCGAGGGAGAAGCCTGACGCCCTGTGGATGGGCGTGGTCGCAGACGACATCACCGGTTCCAACGATATCGGCGTGATGTTCGCTAAAGCCGGGCTGCGGGTGCATGTGTACAGCTTCCCCGGGGAGCCGGGCTCGCTGCCGGCGGGAGCGGCGGCGCAAGAACCGCCCGACATCCTGATTCTGGATACCAACTCGCGCCTGGACAGCCCCCAGAGCGCCTATGAGAAGGTCTTTGCTGCGACTCGCAGGCTCCAGGCTGCCGGCTGCCCGCGCTTCTTCAAGAAAACCTGCTCGGTCTTCCGCGGCAATATCGGCGCGGAGTTTGACGCCATGCTGGACGCCCTCGGGCTGAACTTTGCGGTGGTGGTTTTGGGGTTCCCAAAGAACGGTCGTATCACCCGGGAGGGCCTGCACTACGTGCACGGGAAGCTGCTGGAGCAGTCTGAGTTCCGGAACGACCCCATCCACCCGATGTGCAGCTCGAACCTGGTGGATATCCTGCAGGGGCAGACCGCGCGCCGGGTGCGGAGCTTGGATTACCGCCTGATTTCTCGCGGGCCGCAGGCCTTAGAAGAGCAGCTTGATACGCTGCGCCCGGAGGGCGGGTATCTGATCCTGGACGTCACCTGCCAGGAGGACCTGCGCACCGTCGCCCTGGCAGCCGCGAAGGAGCCGGCGCTGTGCGGCAGCTCGGCGCTGGCGGAAGAGCTCCCGTATGCATGGGAGGCTGCGGGCAGC
>JAEWYL010000127.1 GCA_023395675.1 Chloroflexota bacterium | reverse complement strand
CAGGCCAGATATCCCGGACCTTCACCGACCAGATCTCGGAGGCGTACTGGGCGATCGAGCGGTCGGACGAGAAATAGCCGCAGCGGGCGCTGTTCAGGATCGAACGGCGCGTCCAGCTCTCCCGGTCGCGATAGGCCCGGTCCACCTCGTCCTGGCAGGCGATGAAAGCGGCATAATCGGCCAGCAGCAGGTACTCGTCGCGGTGGAGCAGCGAGTCCACGATGGGGCGGAAAAGGTCCCGATCGCCCGGGGAAAAGCGGCCTGAAGCGAGGGCGTCAATGGCCGCCCGCAGCTCGGGGTCGCGGTGATAGTAGTCGAGCGGGCGGTAGTCCCGCTTGAGCGCCAGGACCTCCTCGGTGGTCAGCCCGAACAGGAAGAAATTCTCGGCCCCCACCCGCTCGCGAATCTCGATATTCGCCCCGTCCAGGGTACCGATGGTGAGCGCGCCGTTCAGGGCAAACTTCATATTCCCCGTGCCCGAGGCCTCTTTGCCTGCCAGCGAGATCTGCTCCGAGAGCTCGGCCGCCGGGTAGATCTTCTCGCCCAGGGTGACGTTGAAATTCGGCAGGAAAGCGACCTTGAGCCGGCCGGCGACCAGCGGGTCGCGGTTCACCACCTCCCCCACCGAGTTGATCAGCTTGATAATCAGCTTCGCCATGTGATAGCCCGGCGCCGCCTTGGCCCCAAAGATAAAGGTGCGCGGCGTCAGGTCCAGCTGCGGGTCCGCCTGCAGGCGGTTGTAGAGGGTGACGATATGGAGCACCTTCAGTAGCTGGCGCTTGTACTCGTGCAGGCGCTTGACCATCACGTCGAACATGGAGTCCGGGTCCACCTGCACCCCGGCCAGGGTCTCAATCGCCTGCGCCAGGTCCACCTTGTTCTCGCGCTTAATCCGGCGCCAGTCCTCTTGAAAAGCGGCCTCCCCGGCGAGGGGTTCCAGGCGCCTCAGTTCATCCAGGTCCCGCAGCCAGCCGGGGCCGGTGCGGCTGTCGATCAGGGAGGAGAGGCGCGGGTTGGAGAGTTTGATAAACCGCCGGGGGGAGACGCCGTTGGTCTTGTTGTTAAATTTCTCGGGCCACAGGGCGTAAAAGTCGCGCAGCACCAGCTCCTGGAGCAGGCGGGTGTGGAGCTCGGCCACGCCGTTGATCGAGAAACAGGCCGCCGCGGCCAGGAAAGCCATGCGCAGCATGCGCTCGTGGCCTTCCTCGATGATGGACATGCGCGCCTCGCGCGCCGCGTCCTGCGGGAAGCGAGCGCGCACCTCCTCCAGGAAGGCTTTGTTGATCTCGTAGATGAGCTCCAGGTGGCGGGGCAGCAGGCGCTCGAACAGGCCCACCGGCCAGCGTTCCAGCGCCTCCGGCATCAGGGTGTGGCAGGTGTAGGCGAACACCCTGCGCGTGACGCCCCAGGCCTGCTCCCAGTCCAGGCCGTGCTCGTCCAGCAGCAGGCGCAGCAGCTCGGGGATCGCCAGAACGGGGTGCGTGTCGTTGAGCTGGATGACCACCTTTTCGGGCAGCAGGCCCCAGTCGTCATCGAACTGCAAAAAGCGGCGCAGGATATCCTGGATCGAGCAGGAGACGAAGAAATATTCCTGCTTCAGGCGCAGCTCGCGGCCCTGTGGTGTGTTATCGTTCGGATACAGGACCTTGGTGATATTCTCGGAATAGATCTTCTGCTCGGCCGCGCGCGAGTAGTCGCCCACGTCGAAGAGCTGGAAATCGAACTCTTTGCTGGCCCTGGCGCGCCACAGGCGCAGCAGGTTGACGGTTTTGGTGCCGTACCCGGGGGCCAGCATATGGGCCGGCTCGCCCAGAATGGTCTCATCCTGGATCCAGCGCGCGCGCTCGCGGCCCTGCTCGTCCCTGTATCTTTCAACCCGCCCGCCGAACCTGACGGTCAGGCGGCTGTCGGGCTGGGGGAACTCCCAGGGAGCGCCGAAATACAGCCAGTCGTCCGGGCTTTCCACCTGCCAGCCGTCGCGGAAGGACTGCTTGAAGATGCCGAACTCGTAGTTGATGCCGTACGTGACCGAAGGGATGTCCAGGGCGGCCATGGAGTCGTAGAAGCAGGCTGCCAGCCGGCCGAGGCCGCCGTTGCCCAGGGCAGGCTCCGGCTCGAGGGCGATAAGCTCGTCCAGGTCGTAGCCCAGCTCCGCCAGGGCCTGCCGCGCCAGCTCGGTGGTCCCGGTATAGAGCAGGTTCTGCGAGAGCTGCCGCCCGGGCAGGTATTCGGCCGAGAGGTAGTAGACAAACTTGGGCTTCTTTTCGACGTAGGCCGCTACGGTTTCCCGGTAGCGGTCCATCAGGTAATCCCGCACGGTGGTGGCGAGAGAAAAGTAAACATCGCTGGCGCTGGCGGTGTGGGCCCCCTGGCCGCGCTTATAGTACAGGTTGTCAACCACAGCCTGCTTGAAGGCTTCCACGGTGAAGCCGTTCTGCCTTCCGCGGGCCTGCCGTGCGAGAGCGTCATTGTTCGCTTTATGCATAGCCTCTTGCTTCCTAGGATAAGGTCAGTCTGGGGTGAGGAAAACAGGGCAGGCCCCGCTCCCGAATCCCGAATGGATGTTAACCAGCACCTGTCCGAAACTGCTGTGGTGGTGCAGGGCGACTTTGGCGCCTTACGCCACAACCCGATATTTTCTTCAGAACAGGTCCTCAGGCTGGCGGCGCCGAGCAGGACGGCAGGGACGCGGTTCACCCGCGCAGCCCGCGCTTCTCATCTTCCCGGTCCGCCAAGAAAAAGTGTGATGATTTTACCACCGCTGCGCGCGTAGAATCCGGCTGTCCCGGCTCTTGCAAAACTGTCTGGAGCTGGTGGAGTAGAGCGAATCCTGAATATTTATTCTGTTGTTGTGCTGGGCGGCTGCGCCTCTCACCACCACAACCGTACATTTTTCGGAAAAACCTGGGGGCTGTCAGAGGCCAAATTCGCAGAGATTGCCTCCGTCTTCGCAGCGCCCGATCAACTCATCGAAGAAATGGATCTCGAAGGTTGAGTTCCAGAAGGCGTTGTTCGTCCGGCGGATGACGCGGTCGCCGGTGGGCTCGCACTGCTCGCCCCGGATGGAGATGACGGTGTTCAGGTTGCGGTCATCCTCGCCTCGCGCCAGCTCCCGGGCGACCACGCAGCCGCCGGGCTCCAGCTCGTCCAGGTCCCATTCCTCTCCCTCGAGCCTGCCGCGCTCGTTCCTCAATTCCAACCGCTCCAGGGGAAAATCCGTCTCGCTCAGATTCAGGATGTAGAGGTCATCATTGAAGCGAAAAAACAGGATGTGGAAC
>JAEWYL010000108.1 GCA_023395675.1 Chloroflexota bacterium | reverse complement strand
CCCAGCGCCACCGCCACCCTCCCCGCGCCCACGCAGACCCCGCTCGCGCCTCCGGACACGCCCACCGCCACCCCCGCGGGCCGGCAGGGCTTCACCCTCAACTTCCACCCGGACGGCGGCCTGTACGCCGGAGACCAGGTGAGCCTGGAGGTGATCGCACCCCAGGAGGCGGACCTGGACGGGAAGTCGGTGCTGGTGGAAGTGAACGGCCCGGGCGAGACCACCCTCGGCCCGGAGCGCTTCGGGCGCTTCGGCATCGGCGGGCGCTACCAGGCCACTTTCTGGTGGGCCTGGGACACCCGCGGCCTGCAGGCGGGCGAGTATTCGCTCACGGTCTCCGTCCAGCCCGGCGAGCTCGAATGGACCGAGAGCGTGAGCCTGCTGCCCCCGGAGGACCTGCCGCCGCCCGAGCCCGAAGCCCGCTGGGAGACCAGCGAGACCGACTGCTGCCTGGTGCACTATATCAGCGGCACCCAGGCCGAGAGCGACCTGGAGCTGCTGGAGGCGGCCCTGGACGAGCAGGCGGAGAAAGCCGCCGCCCGCCTGGAGACCGGGTTCGAAGAGCCGGTGGAGGTGTTTTTTGTCCCCCGCGTCCTGGGCCACGGCGGGTTCGCCAGCCGGGAGATCGCGGTCTCTTACCTGGACCGCAATTACGCCGGCAACGACCCCGAGCTGGTGCTGCACCACGAGATGGTGCACATCCTGGACAGCCGCCTGGGAGGTGAGCTGAGGCCGAGCTTCCTGGTGGAGGGCCTGGCGGTCTACCTCAGCGGGGGGCATTTCAAGCCCGAAGTGCTCATGCCCCGCGCCGCCGCCCTGCTCGACCTGGGCCTTTACGTCCCGCTGCGCACGCTGGCGGAGGATTTCTACCCCGTGCAGCACGAGACCGGCTACCTGGAGGGCAGCGCCCTGATCGAGTACATGGTGGATACCTGGGGCTGGGAGGCTTTCTCGGCCTTTTACCGCGACATCCGCCCCCTGGACGACGAGCGCGAGACCCTGCCAGCGCTGGACGCCGCCCTGGAGGAGCATTTCGGCCTGGACCTGGAACGCCTGGAAGAGGCCTTTTTGCGCGCCCTGGGGGAGATCGAGATGACCGGCGACCTGCGCGCGGACCTGCGCCTGACGATCGCCTTCTACGATACCGTGCGCCGCTACCAGCAGGCGCTGGACCCCTCGGCCTATTTCCTCACCGCCTGGCTGCCCCCCGCCGAGGAGATGCGCTCCCGCGGCATCGTCGCCGATTTTCTGCGCCACCCCGAGGCGGATGAGAACCTGGCGCTGGAGTCCATGCTGGTGGAGGCGGACGCGCGTCTGCGGGCCGTGGATTACGCGCGCGCCGCCGAGCTGCTGGAGGCGGTCAACCTCGTCCTGGAAGGCTTCGAGCGCAGCCGGCCCGACCCGTTCGGGGCCTCCCCGCTGGCTGCGGACAGCTACGCCATCGTGCAGGCCCTGCAGGCTGCCGGGTACGAGCCGCAGCGCATCCAGCTCAGCGGAGACTCCGCCCGGGTGTGGGCCAGCCGCGAAGAGGGCCGGCTGTTCGAGCTGGACGTTTACCGCAGCCAGAGCGGCTGGCTGCTGCGGGTGGATGCGCTGGAGTAATTGGGGCTGCCGGTAAAACGAGAACCTGAAAATTCGGCGCACAGCGCCAAATTTTCAGGTTCTCGTTCTATTCCTCTGAGTTTGAGGCGTTTTTACTGGCAGCCGGCGCCGAACAGGGCGTCGTACACCGGGCTGAGGATATCGAACGGCGGGGCGCAGTACAGGTCGGCCTGGTCGAAGAAGTAGCCTCCGACAGCCAGGCAGCCGCAGATCAGGAGCAGCAGACAGCCGCAGCCGATGAGGAGCATGCGCCGGTTCCGGTCGGGGGGCGGCGCCTCCGGCCCCTGGTAATAGGCCTCCGCCGGTCCGGACGGGACCTGCCCGCTGTACACCGGGGGGGAGGAGGCCGGCTGGTACTCCGGCTCCTGGCGGCGCTCGGCGTAAGCCGGTTCCGAGCGCGGGGGAGGCGGGTAAAACGGCTCGCGCTCGGGGGGCGGGGTGAACACCTCCACCGGGGCGGGCGGCGCGGCAGGGGGCGGGTAGGGCTCCGCAGCCGGCGGCGGGGTGAAGGGCGGCGTCCCCGGGCCCGCCAGGTCCGCCGGGACGGCGGCCAGGGTGGCGTCCGCATCCAGGCTGGTCTCGAACACCAGGCTCACGTTCTCTCCCAGCAGGATCAGCTCGCCGGAGCGCAGCACGTGCGGCCCCATCAGGCGGTGCCCATTCACAAAGGTCCCGTTGGTGGACCCCAGGTCTTCCAGCACATAGCCTCCCGCCTGCAGGATCACCCGCGCGTGCCGGCGCGAGACCTCGGCGTCGTTGATGATAATCTCGTTGTTCACGTCCCGCCCGAGGTAAATCTCGCTTTTATCCAGCTCGAACACTTTACCCGGGGTTGGGCCGGAGCGCATCACCAACTGGTAGGATTGCGATGTCATCGAATTTTTCTCCTCCCGATCCGTATCGGACACTGCTCATAGTGTACTGAGTTTTCCCCGCAGTGTCAAATAAATATTGCCTCGAGGGTGGGGCAGGCGCGTCCTGCCTTTTTTCTCCCACCCGAGAGGAGAAAGCAGGGTTGTTTGTGGGGCGCAGCTCCATAAACAACCCTGCAATTCCTGATTTTACGGGATTGCGCCCCGGCAGGAGGGGAGGATGCAGGCGCCCCGGCCTCGAGGGTGCACGAATAGGGCGTCAGGCGGAATTTGACCGCGGCGCAGCCTTCCTAAAAATGGCAGTTCTGGCCGGGGATGACCCCATTGAAGGTGGAGAAGGCCATCCTGTGATAGCAGAGGAACCGGCTTCCCGGCGCGGCGCTCAAGAGCTCCAGCAGCGGCAGGTACAGGTCCAGGCGCTGGAAGAGGCGCACCTCCAGCCGGCTGTCCGCTTCCAGCAGGAGCTGGAACTGCCGGGGAAAATGGCCCGGGGCGGCGGCGTTCAGCCGGCGCTCGCCCTGGGGCAGGCGCAGGCTGAATTCGCCCGTGGCGGCGTCCGTCTGCACCGGGGGGAGGGGGAAGTCCAGGACGCTGACGGTGGCGGAGAGGGGAGCCAGCGTAGCGGCAGAAAGCACGCTCCCGCTCACCTCGAATACCGGCAGGTGCTGGAGGCTGGCGTTCAGGGTGGTGGTTAGCTGACCGCTGATCGAGATCCCTCCGGCGGTCTGGGGCGCGTGCCAGGGCTCTTCAAAACGCACGCTGTACTGCCCGGCGGGCAGGGAGAGCAGGTAGCTGCCGTCCGTCCCGCTGGTGGTTGTATACACCAGCCCGGACCCCGGCGAGGCGGAGACCGTCGCCCCCTCCAGGGGCAGCCCCTCGCCGGCGGCGGTGACCGCGCCTTCCAGCGCGCCGCCCGGGACCAGCTCGCCCAGGTGCGCCAGGGTCCCCAGCGCGGCGCGGGCATAATTGGCGAGATAGGTGAAATCCAGGGTGTCGATCCGGTCGGTGGTGCGGTGATAGTCCGGGGTGGTGTCCTCATCCGGCCGCGTGTGGTCCTCGATGCCGATGATGGCCGGATAATCCTCCCCCCAGAAGGCGGCGTGGTCGCTGTACCAGGGGCCGTCCTGCAGCACCTGAGGGACCAGGTCCAGCTCGTAGGCCTCCACCACCTCTGTAAAGGTGGAGGCCAGGCGCAGGTCTCCAGGGTCATTGTCGCGGGTGTGCAGCTCGATCACCGGCTCCGGGCGCTCGCTGGAGTTGAACCCGACCATGTCCAGGTTCACCACCCCGCGGATATCCTCGCCCAGGGCCCGCGCCCCGGCTGCGTAGGCTTTGCTGCCGTGCAGGCCCTGCTCCTCGCCGGTGAAGAGGGCGTAGCGCAGAGTGCAGCCGAAGGTGTGCCGGCTGAGCAGGTCCGCCGCCGCCAGCACCGCGCTGGAACCGCTGGCGTTATCGTCCGCGCCCGGGGCGCGCTGGCTGGGTGTCTCGGAAGTGCTGTCCAGATGGGCGGAGAGGATATAGATGCAGCCGGGCTCCAGCACGCCGGGCTGCTCGGCGATCACGTTGCGCAGTTCCGTCCCGTTCAGCATCTCAAATTCGTGGTACTCTGTCTCCAGCCCCAGGCCCTCGAAGTGCTCGTAGACGAACTGCGTGGCTTTCTCCATCGCCTCCGCGTGGTAGGAGTAGCGCGTGGCGAGGGTGTAGGGCTGCCCCCCGATGGTAACGGGCCATTCGCCGCTCAGTCCCCCGGCGTAGCCCCGCAGCACGCTCTCGGACACTCCCGCCAGCATCGCCGCGATCACGGGGTCGGGGGTGATCTCGTCCTGGCGGGGCGGGCCCAGGAGGGCGGCGGGTCCGGCTGCCCCGGTCAGGGGCGGGGGTAGAGCCAGCGCGCAGGCGAGCAGCGCCAGCAGCAGGAGCGCTTTAACCTTCAATGTTTCCATCCACCATCTCATAGCCGAATACCTCGCCAAATGCGGCGCAAACCGCCTCCATCACCGCCCCCGGCGAGGGGAGGGGGGCGAGCAGGTCCGCCAGGTTTACCGTGCGGTAGCCCTGCAGCCCGCAGCCGATGATCCCCTGCCAGTAGAGCGGGTCCGTATCCAGATTTAATGCGAATCCGTGGCGGGTGATGCCGCGCGCGTCCACCTTCACCCCGATGGCGGCGAGCTTGGCGGGGCGCGGGTCCCCGGCATTGGGGGTCTCCGCCGGGCGCACCCAGACGCCGGTCATCCCGGGCTCCCTGCCCGCCCGCACCCCCAAACGCGCCAGGGCCAGGATCAGGCTTTCCTCCAGGCGGCGCAGGTAGCCGACGTAATCGGCCTGCGGCAGGCGCGGCTGGCCGTCCGGCCCGGCGTGCAGGCCGGCGGTGCTGAGCGGGATCAGCGGGTAGCCCACCAGCTGGCCCGGCCCGTGGTAGGTGACGTCTCCCCCGCGGTCCACCCAGTGCACGCGCACCCCGCGGCGGGCGAGCTCCTCTGCGGTCCAGAGCAGGTTGCCCGCCTGCCCCCGCCGTCCAAAGGTGTAGGTGTGCGGGTGTTCGAGCAGGAGCAGCGCCGGAGGGCGCCGCCCCGCGGCGATGTCTTCCGCCAGGCGCGCCTGCAGCTTCCAGGCGGTTTCATACTCCACGCATCCCGGGCGCAGTACCTCGCAGCGTGCGCTCATGCCCTATAGTATATCGGTTTTTTTGTGGAAAAATTCTCTTATTCTGCCCCTTCCAGCGCCCGGCGCGCCTGCTCCAACTGGGCCTCGACCGCCTCCCGCGCCGTCCCCCCTGCCGCCCTGCGGCGCGAGACGCTGCGCGCAGGGTCGAACACCTGCGCTGCCCCGGCGTCGAACCCCGGGTGCAGGCTCTGCCATTCCTCGAGGGTAAGGGCGTCCAGCCGTTTCCCCAGCCCGTCCGCCAGCCGCACCGCCCGCCCCGCCAGCGCGTGCGCCTCGCGGAAGGGCACCCCCTTCTCCACCAGGTAATCCGCCAGGTCGGTCGCCAGCAGGCCCGGGTCCAGCGCGGCCCGCATCCGCTCCGGGCGCACGGTCAGGCTGCGCAGGGCCCCTGCCAGCACCGGCAGCAGGGCGGCCAGGACGTCGTAGGCCTGGAAGACGGGCAGCTTGTCCTCCTGCAGGTCCTTGTCGTAGGCGGAGGGCAGCCCCTTCAGGGTGACCAGCAGCCCGGTCAGCAGCCCGACCAGCCCGCCCGCCTTGCCGCGCGCCAGCTCGAACAGGTCGGGGTTCTTCTTCTGCGGCATCAGGCTTGAGCCGGTGGCGTAGGCGTCGGAGAGTTCGAAGAAGCCGAACTCGGCGCTGGCGAACAGGATCACCGCCTCGGACAGGCGGCTGAGGTGTACTCCGGTCAGGGCGGCGCAGAACAGGAACTCGGCTGCGAAATCCCGGTCCGAGACGGCGTCTATACTGTTGGGGGCCGGGGAATGAAAGCCCAGCTCGGCCGCCAGCGCGGCCCGGTCCACCGGGAAAGGCGCCCCCGCCAGCGCCCCTGCTCCCAGCGGCAGGCTCGCCGCCCGCCGCCCGGCCTCGCGCAGCCGCTCGCGGTCGCGCGCCAGGGGCCAGAAGTAGGCCAGCCACCAGTGCCCCAGCAGCACCGGCTGCGCCCGCTGCAGGTGGGTGTAGCCGGGCATGAGCGTATCCAGTCCCTCCTGCGCCCGTGCGACCAGCGCCGCCTGCAGCCCGGCCAGGGCCCCGTCCAGGCGGGGCAGGTGTTCCAGCAGCCACAGGCGCAGGTCGGTCGCCACCTGGTCGTTGCGGCTGCGCCCGGTGTGCAGCCGGCCCGCCAGCGGCCCGGCGAGCTCGCCCAGCCGCCGCTCCACCGCGCTGTGGATATCCTCGTCGCTCTCGGCGAAGACAAAGGTCCCATCCTCCAGCTCCTGCCCGATCTGCTCCAGTCCGGCGCAGAGCTGCGCGCGCTCCTCCGCCGCCAGCACCCCTGCCCGCTCCAGCGCCCGGGCCCAGGCCAGGCTGCCGCGCACGTCCTGGGGCCCCAGCCGCCGGTCAAACCCGATGGAGGCGTTTACCGCCCAGGCTGCCGGGTCCAGCCTGCCCTCGAATCGCCCGCCCCACATTTTCATGCCTGCCTCCGTGTAAATCAAAAAAGCGCTTCCAAAGCTGCCAAAGAAACCTGATTCTTCCTTTGCGTCTTGGCGAGAGAATCCAACCGCCGGGAAGAAGCGCTCGCAAAGACGCGAAGAATAACCGGGTTCTTACCTGTTTGTCTCCGCGCCCTGGGCGAGAGAACCCAACCGCCAAGAAAACCTTATTCTTCCTTTGCGTCTTTGCGTCTTAGCGAGAGAATCCAATGCACTTCTACCTCTTGGCGAGAGATCCTTTCCCTCAGTCCCGTTTGAAGCGCGAGTAATCCGGTTTGGGCATATCCAGCCCGGAGATGGGCAGTCCGTTCAGGGCCCGCACCTTCAGCGGCAGCCCGTACAGGTGGATAAACCCCTCCGCGTCCGACTGGTCGTAGACGTCCTCCTGGCCGAAGGTGGCGAAATCCTCCCGGTAGAGGCTGAACGGGCTGCGCCGCCCGGCGGGGATGATATTGCCCTTGTACAGCTTCAGGCGCACCTCGCCGGTCACCGGGCCCTGGGTGCTGTCCACGAAAGCCGCCAGCGCCTCCCGCAGGGGGGAGAACCACAGGCCGTTGTAGACCAGCTCGGCGTACTTCAAGGATACCAGGTCCTTGAAATGCACGGTCTCCTTGTCCAGGACGAGGGACTCCAGCTCCCGGTGCGCGGCCAGCAGGATCGCCCCGCCGGGCGTCTCGTACACGCCGCGCGACTTCATGCCCACCAGGCGTCCCTCGACCATATCCGCCCGCCCGATGCCGTGTTTCCCGCCCAGCGCGTTCAGGCAGCTCACCAGGGCCGCCGGCGAGAGGGCCTGCCCGTTCACCGCCAGAGGGACGCCGCTCTCGAAGGCGATCTCCACCGTCTCCGGCGCTTCCGGGGCGGCCTCCGGAGCCACGCTGAGCTGGAACATCCCCTCCTCCGGCTCCTGCCAGGGGTCCTCCAGCGGCCCGCCCTCATGAGAGAGGTGCCACAGGTTTGCGTCCCGGCTGTAGATGGACTTTTCCGTCTGGGTGATCGGGATGCCCCGGGCGCGGGCGTAGGCGATGGCGTCCTCCCGCGAGCGGATCTCCCACTCTCTCCAGGGCGCGATCACCTTCAGGCGCGGGTCCAGGGCGGTGTAGGTCAGCTCGAAGCGCACCTGGTCGTTGCCCTTGCCGGTGGCGCCGTGCGCGACCGCGTCCGCGCCCACCTCGTGCGCCACCTCCACCTGGTGGCGCGAGATCAGGGGCCGCGCCATGGAGGTGCCCAGCAGGTACTTCCGCTCGTACACCGCCCCGGCCTGCAGCACCGGGAAGATGTAGTCGCGGGCGAACTCCTCCCGCAGGTCGCGCAGCACGAACTGCACCGCCCCGCTCGCCAGCGCCTTCTCCTCCAACCCGGCCAGCTCCTCCCCCTGGCCCACGTCCGCGGTGAAGCACACCACCTCGCAGCCGTAATGCTCGCGCAGCCAGGGGACGATGACCGAGGTGTCCAGCCCGCCGGAGTAGGCCAGCACTGCTTTTTTGATCTCAGGTTTTGACATAATTTGCTCCTTATCCCATCGGCCTGAACCGGAATAAAAAAAGCCCTCCCGGAAGGAGGGCTTCGAACTGCCGAAAACACTTTTTCAGATCATCCCCTGAGGCCAGGCAGCCCAGACCGTCCTTCCCAAAATGGGAAGCGGCTGCGACGGGAGCGGGGAAGGGGGAACGATCCGGCGTGCATATTGGGCCGGAGTGTATCACCCGCCCCGGGATCTGTCAAGAAAAACGGCGGGAGTAATTACGAAATAGCCGGGTCGGGCAAGGCTGGAGTTGTCTTTTGCTGCTGGATGAGAGAGAATAGCTGCGAAATTCGTAGTTGGGCGGGATTGTGCCAGTCCCGGTAAGAATCCCAGGTGCGAGGCACTTTTTCTCCCTGCCCCGTTCGCCGGCAGGCGAAGGACCTTTCCCTGCTCTGAAGGTGGTCAGGCGAGGGAGTGCCTTGCACCTTGTCTGCCAGGTGCATGAACTCAGGTGCAAGGCGCTCCCACGCCCGGCGTGCGGCTCTCCGGGGGGCTGGATTCGCCTGCGTTCGTTCAAGACGGCGGAAAAAGCGCCTCGCACCGTAGGCGTTTCAGGTGCGAGGCACTTTTTCTCCCTGTCCCGTTCGCCGGCAGGCGAGGGACTTTTCCCTGCTCTGAAGGTGGTCAGGCGAGGGAGTGCCTTGCACCTTGCCTGCCGGGTGCATGAACTCAGGTGCAAGGCACTTTTTCTCCCTGCACCATTTGATGACAGGCGAAGGACTTTTCCCTGCTCTGAAGGTGGTCAGGCGAGGGAGTGCCTTGCACCTTGCCTGCCAGGTGCATGAACTCAGGTGCAAGGCGCTCCCCCGCCCGGCTGGCGGCTCTCCGGGGCGGCTAAAGTTGCCTGCGTTCGTTCGAGACGGCGATGAAAGCGCCTCGCACCGTGGGCGTTTCAGGTGCGAGGCACTTTTTCTCCCTGCCCCGTTCGCCGGCAGGCGAAGGACTTTTCCCTGCTCTGGAGGTGGTCAGGCGAGGGAGGGCCTTGCACCTTGCCTGCCAGGTGCATGAACTCAGGTGCAAGGCGCTCCCCCGCCCGGCGTGCGGCTCTCCGGAGCGGCTAAAGTTGCCTGCGTTCGTTCGGGTCGGCGATGAAAGCGCCTCGCACCGTGAGGCGGGCGCGCTTATGGGGCTGCGGGCGGCACGATACAGCGCTCCAGGCCCCGGTTCAGCACCGGGAACTCCACCTCCCAGGTAGCGGCTGGCCAGGAAAAGGAAGGCCAGCCCGGGCCGAAGTCCGTGAGGGTTCCGCCGAGGGGATTAAGGTCAAAGGGGTTGATCTGCCAGGTATTGAGATCCACCGAGGTTTCGTAAATGACGCGTTTGCCCGGCACGTGCACCACCATGGCCATCAGGTTCGGGTATTCACGCATACCGAGCAGGGCCAGGTATTCTCCATCCGGGCTCCACACCAGGCTGAAGGCATGGCTCAGCTCGAGCAGGCCCTGGCTGTCCCCCGTTTCCAGGTCCAGGATTTCGATCCGGCTGCCGTTATTGCCAAAGCCGAACACTGCCAGGCGGCGGCTGTCAGGCGAAAAGGCAAAATCGACCGGTTCCAGGTTGAAGGGCAGGTCCCTGATGCGGTCGAGGTGGTCGAGCGAGAACCAGCGCAGCCGGAGCCGGGTCTGGGTGGTGCTGAATTCCAGCCAGTGCGTGCGTTCGCCAAAGGCCACCGTCCTCCCGTCAGGAGAACGGGCGCAGATCAGGCCCCAGGGCCGGCTGAAGGAGATGTGGCCCAGGAAATACCCATCCGCAAACAGCTCCACCCGCGGCGGGCTGGCGGCGGGCGTGGTCTCGACCGCGGCGCTCCCCGGGTACTGGAAGGTCAGCCGGCTGCCTGCCGGGTCGAAGCCGGGGGGCGGGGTCACCTTGACCAGCGGCTCGTGCCCGGCAGCCGGCTCGAAGATCACCGAGCCAGGCTCGCTGCGGCCCTGGACCGTACCGCCGAGGAAGTTGGCGGAGAACTCTTCTCTCCAGCTCTGGGCGGGGTCGAATATCTCGGTGGGGAAGGACTTATCGAACAGCACCTGGGCGAAATGCACGCTTTGCACCAGGGTGCTCCCGTCCAGCGGGCTGAACAGGTCCTGTCCCAGCACCACTCCCCGCTCGCGGTCGATCCACAGCCGGCGCTGGCGCAGGCCGGCCTCGTTGTACTGGTCCACCACCAGGGCCGGGCGGCCCGCATGCTCCACCTCCTCCACCGCCTCGAACCGCCCCAGTTCCCGGATCCAGGCGGCGCGCCCGGGGAAGATCAGCTCGCCCAGCAGGGCGGTGTCTGGGACGGCGGAATTGGCCTGGCGCATGAAACCGTCCTGGAAGCCGGCGGTCTGGTAGTAAACCCAGCCGTCGGAGACGATCTGTTTCTCCCTCGGCTGCCCGGTGAGCGGCCCGATCACCACCCGGCTCCTGCCCGGCTGGCTCACCCAGACCTGCTGCCGCACCGCCAGCGGGCGGCCCACGAACCCCGCCGGGCCGTGCTGGATCAGCGATGAGTCCCCCCACAGGCTGGCCCACAGCCTCTCGCTCAGGAGCAAAAAGGTGTAGATCTCTTCGGAGGTGGCGCCTGCATCCAGCGGGACCAGCTTCAGGCCCGAAAAGCGGATCGGGGTGGGGACCGGCTCGCCGGTCTTCGGGTTGAGCGGGATGAAGATGCTGGTCGTCTCGCGGCACGGCCGGTCCAGGTCGAAAAACCGCAGCTCGGGGTTGCGCGCCACGATATGCTCGGGTGCAACGCCCCGTTTTTCGGCGATCGAGCGGATGGTCTCCTCCGGGCGGGTGAGATAGACCATCAGGGCAGCCGGGGTCGGGCTGGGGGCCGGGGTAATGGTGGGGGTGCGGGTTGGGACCGGCGCCGGGCTCTGCGCGTCTGCCGAGGCCGGGCTTTGCGCCTGGAGGCGCGGGGTGGCGGTGGGGAAGCGCTCCGGCTCTGCCATGAAGCGGCTGCTGCCCCAGATCAGCCCCAGGACCAGCAGGGCAAAGGCGCCCACCCAGAACAGCTCTCCGGCGGGGGCGGAGAGCCGCCGCTCCCCCTTCCGCTCCAGCTCCCGCAAAACGGCCTCGCTCGCCCAGCGCTGCTCGCCGGGGGTGAAATGCGCCTCGGGCCAGCGCCTGCCCAGCGCCTCGCGCGCCGCCTGGTCCGCCAGTTCCTCCGAGAGACGCCCGCCCTGCGAGCCGCCCTGGAAAAGCAGGGCGCGGAAAGAGGCCAGGGCTCCCTCCAGCCGGCCTTTCACCCCGGCCTCGTTCATCTTCAACAGGGCGGCGCTCTGCTGCGCATCCCAGCCCAGCAGGGCGTGCAGGATCACGACCAGGCGCGTGCTCTCGCCCATGCGGTCGAAGGCCTCCCACAGGGCGGCGTCCGCCTCCCGCTCCGGTCCGAAACGGGGAGCGGCCTCCCTCCGCCCGCCGCTGCGCAGCAGTAAGCGCCGGAGCGCATACCGCCCGCGCCGCTTCCGGCAGACCTCCACAGCCAGGCCGAAGAGCCACAGCTCCACCCCCCGGTTGCTGCGGTACCGCTCCAGCCTGCGCAGGGCTGAACGGAAGGTCTCCAGGGCTGCAGCCTGGGCCTGTTCCTCTTCGTCGAGCAGCGCCAGGCACAGGCGGTAGACCGGGGCATAATACTCGCCCAGCAGGGTTTCCGCCAGCGTAGCCCGGTCCACCTGCCCGCTCTGCAGCATCCATTCCAGGTCTGAGGAGAGCGCTTGCGGCTCGTCTAGAAAATCTTTCATCCCTCGAGTCTTTCGCCGTCCGGCCGGTATGGTTTGCGCCGGTTAACAGATATACACCACCCGGGGGCAGGCCGTTCGCCGCCTGCCTGATTCGATTCTACCTGCATTCCCGGAGAAGAACCTGAAAGGAAGATTGGAATCCCGGCTGCCGGGTTGGACCGGAGGCCGGAGAGGTCCCGCCAACCTGGCCAGCCTCTTTAAATATTTGGTGCTAAAATATCCCTGATTTGAACTGCAAGGGGGAATATCGGTATACAGGAGTTCACTTTGGCACTGGAAAAACCACCGCCCGAGGCGGAAGCGGCTCTGCAGGAAGATCCTCAAGCGGTCGCCGGCACGGCCGGGCTGACCTACGTCAGCGGCGACGAGCCCGGCTACAGCCGCCGCAGGCGCGGCCGGGGCTTTACCTACCTGGACCCCGGCGGCAGCCCGGTGAAGGACCCGCAGCTCAGGAGCCGCTTCGAGGCCCTGGTCATCCCCCCCGCCTGGACCGGGGTATGGATCTGCACCGACGAGCAGGGCCATATCCAGGCCACCGGGCGGGATGAAAAAGGGCGCAAGCAGTACATTTACCACCCCCGCTGGGCTGAGGCGCGCAGCGAGACCAAGTTCAACCGCCTGATCCCTTTCGCCCGGGCCCTGCCCGCCATCCGCGAGCAGGTGGAGGCCGACCTGCAGCTGCGCGGCCTGCCCCGGCGCAGGGTGACCGCCCTGGTGGTGCGCCTGCTGGACGCCACCCTCATCCGCATCGGCAACCGGGAGTACGTGCGCCAGAACAGCTCTTACGGGCTGACCACCCTGCAGGACGAGCATTTCGAGCTGCGCGGGGCGCGCCTGGTCTTCAATTTCCGGGGCAAGCGCGGCCTGGAGCACTCGATCGAGCTGGCCGAACGGCGGCTGGCGCGTCTGGTCCGGCGCTGCCAGGAGCTCCCCGGGCAGCAGCTCTTCCAGTACCTCCCCGGGAACGGCGAGCCGCCCCAGTCCATCGGCTCGGGGGACGTGAACGCTTACCTGCGGGAGGTCTCCGGGCAGGAGTTCAGCGCCAAAGATTTCCGCACCTGGGGCGGGGCCGTGCTGGCGGCGGTCGAGCTCTACGCCCTCGGCCCCGCCGCCTCCGAGAGAGAGGCGAAGAAGAACATCACCCGGGCGGTGCAGGCGGTGGCGAAGACGCTGGGCAACACCCCGGCGGTCTGCCGCAAGTATTACATCCACCCCTCCATCCTGCAGGCCTACCTGGACGGCTCGCTCTTCGGCGCCGTGCAGGCGGCTCTTTCGGGCGGCAACGGCAGCGACCCCGCCCTCGACCCCCCCGAAACCGCCGTCCTCGACCTTTTACAGAGATAGCAGCCTATAATTTGGGGTGAATTGTGCTGTGCAGCACAATTCACCCCAAAGGAGTACCTCATGATCGCTCCCTACGGTTCCTGGAAATCTCCCATCACCACCGGCGTCATCCTCTCCGATTTCGTCGGGCTGGGGATGATGCAGGTGGACGGCGAGACCCTCTACTGGTCCGAGTACCGCCCGCGCGAAGACGCCCGCAACGTGATCGTCCGGTTGGCGGGTGGGGAGACTGCCGTCCTGACCCCGCCCGGCTTCAACGCCCGCAGCCGGGTGCACGAATACGGCGGGGGCGAGTTCACCGTCTTCCGGGGCGTGGTCTACTTCACCAATTTCGCCGACCAGCGCCTCTACCGCCAGGCCCCCGGGCAGGAGCCGGAGCCGCTGACCCCCGCCGCGCACTTCCGCTACGCCGACCTGCGCCTCTCCCCCGGCGGGGAGCGCCTCTTCTGCGTGCGCGAGGACCACAGCGGGCCGGGCGAGGCGGTGAACACCCTCGTGCGCCTGGACCTGGAACAGCCCGGGCCGGGCGAGGTGCTCCGCTCCGGGAATGATTTCTACGCCGCGCCCCGCCCGAGCCCCGGCGGAAGGCGCCTGGCCTGGCTGGCCTGGGACCATCCGAATATGCCCTGGGACGGGACGGAGCTGTGGGTGGGCGAGCTGGACGCGGGCGGCGCGCTGCAGGGGAGCGCCCGGGTGGCGGGAGGCCCCGATGAATCTATCTTCCAGCCCGAGTGGGCCCCGGACGGGAGCCTGTACTTCGTCTCCGACCGCTCGGGCTGGTGGAACCTGTACCGCTGGCGGGCGGGGGAGGTGGAGCCGGTCTGCCGGATGCAGGCCGAGTTCGGCGAGCCCCAATGGGGGTTCGACCAGTCCCTTTACGGGGTCGAGCCGGGCGGGACGCTGGTCTGCGCCTACCGCCAGTCCGGCGCGCACCGCCTGGCGCGGCTGGACCCGCGCCAGGGGAAGCTGGAGCCGTTCGACCTGCCCTTTAGCGAGATCAGCGAGCTGCGCCTGGGCCCCGGCTGCGCCTACCTCAACGCCGGGTCCCCCACCCACCCGCCCGCGCTCCTCCGCCTGGACCTGCGCACCGGCGAGTACGAAATCCTGCTCCGCTCGCGCGAGGTGAAGGTGGAGGCGGGCTATTTCTCCATCCCCGAGACGATCGAGTTCCCCACCGCGGGCGGGAAGACCGCCTGGGGCTATTTCTACCCGCCCCAGAATAAGGATTTCCGCGCCCCCGAAGGGGAGAAGCCGCCCCTGCTGGTGATGAGCCACGGCGGGCCGACCGGGGCGACCTCCACCACCCTGCGCTACGGGTTGCAGTACTGGACCAGCCGCGGTTTCGCCGTGCTGGACGTGGATTACGGCGGCAGCTCCGGCTACGGGCGCGAGTACCGCCGGCGGCTCAACGGGAACTGGGGCGTGGTGGACGTGGACGACTGCGCCAACGGGGCGCGCTTCCTGGTGGAGCAGGGGCGGGTGGACGGCGAGCGCCTGGCGATCACCGGGGGCAGCGCCGGGGGCTACACCACCCTGTGCGCCCTCACCTTCCGCGACGTGTTCAAGGCCGGGGCCAGCCATTTCGGCATCGGCGACCTGGAGACCTTCGTGGGCGACACCCACAAGTTCGAATCGCGCTACCTGGACAGCCTGATCGGGCCTTACCCCGAGAAGAAGGAGCTCTATTACCAGCGCTCCCCGATAAACTTCACCGGCCGCCTGAACTGCAGCCTGATCCTCTTCCAGGGCCTGGAGGATAAGATCGTGCCGCCCAACCAGTCGCAGGCGGTGTACGAGGCGGTGAAGGCAAAGGGCCTGCCGGTGGCTTACCTGCCTTTCGAGGGCGAGCAGCACGGCTTCCGCCGGCCCGAGAATATCCGCCGCGCTTACGAGGCCGAGCTGTATTTCTATTCCAGGGTGTTCGGCTTCGAGCTGGCAGACCCGGTCGAACCGGTCGAGATCGAGAATTTATAGATGCTTCCTCTAAGAGAATCATAGGGGGTGATGGGTGCGTGGCGGGGCCGCCCACCGGTCACCCCCTGAATAAACTTTTCGTGCCTCCTTTGGAGATGGCCTCGGGTAAAGATCAGGAGAATATGATGTCAGAGCTGGAAGAATTCCGCCGGGAGAAAGACCGGATGATGGGCTCGAGCGAGGGCCCGCTTACCCCGCAGCAGCGCAGCCGCTTTAGCGGGCTCAGCTACTTCCCCGAAAACCCCGCCCTGCGCCTGGAGGTGCAGGTCGAGGAGCACCCGGATAAAGACCCGCTGGAGATGCAGACCTCCACCGGGGACGTGCGCTCGTACCAGCGCCTTGGAAAGATCCGCATCGAGGTGGAGGGCCAGCCCGCCGAGCTGACCATTTTCATGGACGAGTACGGCTACTTCCTGCCCTTCGCCGACGCGCTGGCGGGGAGCGAGACCTACGGCGCCGGGCGCTACCTGGAGCCCGAGCCCCTGCCGGGCGGGCGCCTGCTGGTGGACTTCAACTACGCCTACAACCCCTACTGCGCCTATAACGAACTCTACTCCTGCCCCCTCACCCCCTGGGAGAACCGGATCAAGGTTCCCATCCGCGCCGGTGAGAAGCTGCCGGAGGGGGATTGGGCGGAGCATG
>JAEWYL010000105.1 GCA_023395675.1 Chloroflexota bacterium | reverse complement strand
ACGCCGACCGTCTCCACCAGGGGCGGCAGAACCCGCCCGGCAAGCGGCGGGTTGTCGATCACCCGCAGGGTGCCGGAGCCGCCGGATGCGGCGCGGGACAAGCGCTCCAGGCGCAGCCGGACCCGTTCCGGCGTCTCCGCCTCCACCACATTTCCGGCCTCGATGCGGGACCGGTTCTCCTCCCGGGTCTCCTGGCGCTCCCCCCAGCGCCGCGCGGCTTCCAGAGCGATCTGAACTGCCTGCATCTTGTTCCCTCCTGTCCAGCCCATTCAGGGCGGCAAATGGATAACCCGTTTACTGCGCGCCTGTACGCAGCCTCACGCATCCTGCAAATCTTACAATCTAGGCAATTTAACGCACTATCCGAAAGATTTTCCGGGAGAGCTTTTCCACCTTGCCGGAACAAATATCCGGTGCAGGCCCAGGGAAGGCGAACACCGGCCTGTCTTTATCATATCAGAAGCGCCTGTTTTCGGCGCGCCAGGTCTGCTGGCGCAGCCGTGAAAACGGGATCCTGCGCATCCCTGGATGGCTGGTGATCCTGGATTTGAGCGGCGTAACCGCCCAAATCACACCTTTTATTAACTTTAAGTCCACCCCTGGAAACTTCATAGCCCGTTGATGCACGTTCAAGAGGTAAAATTGGCGGTTAGATCACTGACTAAAGGAGGGAGAAAATGCGCAAGCTCATCGTTTGCAACGCCATGTCGCTGGACGGATACTATGAGGGGCCGGGAAAGAACGTGATGGACCTGTTCGAATACCGGCACAGCTATCCGCAGGACCAGAGTTTCGACCTGTACAACGCCGAACGGCTGCGCGCCGCGGATACCCTGCTGCTTGGCCGCACATCGTTCGACGGCTTCAAGGGGTTCTGGCCTTCGGTGGCTGATGATCCGGGCGCTCCCGAGATCATGCGGGAGATCTCGAGGCTGAACAACGCCATCGAGAAGGTGGTGGTATCGGACCGCCTCGGGCCCGAGGAGACCGCCCCGTGGCGCAACACGCGCATCCTTCGCCGGGAAGGCGCGCAGCGAGAGATCGAAAATCTGAAGGCCGGGCCCGGGAGGGATATCCTGGTTTTCGGCAGTCGCGTGCTGTGGAATGACCTGCTGGCCCGCGGCCTCGTAGATGAGCTCCATCTGATGGTGGTGCCGCTGGTGGTCGGCGATGGTACTCCGCTCTTCCAGGATGTTCCCCAGACCAGGCTGAAGCTGGTGGATACCTGCACCTGGGAAAGCTCGGGAAATGTTCTGCTGCGCTACGAGGCTCGGAGAAAATAAATCTGCTGTGCCGACCCCGCCGGGCCGGGTGTTTCGATATAATTAATCCAGGCCCAGAAAAACATTTCCACGAACTGAGGAGGGATATCCGGTGGAGCCTACGCTATCTCGTACCGAAAAGGAAAAACGCGGCGCGGAGGATTCGGGCAAGTATTTCCGCTACATGGCGGAGTTCATCGGTTTTGGGCAGCAGGATGCGGAGACGATCCGGCGCACAAAGCCCTATATCGCCGGGCGCCTGCCGGGGATTGTCTCGGCTTTCTATACCAAGCTGCTGCGCTACCCGCCCACCCGCAAGTATTTCATCCAGGCGGACGGGACGGTAGACCAGGATTACCTGGAACTGCGCATGCGGCACCTGACCAATTTCTGGCTGCGCACCGCTGAGGGGGTGTTTGACGACGAATACGCCCGTTACGTGGATTACGTGGGCAAGGCGCATACCTCTCACGGGGCGGACCCTTCTATCTATATTGCCGAGCGCTACGTGATCGGGCAGGTGGGTTTCATGCAGAACGCCATCAGCCAGGTGATCCACGACGAGCTGGGACATGACCAGGAGTTTGCTTTCCAGGCGGAGGAGGCCTGGGATAAGCTGATGATGGTGCTGCTGGAGCTGCTGGCCCGGGCCTATGGCAACGAGCGCGAGGCTGAGAAGTTCGACGCCCTTCAGCCGGTGAACGCGGGCGCGGTGGTCTCGCTGGCTGAGCACGCTTTCGATCACGAACTGGGCGTGGCGCACCGGGGCGCTTTTCGGGAGCTGGTGGTCTGCAAGGAGGAGGAGATCCCGGAGGGGGAGCGCAAAATCATTGAGATCGGCGGGCTTTCGATTGGGATCTTCCATCACAAAGGCCAGTGGCTGGCGCTGCGCAACAGCTGCCTGCACCGGGGCGGCCCGGTTGCGGCAGGCTGCCTGGAGGAGGATACCATCACCTGTCCCTGGCACGGCTTCCAGTACAACCTCTTCAGCGGGGAACTGCTGGTGGATTCGAGCGCGAAGCTGGATATGTACCCGGTCAGCGTGCAGGCTGGAAAGGTGAGCCTGATGGTTCCAGCAGAGGCGGACCTGGAGGCGCACAGTTTCGGGTTGAACGATACGCCGGCGGACGCCCCCGCGGCGGAAGAGCCTGTGGAACTGCATGAGAACGAATTTCTCCTCTCCGCACTGCTGCCCGGGCAGATGAAGCTCGTCCAGGTCGAAGGACAGAAGGTGGTGGTGATGAATGTGGAGGGCGCTTTCTACGCCCTGGAGGACGCGTGCACTCATGCCGGAGGGCCGCTGCACAAGGGAGAGCTGGACGGCTGCGAAGTCGAGTGTCCCTGGCACGCTTCACGCTTCGATATCCGGGATGGGAGCGTGACAGATGGCCCGGCGAAAAAGCCGCTGCAGGCTTTTCGGGTCGAGATCGAGGGGGAGGTCGGGCGCGTTCTCCGTTGAGCGAGAAGCCCACCGCGCGGCCGTTAAAGGCGATCAGGCGTTCATCGGAGGCTGTTCCGGGCGGCTCCTCCACCCGGAACAGCCTTTTTGTCTCTGAAGGGTCTTCTCGCTGAGTTTGTGAGTATGTAAGATGGGGGAAATGGGCGGCGAAGCCCCCATTTCCCTCATCTTACATATCCTGGGATTTAGCGAGAGAGCCACAAAATTTGGCAGAAGATCATGTGAGATTGGTCACAAATGACGGCTGGAGGAAGGGGAGGTTTCCTATACAATATGGTTATGCTCGACCTTCCGGCCCGCCTGGCGATCCGCCGCTCTCAATCCGTGCTTACGTTTCCACACGAGGCCGGAACCCACCACCCGACCTGGAAACGCTTCTTGGGCGTGGGGGATCAGAAGCTGTATTACCTCGGCAACGCCTGCAAGACCTGCACTTTCTGCTTCCGGCGTTTCGGCGCCCTGCCACAGGCGATCCTCCCTGCCGTGATCCCTCAGGCGCTGGCGGAAGGACGCGATGCATTGAGCCCGGCGCTGGTCGAGCTGGTCTGTGAGCATTTGCCGGCCGGGGAGTATGCGGCCGGCGCTTTCGAGGTGGAATTCGAGCGCACCCAGGACGGCGCCGCGAACGATCCCTTCCACAGCCTGGCTTTCGCGCAGAACTGTGCCGGGACCGGGACCGTCTATTACGCCAGTGCGCCGCGCCAGTTGGCGGAGGGAGTGCGGCTGTTCGAATTTTTTCTGCCGCTGGAAGGGCAGGCAGCCTGCACGGACGAACTGGTACAGGCCCATGCAGCCGCTCTGGAGGAAGGACGCGCTCCGGCCCTGATCGCGCTGACGCAGGCGCAGGGCCGCATCTGCCAGCAGCAGGAATGCGAACAGCCGGTCATGGATATATGCCTGCTCCACTTTTTGCTGGAGGGGCAGGCGAAAGCCGAGGCTGCCAGCCTGTCGGGCCGGCCGCTGCCGCTGCTGTCCTTTTTGAACCTGGGGGAATGTATTGGGGGAGAAGACTGGGCCCTGCAGGCCCGCTACGGGGAAGTAAAGCCCGTAAAGATCTGACTTAACCCTTCTGCCGGATCAAAAACACACACTGGCGCTCTCCCTCCCCGTCCGGTTCCAGCCGGGCGATCTGGCGGACGGGCGCGCCGGCCAGTCCTTCCAACAGGTGGGCGTCCATGCGGCAGAGCTCCGGGTGCTGCTCGATGATGGCCGAGAAGGGGCAGCTGCCCAGGATGAGGCGGGGGGCCTGGCGGTGCGCTTCCCAGCGGGCGGAGTAATGCAGTTCGTTCAGGCGGCGCACAGCCTCATAGAGGCCTTGTGAAAGAGAACGGGAAGGTGTCTGGGGCTCCTCTTGCGGGGCCGGCGCGCGCTCACCCTCCAGACGGCGGGCGAGGCGCTTCAAGCCTTGCTCCCGTTCCTCAGGGGGCAGGCGAGAGACGAGCTCTTCCAGCAGGGCGGATGCCAGGCTGTCCAGGCTGTGATGGTGCGCCGGGCGGGTAAGGCGGTACAGGCGGGAGGGCCGTCCCTTTCCGCCGGGGGACTGCAGCCCAACAGCCTCGATCACCCCTTCCTGGATCAGGGTGTTGAGGTGGTGGCGCGCGTTGGCGGGCGTCATGCGCAGCACCCGGCTGATCTCCCGGGCGGTTGCCGTGCGCCGGGCGCGCAGGTGGTCGAGAATCTGCTGGCGGGTGGTCTTCACGGAGGTGATTATAACCCGGGAACCTATTTTCGAAAACATATATTTGCTTATATTGCCGTTGACCCATTTCACCCCCCTTGTTATAATCTACACGAGTTACGTTGTTTGGAGAAAGTCAGGGAGGATGAGCGGGCGATTCGCGAATTACCCCTGACCGCGCTCCGGCGGCGTAAGTCCTGACCTGTACAACTGGATCGCAGAAGGATGATTGGATAGCCTGCATCAGGCAGGCGGGTAGGATGCAGGATCTCTTGAGTATTGCAGGATGACCATTGTTCTTACCTGGGAGGATTCATACGCCATCGCCCTGGCGCTGAAAGCGCAGCATCCCGATATCGATCTGGAAAATGTCTCTCTGCAGATGATCTACCACTGGACCGTGGCGCTGCCTCATTTCGTAGACGACCCGCAGCTGGCTAACGATATGATCCTTCAGGCAATTTATCAAGAGTGGTTCGAGGAGGTTAATCCAGTATGAAGAAGGAAGAGCTGAACTCCACCCGATTCGACATTCCCCCAGAGCTGGAAGGGCAGGTGGCGATCACCACCCTGGACAAGATCTACAACTGGGGGCGGCGCTCATCTATCTGGCCCATGATGTTCGGCCTTGCCTGCTGCGCTATCGAGATGATCTGCACCGCCGCCAGCCGGTATGATTTCGCCCGTTTCGGTATGGAGGTCATGCGGCCCAGCCCGCGCCAGGCCGACCTGATGATCGTGTCCGGCACGGTCACGAAGAAGATGATCCCGCAGATCGTGCGCCTGTACAACCAGATGCCCGAACCGAAGTACGTGGTGGCGATGGGGGCCTGCGCTTCGGGCGGCGGCCCGTTCAAAGAGGGCTACAATGTGGTCTCCGGGGTGGATAAATTTATCCCGGTGGATGTCTATATCCCCGGGTGCCCTCCCACTCCCCAGGCGCTGCTTCACGGATTGATCACGCTGCAGAAGAAGATTGACCACCAATCGATCAAGCAGGTGCCCTGGTACCGCAAAGACCCCATCCCGGCGATCCCGGTGCCGGTGCTTGGCCCGGACCTGATGGACCCGCGTGAATTCGACCGCATTAAGGAATACACGCTGGCCCGGCAGGCTGAGGCGGAAGCGGCGCAGAACGCCGGCGAAGAGGCGCCTGCAGTGGCTGAAGGCGCGGCGGATTAACGATTACACAGGTGGAGCGACCCAATGACTGAACAAACACTTGTACAGGAAGATGCTGTCCTGAATCGTTTCCCGGGTCAGGTTACCCCGGACACGCGTAAAGGGTACGAAGGCTATATGGTACAGCCGGAGAACCTGATCGAGGTGGTGACCGCGCTGCGAGACGAGATGGGCTACGATTATCTTTCCTCGGTCACCGCAACCGATTACATCAACGAAGGAAACCTGGAAGTCGTCTATCACCTGTACCGCAGCATCGGCGGGCCGGGGCTGGTCCTGCACGTGCCCACCCCTCGGGAAAACTCCGTGGCGCCTTCACTGGTGCCTGTCTACCCCGGGGCCGATCTTCAGGAGCGCGAGGTATGGGATATGCTGGGGGTGCGCTTCGAGGGGCATCCGGATCTGCGGCGCATCCTGCTCTGGGAGGGGTTCCACGGCTTTCCCCTGCGGAAAGACTGGAAGGAGCCGTACTTCGAGGAGGAAACGAAACCCTTCAAAAGCCGCTGGCCTGACGGGCACGTGTACCGGGTGGAAGATAAAAAGCCGTTCCACAAGAACGTGGACTACCCGGCAGGTTTCGATCCCGATGGCTGGGTGCCGGAAGGCGAGGCGGCCCTGTATGCCGGCCTCGGGCTGGTTGAACGGCCGACTGAGAACGCAGGCTTAAAGACGGACCAGGTGATCGTGAACCTGGGACCGCAGCACCCTTCCACCCATGGGGTCTTCCGCATGGTGGTGAAGCTGGACGGCGAGACGATCGTCAGCCTCAAACCGGTGATGGGCTACCTGCACCGCAACCACGAGCAGATCGGCGAGCGCAACACGTTCCTGCAAAACATGCCGTTTACCGACCGGCTGGACTACCTGTCCTCCATGAGCAACAATTTCGGGTACGCGCTGGCGGTAGAGAAGCTGATGGGTGTAAAACCCCCGGAGCGGGCGGAGTACCTGCGGGTCATCATGGCGGAGCTGACCCGGATCAGCAACCATATTTTCGCCATCGGCATGTTCCTCAACGACCTGGGCGCTTATTTCACCCCCTCCCTGTACGCAATTGAGGAGCGAGAACTCATCCTGGATGTGTTCGAAGCTGTAAGCGGCTCGCGCATGATGTGCAACTACTTCCGCTTCGGCGGGGTGGCGCGCGATCTGCCGGAAGGGATTTTTGAGCAGATCCGCAAGCTGGTCTACGACCGGCTGCCGCGCCGGGTGGATGAGCTGGACCTGTACCTGACGAACAACGAGATCGTGCGCTCCCGCTGCGAGGGCGTGGGTATCATGACTCCCGAGCAGGCGATCGCCCTTTCCACCTGCGGGCCGGTGCTGCGCGCCTCGGGCGTGCCTTACGACGTGCGCCGGGCCGACCCCTACAGCATTTACGACCGCTTTGACTTCGATGTGGCGGTGCGCTACCACGGCGATATATACGACCGCTATCTGATCCGCATTGACGAAGTGCGCCAGAGCCTGCGCATCTTGCAGCAGGCTGTGCGGGATATGCCTGAAGGGCCAATCCAGGAGGGCAAGCCGCAGTACCAGGTGCGCGTGCCGGCAGGCGAGGCTTACGGGCGTGTGGAGGGTCCCAAGGGTGAGCTGGGGTTCTACGTAGTCTCCACCGGCAAGCCCAACCCGTGGCGCTATCACGTGCGCGCCCCATCCTTTATCAACCTGACCGCGATGGAAACCATGGCTGTAGGGAACAAGATCGCGGACGCGGTCGGTATTCTCGGGTCCATTGACATTGTGCTCGGCGAGACAGACCGGTAAAGAGAGGGAACATGGACGGACTTGGAATCATCAAAGGCATGGGGGTAACCCTGAAGCGGTTTGTGGAGACCTACCTGGACGATATTAAGTGGCTGGGCAAGCGCTACTATACCGAGGAGGGGGTAGCCCACCGCCGCAGCACCGAGACCCGGGGCATTTTCACGGTCCAGTACCCGGAGGAGAAGCTGCCGGTCCCGGAAGAGTTTCGCTACATCCCCTTCCTGGTGTATGAGGAAGGCCCGGACGGCGAGAAGAATCACCGCTGCACCTCCTGCGGGATCTGCGCCAAGGTCTGCCCCCCGCAGTGCATCTGGATCGTCCGCACGAGCGACCCCGAGACAGGCCGCCCGATCCCCGATCCGGCGGAGTTCTATATTGACGTAGATATCTGCATGAACTGCGGTTTCTGTGCCGAATACTGCCCGTTTGACGCGATCAAAATGGATCACGATTACGAGCTCTCGGTGTACAACCGCCTGGAGAAGAATATCTACGATAAAGAGAAGCTCGAACGCCCGCTCTCTTACTAGGCCTCCATCCGCCCGACCAACTACGAGCGTGAAGAGACCGCCCGGGCAGAGGCTGAGGCTGCAAAGGCAGCCAAGAAAGCCAGAGCATCCTAAGAGGCTGGGAACGGCACGCTAGACCGTCCGCCGCCTGAATTGTTATCAGGATTGAACCATGCTAAACCCGGAAACCGAACTGCTCTTTCCCCCGCGCCTGATCCCGGAACTCCGGGATCTGCGCGGTCCGGCGTGGCAGGCGCTGGTGGACCGTGTGCAGCCGAAAGAGGGGGTGGATCCGGAGAGGCTGGCGCTGGTGCTCTTAATGGTGAAACTGGCGGGCTGCGTCTCCTGCCATGCCGATTCCTTCAAGGCGCTGCGCGGCTGCCCGCAGTGCGCGGTTCAGGCAGTGCGCAGGTATCGAGGCGGCGACGAGGAGCTTTTGAAGAGCTACGCTGCCGCCAGGCAGGAGGTAGACCGCTACCTGGTTCGGGAAAAGAGGTAGCTCAGGACTCGGGTTATAATTAGCGGATTGCACGTTTGATTCGAAAGTGAAGGAAATAATGTTTACACAAAAAATTAGCAAAGAAGCTGTCATGGCTGCTCTCAGTAAGGTGCAGGAACCTGAACTGCACCGGGACCTGGTGACATTAAATATGATCCGGGACCTGGAAGTATCCGGGGATGCGGTTAGCTTTACCATCATGCTGACCACACCGGCCTGCCCGCTGAAGTCCCGCATCGAGCGGGAGGCGCGGGAGGCGGTCGAAGCGGTCCCGGGTGTGAAAACGGTCCAGATTAAACTGGACGCGAATGTACCCAATGACGGCAGGCCGCGCGGCCTGCTGGATCTGCCCATCCGGAACGCCATTGCGGTCGCCTCCGGCAAGGGCGGGGTGGGCAAGAGCACGGTTGCGGTCAATATCGCGGTTGTGCTGGCGCAGAGCGGCGCCCGGGTTGGCCTGCTGGATGCAGACATTTACGGGCCGAATGTGCCCACCATGATGGGTGTGGAAAGGCTGCCGGCGACACAGGGCAACAAGCTGGTTCCGGCGGAGGCCTACGGCGTTAAGATGATGTCCATCGGTTTCCTGGTAAAGCCCAACCAGCCTCTGATCTGGCGCGGCCCCATGCTGCACTCCGCTATCCGCCAGTTCCTGACCGATGTGGAATGGGGCGAGTTGGATTACCTGATCGTGGACCTGCCGCCCGGAACGGGCGATGCGGCGCTCAGCCTGGCCCAGTCGCTGCCGCTCAGCGGCGGGATTATCGTCACGCTGCCGCAGCAGGTCTCCCTGGATGACGCGCGTCGCGGGCTGGAGATGTTCCGCCAGCTGGACGTGCCCATCTTCGGCGTGGTGGAGAATATGAGCTACCTCGAGCTGCCGGACGGCACGCGCATGGATATCTTCGGCGCGGGCGGCGGCGAGCGCCTGGCGAACGACGCCGAGGTGCCCTTCATCGGCGCAATCCCGATGGACCCTGCCGTACGGGAGGGTGGAGACAGCGGCAAGCCTGTGGTCGTGGCGCGGCCCGAATCGCCGGTAGCCAGGGCGCTGGTGCAGGTGGCTGAAGATGTGGCGGCTAAGGTCAGCGTCGCAGCCGTTCACAAGAGCAATTTCGTCCCGATCAACTTGATCGATTAAGCACGGGAGCTTCGGGGGGGGGGGGGTGGCCGCCCCCCCCGGGGGG
>JAEWYL010000043.1 GCA_023395675.1 Chloroflexota bacterium | reverse complement strand
AAACCTGGGAGGCCTGGACGCAAGAAGCGCGCGAGAGCCTGGAGCAGGCTCTGGAGGAGGCGGAGAACAGTCCGGGGCCTACACCCGAGGAAGTTGTCCGCCACCGCTTTTACGAGGGCATTCCCCCGCTTCAAGGGGGCCTGCGTCCCGATGGCGCGCTGCCCGAAATGGGCGCGGACAGCCCGCAGGCTGCCTCCGGCGGCCCGCGCCTCAATATGGTGGACGCTATTCGCCGCACTCTGGAGACCGAGATGCGCCTGAACCCGCGCCTACTGGTGTTTGGGGAGGATGTGGGAGCGAAGGGCGGTGTGCACGGGGCGACCCTGGATATGCAGGCGCATTTCGGACCGGGCCGCGTTTTCGACACATCCCTCTCCGAGGACGGCATCATCGGCCGTTCGACCGGGCTGGCTCTCGCCGGGCTCCTGCCTGTCCCCGAAATCCAGTTTCGCAAATATGCCGACCCGGCCCACGAGCAGATTACGGACCTGGGGACCCTGCGCTGGCGCACCGCCAACCGCTTCGCCGCTCCGGTCGTGGTCAGGATCCCGGTCGGCTACGGGAAGAAGACCGGCGACCCCTGGCACAGTGTGACCGCTGAGGCCGTCTATGCCCACACTCTGGGCTGGCGCATCGCCTTCCCCTCGAATGCCGGGGACGCGGTGGGTTTGCTGCGCGCTGCCCTGCGCGGCGATGATCCGACCTTCTTCTTCGAGCACCGGGCGCTGCTGGACACGGCCGAAGGCCGCCGGCCATATCCCGGGGACGACTACTGCCTGCCCTTCGGCCGGGCTGCGCTGCTGGCAGAGGGGAATGAGCTGCTGGTGGTCACCTGGGGGGAGCTGGTCCACCGCTGTCTCGCCGCTGCCCGGGCTTTTCCCGGGCGGGTCGCTGTGCTGGACCTGCGTACGATCATCCCCTGGGATCAAGAGCAGGTCCTGGAATGGACCCGGCGCACCGGCAAAGTGCTGGTCGCCCATGAAGACACGCTCACCGCCGGCTTTGCAGGGGAGATTATCGCCTCCATTGCCTCGGAGGCTTTCACCTACCTGGACGCGCCGGTCGCACGCCTGGCCACCCCGGATATCCCCATTCCCTTCAATCTGGAGGCCATGGAAGGGGTGATCCCCAGCGTTAGCAGCTTGCAGGAGACCATGCAGAAACTGCTGGATTACTAGCGGTTATCAATACAGTCATTTTGGATGGCTTCGAAGTACATTTCCATTCGAATACCTCAGCCTGGTTTCATTGCCATTATCAAGGAATGCTTACATGAACCTACGGCCGCTCGCCCTCCTTTCCCTGCTGCTGCTCTTCGCCGCGGCTGCCTGCCAGCGCGCTCAGGAGACCCCGGAACCGTCCCCAACCGCCGCCCGCCAGTTGGTAACGGCCAGCGCGACGGCCTCAGTCGCAGCCCCACCTCGACTGCAGTCTTCCATACAAACCGCTACGCCTGCGCGCACGGAGAGGTCCGCAGGGATGGATCTGAGCGGGGAGGCCGTTATCACCCGTACGCCAGGACCTGCAGATTCAGACATAGAGACAGCCTCCGCGCCTGAGGAAATTACCCCCACCGGCGCTGCCGTAACCCGGACGGAAACAGCAGTTCCAAGTGCAACCCCTCAGCCTGCCTCCCCGGACCAGGAACAGCCTCCGGCTGAAGGCACGCTGGATGCAAACTGCACGAACCTGGCCGCATTTGAGGGCGATATCACCGTTCCAGATGACACCCGCTTCCGGCAGGGGGAAGGCTTTGTCAAAACCTGGCGCATCTACAACGCCGGGACCTGTACCTGGAGCGCGGGTTACGCGCTGGTATTTGACAGCGGAGACCCAATGGGGGCCGCTTCTCCATACCTTCTTCCAGAACCGGTACCCCCGGGGACCAGCACGGACATCTCCCTGGATTTCACCGCCCCAACCGGGGGCGGGGTGCGCTATGGAAACTGGAAATTTGCAGATGCGTCGGGGAGCATTTTTGGGGTTGGGCACCTGGGCAGAAATACCATCTGGGTCCGCATCGTGGTCAACTGGATCGAACCTACGCCGGGGCCACAATCATCCGGCACGGATGCGTGCCTCTCTGAACGGAATCCGGAGTATACCGGCACGCTCCTGCAGCTGCTCAATGCAGCCCGGGAGGCCGCGGGCCTGCAGACTCTCAGGCTGGACGCCTCGCTCTCGCAGGCTGCGGACGCTCACAGCGAGGATATGGCCTGCCGCGACTTTGTGGACCACACCGGTTCGGACGGCTCCAACTGGTACGGGCGCATCTCCGCTCAGGGCTACAGTTACAGCCGGGCGACTGAAAACATCTATGTGGGCAATCCGGAATTTGGCGGGACTCCGCAGGGCGCGTTCAACTGGTGGATGTCCAGCCAGGTCCACCATGACAATATCATGGACCCCCAGGTCTCCGAAGTCGGTATTGGCTATGTCTACAGCGCCGACAGCACCTACCGCGGCTACTATACCCTGGTGTTCGCCTCCCCGTAATCGACAGACAGGTGACGATGAAAGAAGAATCTATGGTCTTAACCGAACGAATAGAACAGGCTGCGGTGGTCTATCTCAACCGCCCGGAGGCGCTCAACGCGCTCAGTCCTGTGATGCTTTCCACCCTTTGCGATACGCTGGAAGCTCTGGATGCGGACCCTCAGGTAAGGGTGATCGTCCTCACTGGTAAAGGGCGCGCATTTGCAGCCGGGGCCGATATTCGGGTCATGGCCTCCGCCTCCCCCTCCGAGATTATGGAGCTCGATACGCGCGCTTACTGGAAGCGTCTGAACCGACTGAACACGCCTCTGATTGCGGCGGTCAATGGCTACGCCTACGGTGGGGGCTGCGAGCTGGCAATGCAGTGCGATCTCATCGTCGCCTCTGAAGCGGCGCGTTTTGCCCAGCCGGAGATCAAGCTGGGCATCATGCCGGGGGCAGGCGGGACGCAGCGCCTGGCGCGCGCCCTCGGTCCCTACCGGGCTATGGAGCTGATCCTGACCGGAGAGCCGCTCTCTGCCCAGGACGCCTATGCCGCCGGGCTGGCCAACCGCCTGGTCCCGCCGGAGCGTTGCCTGGAGGAGGCTCTCGCCCTGGCCCGCCTGATCGCTTCCCGCCCCGCCCTGGCTGTGCGTTTGGCCAGGGAGGCTGTGCGCCACGGGATTGAGACCAGTCTGAGAGAGGGACTGGAGGTGGAACGCCGCAATTACCTGCTCCTTTTCGACACCGAGGATCAGAAGGAGGGCATGGCGGCTTTCCTTGAGAAGCGGCCCCCTCGTTTCGGCGGCCAGTGAAACCCTAATGATCATATCCTGGGATCTATGACCCTTCAATTCATCAGCCCTTATTCTGTGCAGATCGGGATTGCCGGCGCGGGCACCATGGGCAGCGGGATCGCCCTGGCCGTCCTGCAGTCCGGAATGCCGGTCATCCTTTACGATGTCTCGCCTGCGGTCCTGGAAAAAGCGCGCCTCTACATCGAGAAACACCTGGAACGAAAAGGGCAGAGCGGGCATCTGCGCCGCCTGGCGCTGGTCAGCGAGCTGGAGCGCCTCTGCGGCTCCGGGGTGGTCATCGAGGCCGCTCCGGAGGACCTGGCGTTGAAAGCCGAGTTGTTTCGCCGCCTGGACAGCCTCTGCCCGCCCCCGGCGATTCTGGCGACGAATACCAGCAGCCTGCCCGTAACCGCCATCGGATCCGAAATTTCTACACCCGAACGCCTGGCTGGGATGCACTTTTTCAACCCGGCTCCGGTCCTGCCCCTGGTGGAAATCGTGCGCGGAGCGCAGACGGGGGAACAGACGGTCTCATCCCTGGTAGAACTGGCCGAAAAGCTGGGAAAAACCCCGGTTGTGGTACGGGATACACCCGGTTTCATCGTCAACCGCGTGGCGCGCCCATTCTATGGTGAAGCCCTGCGCTTGCTGGGTGAAGGGGCCGCCTCGCACGCGCAGATTGACCGGATCGTTCGTTTGGGTGGGGGCTTCCGGATGGGTCCTTTTCAACTCATGGACCTCATCGGGATAGACATCAATTTTAACGCCACCCGCCTGATGTATGAGCAGACCTTCGGAGAGCAGCGCTACCGCCCCCACCAGAT
>JAEWYL010000026.1 GCA_023395675.1 Chloroflexota bacterium | reverse complement strand
CTCGAAGTATTGGTCGGCGTGGGGGTGCGGGTCTGGATGGTCCAGGAGGTCAGGCAGTCCACCCCTTCGTAATCGAACGCGCCCCCGATCGAAAGCGGGAAGTGCGAGTCCACGTTGGCGACCGCGGTGTCCTTGTCAATCTCGAACAGGCTGTTGGCGGTAACGCCGCCCACCTTACCGGTGGTGCCGATCAGCTCCCCGGTGGTGTCGAAAGCCAGGCCTTCCATATCGTTCACGCCCAGCAGGCCCAGGTCGGTGATCACGCCGGTGACACGATCCACCGTCACCAGGTGGTCGCGCTGCCCGGCGTCGTTGGCGGTGGCGTACATGATCTGGGTGAGCGGGTCAATCGCCATATCGTCGATATCTACGAAATCGCCGTTCCCCGCCGGAGGGCGGGCCACCACGTAATCCACGTTGGGACCGAAGGCGTCTTGAACGATGGCCCCGGTGGTGATATCAATCTGCACGAAGACGTCATGCTCGCCTGCAGCGGAACGGCGGCTGGCGCCCCACAGGATTCCGGTTACGGCGTCGAAGGTGAGGGCGTCCACGTCATTGATCTGGATATTGCCGTATTCGCCCGAACCGGAGCCGAAGGTCCCGCCGACCGGGGTAAACTGGGCCGTGGTCAGATTGAAAGTGCCGAGCGTATCACGCTGCGCGCCGAAAAGCCGCCCGGTGGGGGGGTGGAAGGCGATGGCCTCCACGTTGTCGGTGTTGGTGGTGCCGATCAGGATCTCGGTGCGTGTATCGAAATCGGCAATCGTCAGCGTGTCCAGGTTACGATGATCGTCGTTGTCGGCGATGGCGTAGCAGATCTGCCCGCCCGGGGTCTGCGCCTGGGAGGTGGTAACCAGGGAGGCGCCCAGCGCCAGCGTTACGATCATCATAACAGCCAATAGCAAAACGGTCCAGCGGTTTGATTTCATATTATTTTCCCTCTTATTAAAGCAAGACTCTACTGGGCAGGTCCGGGCAGCCGAATCTGACCCACCTCCCCCTTCTCTTGATCAAACGCCAGCTATCGATAAAACAGGAAATGAAACCTCAGTGAATCCGGGCACAGGTAGCGCCTGAGGCCCCCCAGCGCGAATCCACATTAAATTAAGATGATTATACTATTAATTACCCTCTACTTCCATAAAAATTGCTGAGGTCAACAGCCCTTACCATAACCAATACTTATGCTACAGCGCATCCGGCCTGTTCGGAATAACTTTAAACCGATCCAAAACACCCTCCCTAACGCCGCCCTCTGGAACGCCGGCTTAAAAAAAAACGAGCATGGGCGGGCCCGTGGCCCTGCCCATGCTCGTTTTTTGAGCCGCCGGTTCGGGTACCGCGGCCCGGAGGGTTTTCGTGATTCAGAAACCGAAGACCGATCCCAGCACCCAGGCCAGGATGATCAGGATCGAAATGACCACAAAAATGATCTGCTGGATTGACACCTGGCGCCGGTCCTGACCGGCCCGGTTTTTACGCTTGTTTGCCATACCTTGCTCCAATACGGTTGGAAGACTTCTCAAAATGGTTTTTGTGCCGCCTGGTTTTTGAGTTCGCTTCCAGTCAGCTGCATTCTCAGGCCGTCCGGCTCAAGCGGGAGGCCGGGGGAGCCCCCCTTAGCGCTCCCTTCCCGCGCTTTGCCGGAAGCTCATCCGTTCATTATACCGCTACTCCAGGTGGGCCTTGATGGACTCCGCCAGTTTCGTGGTGATGCCGGGGACGGCCGACAGCTCTTCCAGGCTGGCCGCCTCGATGTCGGCCACCGAACCGAAATGTTTGATCAGCGCCTTGCGCTTGGCCGGACCAATGCCGGGGATCACGTCCAGCCGGGAGGCCATGCCGGTCTTGGTGCGCTGTTTGCGGTGCGAGGTGATGGCGAAGCGGTGCGCCTCGTCCCGGATGCGCTGGATCATGTAGAGGCCCTGGGAATGGCGCGGCAGGAGGATGGGCTGGGGCCGCCCGGGCAGGAACAATTCCTCGTTCTGCTTCGCCAGCCCCGCCACCGGCACCTTATCCAGCAGGTCGAAGCGCTCCAGCACGGCCACCGCCCGGCTGAGCTGCCCCTTGCCGCCGTCCACGATCAGCAGGTCGGGCAGCAGGGCGAAGGAGGCGTCCGGGCGCTTGCCGCCTGCCCCGCCGGGGGTTTGGGCGGCCTCCTGGATGGCCTGCCAGCGGTTGAAGCGCCGGGTCAGCACCTCTTCCATGCTGTCGAAATCGTTCGGGCCCTGCACGGTGCGGATATTGAAATGCCGGTAGTGCCCTTTTTTCGGCACCCCCTGCTCGAAGACCACCATCGAACCGACCGCGGCGGTCCCCTGCGTGTTGGAGATATCGTAGCACTCGATGCGGTTGGGGGGGCCCGAGAGGCTCAGGGCCGCCTGCAGCTCCGCCAGCGCCTCTTCCTGCTTGTGCTTGTCGGCCTCCCACTGCACCTTCAAAGCGTGGAGGGTCTCGGCTGCGTTCTGCGCCGCCAGCTCCACCAGGTCGCGCTGCTGGCCCTGGTGAGGCACCAGGATCTCCACCTTCTCGCCGTTGGCCTTCTGCGCCAGCCACTGGCGGATGATCTGGGCCTCCTCCACCTCGTTGGGCAGCAGCATCTGCTCCGGCACGGTCGGGGCCTGGTCGTAAAACTGCTTGATGAACTCGGTCAGCACCTGGGCGTCCGAGCTGGCCTCCGTGCCTTCGACCAGGAAGTACTCCCGCCCGATCAGCTTCCCGGCGCGAATAAAAAACACCTGCACGCAGGCTTCCCCGTTCGAGCGCGCCAGGGCGATCACGTCCGAATCCTGATACTCGGAGGACACCACCTTCTGCTTCTCGACCACGTTCTCGATCGCCCGGAGCTGGTCTCGGACGGCGGCCGCTTTCTCGAAGCGCAGCTCCTCGGAGGCCTGTTCCATCTCCAGCTTCAGCCGGTTGACAATCTTCTCGGTGCGGCCCTGGAGGAACTGGCACAGGTCGTCAATCATCTGGCGGTAGGCCTCGCGGCTGATGGCGCCGATGCAGGGGGCGGAGCACAGCTTGATGTCGTGGTACAGGCAGGCGCGCTCGTCCTCCCCGGTGATCACCCGGTCGCAGGTGAGGTACGGGAAGATCTTGCGCAGCACGTCCAGGGTCTGGTGCACCGCCCAGACGCTGGTGTAGGGCCCGTAGTAGCGCGAGCCGTCCTGCAGCATCTGCCGCGTGACGGTCACCTTAGGGAAGTCCTGGGCCCAATGGACCTTGATGTAGGGGTAGCGCTTATCGTCCTTCAGACGCACGTTGTAGTGCGGCTTGTATTTCTTGATCAGGTTCATCTCCAGGATCAGGGCTTCCAGCTCGGAATCGACCACGATCCATTCGATGTCGGCAATATTGCGTACCAGCTTCAGGGTGCGCGGGTGGGTCTGGCTGCTGTGGAAATACGAACGCACCCGGTTGCGCAAATTGATCGCCTTACCGACGTAAATGACTTTTCCGTCGGCGTTCTTCATCAGGTAGCAGCCGGGGCGGGTGGGCAGCGATTCGAGCACCGCTGAGAGATGATCTGACCTGTCCATCATAGTACATCTATTCTATCATATCGGACAATAAAGATTGGAGTGCTGGCAGATACACCGCCTGAAATTGCGGAATAGTGGTATAAGAGGGAAAAGGATGGAAAGAGATGGACAAGATTCAAGAACGGATTAGCCGGGCCTGGAAAGAGAGCAAGAGCTGGATTACCGAGTTCGACGGGACCCCCTTCCAGGCGATCTTTCCAAAAGTGGCGATGGAAATCCTGCCGCATTCCTTCGATACCCTGTCGAAGGACTCCGCGAACTTCCGGGTTTCGATCTATGGCGGTGAGAGCGGCGGAGAGCCGCAGTTTGTCGGCCCGGAGACGATTCAGCTCAACGTCGCCAGGCTCCTGAAGGATGAGATCAGCGGGCTGGACGCCAACTACACCGCCAACCTCCCCGGACTGGATCTGGACGTGCACCTGATCGTGCACACCGTGGCGCGGGACCGGGTGGACCTCGAGCTGGTGTGGTGGTCGGACCAGGTCTTCCCGGACGATACTGACCACCAGGCGATGTTCCAGACCGTGATGAGCTATTTCATCTTCCTCCAGGACCTCTTCAAAGCGCCCAAGGTCTACGTTGGGCCGGAGTCGCTGGAGGATCCGGACGAAGACACCCCCTGGGTAGAATTGTAGCGGGCCGCATGCGCGTGACGATCCTCGACCTGGACCTCTCCCGCCCGCAGCCGGTGCTGGGCGGGAAGGCGGTGGGCTTCCCCTGCCGCTTCACCTCGGAGCTGGGAGGCGGCGCAGCCTTCCTGGCCCTGCCGCCGGGCGAGCCGCTGGACGGCGCGGGCCGGGAATGCGATGTGCGGCTCCTGCCGGAGGAGATCACCGGCCTGCGCCCTCTGGCGGCGCAGGCAGCCCCCACGCCCGCCCTTTCTCCCTCCGAGGCGCCGGGGGATTTCGAGGCGGTGGGGATGGCGACCTCCATCCTGTGGCTGGACGACGAGCAGGAGCACGGGCTGCTGGAGGTGCAGCTCGGGGAGGAGCGCCTCTCCATCCCGCTCGAGGGCGAGGGGGACGACCTGGATTACGGGCAGTGGGTGGCCTTCCGCCTGCGGCGGCTGGTGCTGGCTGAGGGCTGAACCCCGGCCGGCGCACGCCGGAGCGTTGCTGAAGATGGGACACAAAGTGCTGGCATGAGCGAAACCGAAACGCCTCTGGAACACACCCTGGGGACCCTGCTGCGTCAGCGCGGCCTGCGGCTGGCGCTGGCCGAATCCTGCACCGGCGGGCTGCTCGGGCACCGCATCACCAACGTGCCCGGCTCGTCCACCTACTTTATGGGCGGCGTCACGGCCTACGCCTACGAGGCGAAAGTGCGGCTGCTGGGCGTGCGCTGGGAAACCCTGGAGCAGTACGGCGCCGTGAGCCGGGAGACCGTGCTGGAAATGGCCTGCGGGGCGCGGCGCGCCCTTTCGGCCGACCTGGGGCTCTCGGTCAGCGGCATCGCCGGGCCGGGCGGCGGGCAGCCCGGCAAGCCCGTCGGGCTGGTATGGATCGGGCTGAGCGCCCCGGGCGTGGAGCAGGCCTGGAATTTCCACTTCCAGGGCGACCGCCTGGAGGTCAAAACCCAGAGCGCCCAGCAGGCCCTGCAGCTGCTGGTGGATTATCTACGCTGACGGATTTTTGGGGAAAAACCGCCGGGCGGCATACATCTCAAGCGAGGAGACACGGTGGAGCCAATCGAAGTCACGGCCCATTTTGACCGGGAAGGGCAGGCGCACCCCCTGCACTTCACCTGGAACGGGCGCACGCACGCGGTCGAGTCCATCGGGCGCCGCTGGCAGCACGAGGGCGAGCAGCATATCCTGGTCATGATCCCCGGGGACCGGGTCTTCGAGCTGATCTTCCGCCCCCAGGACGGGCGCTGGTACCTGCGCCAGACCGGAGCGGGCGCGCCGGACCTGGCCTGAGATTGAGACCCTGAAGGCTTCAAGACCTTCAGGGTCTATCTTCCCGGTCACCCGGGATGACCGGCGCATCATCCCTTCAGGGCTCCGAAATCACCCGAAAAGATGGATGCCGGAGTGATGCGCTGCGGGCCAAAACCGGCTATCCTATAGAGCAGAGAAAGGTTGGGGGTATTAATTCGGGCGAGCAGTGGATAGGATGGGGATCTTCCTGCCGCTCATAGGGGATGGGGCAGTACCGGCCTGGGGAGAGAAGGGGGCGCACAAGGGGGCCATCTCCTCCGGCGTACGGCCCAATAAACCCGGAGGGACAGACACAAGGGCTGGGGGGCAGCCAGAAGCCCGGGG
>JAEWYL010000234.1 GCA_023395675.1 Chloroflexota bacterium | reverse complement strand
TATTTCTACACCTTCAGCGAGTGGCTCTTCCAGGCGACCCAACCCTCGTTCATGAGCCCGCTTTCGTGGAGCCAGCGGCTGGGGGTGCTGACCCTCAGCGGGCTGGCGCTGGCAGGGGCGGGAGTGCTGCTCCTGCTGCCCCTCGCGCTGCTCTCGCTGGCGCTCGGCCCCGACAGGCTGCGCCGGCCCCTGCTTTGGGCCGGCGCGCTGGTCCCGGCGGTTTTTCTGGCCTCGGCCGGCCTGCTGCTGGTGGACAACTTCACCTACACCCTGTTCCAGGTGGGGATCGTGACCGCGGCCGGCCCCCTGCGGGCCGGCTACGCGCTGCTCTTCCTGCTGCTCCTGGTGAACGCCGCCGCCCGCGTGGTGAGGGCGGCGGAGGGCAGGCGGCAGGCCGCGCCGCGGCTGAAGCTCGGCGCCTATGCCTGCGCGGCCGTGCTGGCGCTTTCCATCCCCTTCGGAGGCAGCCTGTACCTGGAGCGCGAGCCCGGCGGCGCCCTGCTGCCCGACACCGGGCGGCCCCGGGCGCGCCCGAATATCCTGCTCATCGGCAGCGACGGGCTGAACGCCTCCCGCCTGTCGGCCTACGGCTACCGGGAGAAGACCACGCCCTTCCTGAGCGAGCTGGCGCGGGAATCCCTGCTCTCCGAGAACAACTTCCCGAACGCCAACCTCACCACCGGGTCGCTGGCCTCCATGTTCACCGGGCAGCTGCCCACCCGCACGCGCATGCTCTTCCCGCCCGACACCTTGCGCGGCGCGGACGCCTTCCGGCACCTGCCCGGCCTCCTGAAGCGGGCGGGCTACACCACCGTCCAGCTCAGCGTGGACTACTACGGCGACGCCGAAAGCGCCAACCTGCTGGACGGCTTTATCTCCGTCAACGGGCGCGCCGCGGCCGGCGCCGGGCTGTACGCCCTGGCGCGCGGGCGCATCCCCGACGAGAGCGCCTACTTCCTCTCCCTGACCGGCAAGCGCCTGAACGACCGGCTGGCGCACAGCTTCTACCTGCGCGCCATGCCCAACCCCTACGCCCAGGTCACCGGCGGGCTGGACAGCAGCAGCGATCCCGAGCGCCTGGAGCAGCTTTTCGCCCTCTTCCGCGAGGCCCCCGGGCCCTGGTTCGCCCACGTGCACCTGATGGGCACCCACCAGTACCTGTACGAGGATTACGACGACGCCCTGCGCGAGTTCGACGCGAACCTGCGGGCGGCGGTGACCGAGCTGGAGCGGCTGGGCGCGCTGGAGCGCACCCTGGTGGTTGTCTACTCGGACCACGGGCGGAACAACGAGCTGCGCATCCGCACCCCGCTGCTGCTGCGCTTCCCCGGGGGGGCGCACGCCGGGCGGCTGCGGAACAACACGCAGAACCTGGACGTCGCCCCGACCGTGCTGGACTACCTGGGCCTGGAGCAGCCGGAGTGGATGGCGGGGCGCTCGCTGCTGCGGGGCGAGCCCCCGGCGGGGCGGCCCATCTTCAGCGCCGCCCCCAATTACCGGCGAGACAACGAGCAGGGCCGCCTGGAGCTGGACCTGAGCAAGATCGGCCCGCCGTTCTACCAGTTCGGGACGCTGGACGTGATCCTCTGCGACCGCTGGTACGCCCTGGACACCACCACCCGCACCTGGAGCTCCGGGCGGGCGGCGGGGCATACCGCACCTTGCAGCCCGGAGGAGCTGCCCGGCGAGGCCGGGGCCCGGGCCCTGCTGCTGGAGCAGCTCAGGCGGGATGGGTTTGAGGTGGCGGGGTTTTAAGCGTAAGGCGGCGGGTGGGGTACTGCGTTCAGAGGGAGTGGGAAACAGGCGCGGTGAGGGAGCAGGTCAGGCGGGAGGGAAGACGAATGGAGACGTCCGCCCTGCTGGAAGGAGCCGGACGGCTCGCAGCTGGAAAGGAGTGACCGGTGGCTGACAGGTATCGACGCGAGTTTGACCCTTACTGGTGGGAGGGGGAGGAAGAGGCGCCGCGGCGCGCCCCGGAGGGACGCTATGGGCCCCGGGCGGTGGAGCGCGAGGCCGACCGGCGCTATTACGAGCCCGGCGAGCTGCCGGAGGGGGATTACGCCCGCGAGTTCGGGCGCCCGGCCTTCGGGCGCGCCGGCAGCCGGGCCGCCAACCGGCGCGCCGGCCGGCGCGCCTACCCGCCTGAAGGCGAGGACCTGCACTACAACGAGATGGGCGATTATGAGAGCCCGCATTACAACTACGAGCGCGACTTCGCCCTCGGGCGCGGGGCGCGCTACAACCGCGAGTACTCGGACCGAGGCTTCCGGGAGGCGGAGAACCGCGCCCTGCTCGGGCGGGGCGAGCCCGAGTGGGAGCGGCGCCCGGATTGGGCGGCAGAAGACGACGAACCCGGCTACGCGCACCGCGGCCCGCAGGGCAAGCGCCCGTATCCGGGGGACCGGGAGGAGTTCGAAGCAGGCGCAGGCCGGGGCGCCTCGCGCCGGGGTGGGCGCCGGCCGCGCGGCGGCAGCTTCGTGGATTCGCCCCGCTACCGCATGGAGCGCGGCTTCGACCGTCCCTCTGTGCACGGCACAAACCTGGAGGACTTCGCCCGGCGCACCCCCTACCGCCAGGACTGGGAGATGGACGAGGGCCAGTTCGACCGGGAGCGCATTCGCGCCGAGCGGGAGCGCAGCGAGCGGCGCCTGCGCCGCGGCTGGGACCGGGGCGGGCGCCAGCGGGCAGCCGAGCCCCTGGCCCCCGGGTTCGCCTACCGCGCATACCGCGCCGCCCGGGGTCCCTACTACGGCATCGGCCCGCGCGGCTACACCCGCTCCGACGAGCGCATCCACGAGGAAGTGTGCGACCTGCTCACCCGCCACGGCGCCCTCGACGCCCGCGGCGTCGAGGTGCAGGTGCAGGAGGGCCAGGTGCAGCTGCAGGGCGCCGTCTCCCGCCGGGAGGAGAAGTGGCTGGCCGAGGACCTGGCCGAGGCGGTGTTCGGGGTGAAGGAGGTGGAAAACCGGCTGAGGGTGAGCGAAGAGGCGAGGGGGGACTGAAGGGTCGGGCGTCGGGTGTCCGAATAGTAAAGCAAACCCCAGACCGCTAAGCGGTCCGGGGTTTGTTTTGATTCCTCGTAAACTGCTTCAGACTGAAAGCGGGTGCTCCCACAATACAAAGCAGTTTGACGGTTTCTTCCCCGAACTAAGTAAGGATGGTGGGTCCGAAGCATTTAATTGCTTCAGTCCCACCAACTAAGCTAATCGCTGAGATCCGAGAGGCTGGTCCACTGCGGATACAGCTCGATCCGGGCAGGTGTTCCCGATACTATGACTGTCATTTCAACTGGAGCCTGACCATTGGCAGGGACAAAGTCCAGAAAAGTATAACCTCCCCCGATGAGCGCACCCGACTCATCATAAGCTGCCGCTACTACTTTAATGTCGTCTACCTGCTTATCCAGACTGTTATGAATGATCCCTGTAATTTTCGGGAAGTAAGGATCAGACAAGAAGTTGACCTGATCATAGGAAAATGGATCTTCAAGATTATCTGTAGCAGTAGAATTTCCCGACTTAATTTGAACTTCAACTCTGGATGCTTCGCTTCCATCCGGCAAAAAGAGACTGGTGTAACCCGCGGTAGTTGATCGAGGATAGATCAAATTGATATAACCCGAATCCGTGTCCAGAACATTCCCGTTATCATCATACACAGCAACCTGGTATTGGGTCTGTTCAATGGAATTCACATCATCAGTATTTTCTACCAGAAATATAACACCTACCTGATTACCATCTTGACTGTATCCCTGTGCAAGAAGTTTAACAGCCGGACCCTCAGAGGCAACATCTTCCAGGATCGAAAGATTGCTGATACGCGGGTAGATTTCAACCTTAGAGGTATCACCACCGAGTACCAGAGTGGATTCGACGGCTGCCTGGCTGCTGGCAGGAAGGAAGTCAAGATAAGTATAACCACCCCCGATAATGGCTCCTTCCGAATCAAACGCAATGAAATCCACCCGGATGTCGGTGATATCCTGATTTAGCCCATTTATCACTACGCCACTACCTTTTGGGAATAAACCCTCAGGCAAATAACTAATCTGCTCAACATTGAATATTTTTGAAACCGTTTCAGATGGATATAACTGGCCAGGTAGAAGTTGAACAACCATCTGGGAGGCGGCAGTTTCATCAGGAATTGAGAAATCTGCAAAAACTCCTTGGGTTTCACCGGGAAGGATTACATTTGAGGAACCTTCCTCTGCCGCCAGGACGGCGCCGTCCTCGGCGTATATGATTACTCGATATTGGGTATCTTCGACTGCCTGTTTAGCGTCCTGGTTTTCCAAAAGGAAAGCAGCGCCAATTCTACTATTCTCCTGCCCATAACCTTGCTGGATGATTTCCAGGATTGGGAGCTCTTCGTTTGGTTCACTAATAAACGACAATCCTGACACCGTTGGATAAAGTTCCACTTTTGCAGGAGAACCGGCCATTTTTACCCCGATCTGAATTCCGGTCTCACTGCTCGTTGGGATAAAACTTTCATAAGTGTATCCGCCACCAATCATCGCCCCTGCGTCATCATAGGCAACGGCGGTGACTTTCACATCAGTAACGGTTTTTGTCAAATTGTTTTTCACAATCCCGGTTACACG
>JAEWYL010000159.1 GCA_023395675.1 Chloroflexota bacterium | reverse complement strand
CGGGCGCTCCCGCTTCCGAAACTGAGCCGGCTGCGGCCTCAAAACGCCAGACCCCCTCGCACCCGGAGCTGCTCGCGCACCTGCGCCTCAAGCTCATCCGCCCGGCGTTCCAGCGCCTCCAGCTCCTCCAGCATGGGCCTGCCGGGCTGCGGGTCTTCCAGGCTGCCGATATTGATGCGCACGTTGTAGCCGGCGCCGGTCAGGGCGGCGCGCGCCAGGGCGGCGCCTGTCGCCCCGTCGCTGATGGCGGTCAGGTTGCCCTTCTCCGCGGCCTGCAGCGCCAGCTCCATCGCCCTCACCGCCCCGCGGGCGGACTCCAGGGGGACGGCTGCCGCGCCCAGCAGGCCGCGTTCGATCGCCTGCTTGCGCGTTTCGATCTCATCGGGGGTATTCTTCGGCAGCTTATACGCCTGCATCACCACGTCAAAGGCGGCGGCATCGCGCTCCACCATCTGGGTCATGCCGGCGCGCAGGGCTTCGGCTTCATCCAGCAGGCGGCGCATCTCTTCCTCCACCGCAGCGTATTTTTTCTTGCCGAGGGTCAGGCGGGCGACCATGGCAGCCAGGGCCGCCGCGGCAGCCCCGGAGAAAGCCGCCGCCGACCCCCCGCCCGGCGAGGCCGTCCCGGCTGCCAGCGCATCCAGAAAGCCGGGATCCTCCCCCATAGAGGCCTCAGCCCCGGCGCTCTCATCCTCCTGGAGCGCGGCCTGCAGCCGCCGCTCCAGGACCTGCTCCAGCTCGAACTGGTCCAGTTGAAGATACCAGCGCGCCGCCTCGATCAGAGCCTCCTGCGGGATCAGTCCCACCAGCTCGCTGTGATGGATCGCCGCCCCGTAGCGGGCGGCCTCCCGGCGGATGGTCTCCACCACCAGCGCCAGCGGGGTGCTGCGAAAATTGGTCAGGTTCATGGAAACCTGCGCCTGGCCTTCCACCAGCAGGCCCAGACCTTTCACGTAGCGCAGGCCGCCGGAGGAGTGGCGGATGGTTTTGGCGATCTTCTTTGCGACGGAAACATCCCCCGTGGTCAGGTAGACGTTGTAGGCGATCAGCGGATGCCGGGCACCGATCACCACCGCCCCGGCCGGCCCCACCTGCCGCGGGCCGAAATCCGGGTCTCGCTCAGGTTTGACCCCCAGCTCCTCTTTCAGCGCCTCATACTGGCCCCGGCGGATATTCTCCAGGTTCTGGCGCTCGGGACGGGTGGCCGCCTCCTCGTAGAGATAAACCGGAATGGACAGCGCCTCCCCCACGCGCCGGCCCAGGCGGCGCGCCATCTCCACGCAGTCCTCCATGCCAACCCCCTGGATCGGGACGAAGGGGACCACGTCGGCTGCCCCGATGCGCGGGTGCTCCCCCTGGTGCTCGTCCAGGTTGATCAGCCCGGCAGCCTTCTCAATCGAGCGAAAGGCGGCTTCCTCCACCGCCTGCGGGGGTCCGGCGAAGGTGATCACGGTGCGGTTGTGATCCTGGTCCGAGTGCCGGTCGAGCACGTACACCCCGGGGACTGAGCGGATCGAGCCGGCGATAGCCTCCACCACCTCCGGGCGGCGGGCGTCGGAATAATTGGCGATACATTCGACAATGGGAGTGGTCATAAGCGGGTCATGGATGGCAAACAAAGCTCAAGTGGTTGGGATTGGGCCTGCGCCTGTGCAGGCGAGAGATACGACTGGCCCGCTGCAATTATACCCGCGTCTCGCCTTCAAACGTGATGGCTGCCCGAAAGGGGGTACACGAAAAGTGAGTGCCGGTGCGGTGCAGGCGGGCTCTGCCGGCAAAACCCGCCCGCAACCCGGATATCTTTCCTATTCATCTTGTTGGGATGGGAGGCTGCGCCCCCTATCCCAACAACAGAAAAATAAATTTTTAGGGCAGGTTCTTATTGCGCTGCCAGAAAACCGGGTGCGCCCCGGACAGGCTCACATCCAGCGCCGGTCTTCGTCCAACTCGCTAAAAATCTGGTGCGCAGCGGCCGCGGCCAGCCCCCCTACCAGGTACCACAGGACGGTGAGCGCCTGGGTCTGGCGGGTGCGGCTGCTGGGGCCGCTTCCCAGTCCCAGCGAGGAGGGCAGAAAGACCCCGCCCAGCCCTGCCAGCAGCCCCAGCAGCCCGCCGCGCAGCCAGGCCCCGCTGCCGGGCGCTCCGGCCCCCACCAGGCTGTAATAGAGGGCGTTCCCGGCGATGTCGCCCGCCAGAGCCATGCTGTGCAGGCGCTCGCGGGTTGGCGGCGGCTGCCCGGCCCGGTTCATGGTGCGGGCGATCACCCGCATCCCGAGAATATCCATGCGCGGCGCTTCGGGGATCACCCGCCGCCCGGTTTCGTGCAGCAAGGTCAGCGCCAGCGCGCCGGCCAGCCCGCTGCCCAGTGCCATTAACAGTTTCATCTTATCCCGCCTCCTTCATCAGCGTTTTACCCCCTTCGAAAGCACAAATAACATGGCAAAATCATATCATCCTTCCGGATATCCTCCCGGAAGGATGGGTATAGCGGCGGTGCGGGTCGGGCGCCTGGCGGAATCACAGACCGGCAGCCGCCCCGGCTTCCCCGGAAAACGGCCGCGCCGAATGCTCATGATAGAATACTGCCTGCCAGACGGTATTTTTTATTTCCAGGAGCGCGATATGTCCAGTACCTGCCCGAAATGCGGCGCTACCCTTGCGGAGGGAAGAACCTGCCGCTCGATCTTCGAGGAATTCCTGATTTTTGACTTTACCGACCCGGGCTACGGCGAAGTGCATATGCTCACGGTGGCCTGCTATATGATCCAGCACGGGGAGTACAGCCAGAGAGGTTTGGGCTGGATCGAAGAGAACATGCGCCTGCACCTGGAAGGGATACCCACTCAGGAGATCCGCAGGAAGGTGGACCGGCAGGTGGATCAGGGCCAGCGCGATTGGAAAGTGACCCGGCAGCCGGACGAGCCCCCGCAGCCCCGCATCGCCTGGTCCATGACCATCGCCGACGTGCAGCGCGGGGTCCAGGACGCGGAGAGCTACCGCCGCCTGATACGGCAGTGGGCGCGCGCCACCCTGCAGGAGATGCAGCCCCTGGTACCGAAGGCCTGAGCCTGCCCCGTCTGAAGCCTTCTCAAATGCAAAGCTGGGTGGGCTGTCCAAAGTCCACAGCAAGTGAATACCCTTCTCGCGGCTGTCTCAGGCTAACCTCTTAAAACTGTTTTCGTTCTGGTTACGAGGATCATCCGCTAGTATAATCAGCCGTATCTGGTTTGGCTCCATTCACTTCCGCACAATTGAATACTGGCAAAGGTGATGACCATGCCTGCCATACCTCGGAAACCGGTTTGGACTCTCTGCCTTTCAGCGCTTTTCGCGCTTCTAGCCACCTCACTCTCGATCCCCACGCCCATTGCTTCCCGGGTCGTGCAGTCTCTCTGCTACGTGGACTCCGGCGCCGGAGGCGGCAACAGCGGCGATTCGTGGGCGAACGCCTATACCGACCTGCAGTCTGCCCTGGCGAATGATGAATGCACTGAAATCTGGGTTGCGGCTGGAAGATACAGGCCCACGAGCGGTTCGGACTCCGGTATCAGCTTCGTATTAAAGAACAGCGTGAAAATTTACGGGGGCTTCTCCGGGGATGAGAGCCAGCTCAGCGAACGCGATCCGATGTTATTCACCGCCACCATTCTGAGCGGGCATATCCTCCCGGACGAATTCTCCGGCAAGGATACCAGCTGCAGTGTGGTGGAAGGCGGCGGGACGGATGCGAGCGCCGTGCTGGACGGCTTCTTCATCACCGGAGGGGATACGAATGAATGCTCCGGCCGCGAAAGCGGGGCCGGCATGTTCAACCTCGGCAGCAGTCCCACCCTGGCCAACCTGATCTTCAGCGGGAATACGGCCTACGAGGCCGGCGGCGGCATGTTCAATGACCAGAACAGCCACCCCAGCCTGGATCACGTAATCTTCAGCGGCAATTCCGCCTACCGCGGCGGCGGGATGTTCAATGGCGGAGGCAGCAGCCCCACTCTCGTGGAGGTGCCATTCCTCAGCAATACCGCTACTGAGGGCGCCGGTATGTATAACCAGGAAGGCAGCAGTCCTACCCTCGAAAATGTGACTTTCATAGGCAACGATGCTTTCGAGGGCGCGGGGATGTACAATACCGGCAGCAGCCCGGTGCTGTTGGCGGTCACGTTCCGTGGAAATATGAGCGATTGCTCGGTTTGCTCGGGTGGGGGAATGTACAACGCCAATGCCAGCAGCCCAAGCCTCTCCAGGGTGACCTTTGATGTCAATACTGCCGGGATGAGCGGCGGCGGGATGTATAACGAGGCCAGCAGTCCCACGCTTTCCGGAGTGGTCTTCAGCGGCAATTCCGCCCAGTCGGGCGGAGGCGGCGGGATGTTCAATGATCAGGGGAGCAGCCCCAGCCTCACCGAGGTCACATTCGACGCCAACCAGGGCTGGATGGGTGCGGGGATTTTTAACCAGACCAGCACCCCTACCCTGAATAAAGTCCTGTTCACCGCCAACGCAGCCGAGATGGACGGCGGCGGGATGCTGAACAGGAACAGCAGTCCCATACTGGTCGAGGTGACCTTCAACAGCAACAGCGCGGTTGAAGGACGAGGCGGTGGGATCTTTAACGATCTCAGCAGCCCTGTCCTGACGAACGTGACCTTCGAAGGAAACACGGGCGATGACGGTGGAGGGGGAATCTACAACCTCAGCAGCAACCCCGAACTGGCTCAGGTGACTTTCAGTCATAATTCCGGCGGCAGAGGCGGCGGGATGGGCAACCACGACAGCCACCCCACGCTGACGGAGGTAAGCTTTACCGGGAACACCGCCGCCAGCGGCGGGGGCATGGACAACCATGAAAGCGATCCGGTGCTGGTAGACGTCATTTTCGACAGCAATTCGGCCTCCGCCTTCGGGGGCGGTATGTACAACTGGCAGAGCAGCCCAACACTGCTGAACGCCACCTTCAGTGAAAACTCGGCCGGAGATGGCGGCGGCGGGATGGCGAACGCGGTCGAGAGCCGGCCGGTGCTGACCAATGTGACCTTCAGCGGCAACAACTCCCTGTTAAAGGATTGGAGCCAGGGCGGCGGGTTGTACAACGCCACCGGGAGCAGCCCGCTGCTGCGCAATGTGACGGTGAGCGGCAACCGGGCCAGGGCTGCAGGGGGTGGGATGTACAGCACCACAAAGAACAGCGAGCCGGAGATTCAAAACAGCATCTTTTGGGGGAATGGGATAGAGAGCGGCGGAGACAGTGAAAGCGAGGAGGAGATATCGGGCGGCTCAACCTCCATTACCGGGGGCGTGTTCCAGGGCGGCTGCCCGCCCGAGGCACAGTGCACCGGGGTCATTACCGGCGACCCCAGCCTGGGTTCGTTGCAGGATAACGGCGGCCCAACCCAAACACTGGCCCTGGGCCCGGGAAGCGCCGCCATCGATGCGGCCCGTTCTGAAGTCCCCTGCCCCCCAACAGACCAGCGTGGCGTCCCTCGCCCACTGGATGGAGACGGCGACGGCGCGGCCGCCTGTGACTGCGGCGCATTCGAATACGACCTTCCACCCGCCTTTCGCAGGCTGTACCTGCCCATGCTGGGCGGGTCAAGTTAGCGGCAAACGCAGGCTTTCACTTTAAGGGAAAAATCGTGATGGGCTGTAGGAACGGCGCCTGCCGCGTCCTACAGCCCATCACGATTTCTTCGCTATCTCGTTAGTTTTGAGGCGACGACGGGATTTGAACCCGTGATCAGGGTTTTGCAGACCCTTGCCTTGCCACTTGGCCACGTCGCCGTGTAAACTGGATACTATCACAAAAACAAGAGTTATTGTTGTGTGTGCGGCGGCTTCGCCGTTGCACACACAACAATAATCCATTTATGAGAACTCGTCAGTTCAACAACGCCTATAAAAATTGCTGATTGGTGATTCGGTTAATCAGCAATCAGCAATCTTCATGAGGCCACCTCTTGAGCGGGCGACGGGATTCGAACCCGTGACCTTCTCCTTGGCAAGGAGACGTTCTACCACTGAACCACGCCCGCATACCGGCCGTTTTGCTGGCCGAGAATGCCGAGAGCCAGAATCGAACTGGCGACACCGCAATTTTCAGTCGCGTGCTCTACCAACTGAGCTATCTCGGCCCGCGCTCCTCTGAAGGAGTTGCCCCTGTCCGGGGGCGACGGTTATTTTATCACAACTGGTAAAGATGTCAAGCAAATTTTGTAAAGGGGGCCCGGCTTTCTCAGCCTCCAATGCCATTCTCTCTGTGGATATTGGGGGATGGGTGGGCAGCGGCCTGGCACAGGCTCTGCCGCCCGCCCATCCCCCTTTATTCATTTAAGAGAAAACCATGGTAAAGGGGAGCAGGTGCTGCCGCCCCTCAGCCCATATCCTGCCGCCCGGAGAGGGCGCGCTGCAGCGTGTTGGGGTCGGCGTATTCCAGGTCGCCGCCCACCGGCAGGCCGCGCGCCAGGCGCGTCACCCGCACCCCCATCGGCTGGAGCTGCTGGCGCAGGTACATGGCGGTCGCATCCCCCTCCATGCTGGGGTTGGTGGCCAGGATGATCTCCTCCACCCCTCCGGCGCGCACCCGCTCCACCAGCTCGCGGATCTTCAGGTCATCGGGGCCGACGCCTTCGATGGGCGAGAGCACGCCGTGCAGCACGTGGTAGCGCCCCGAGAAGGCCCCGGTGCGCTCCAGCGCCAACACGTCCAGCGGCTCCTCCACCACGCACAGCACGCCCCGGTCGCGCTGGTCGCTGGCGCAGACCTCGCACTCCGTGCGCCCGGCGGCGGTGATGTTGAAGCAAACCTGGCAGTAGGCCGTGCCGCGCTTCATCTCCAGCAGCGCCTCGGCCAGGTCCCGGCTGGAATCTTCCGGGGCGCGCAGCAGATAGAAGGTCAGCCGCGAAGCCGTCTTCGGGCCGATGCCCGGCAGGCGTGAAAACGCGTCGATCAGGTCTTGAATGGGTGCGGGTAGGAGCATATTTAATGAGCCGGCAGGGCCTGCCGGCCCCTTTCCAGTCTAGAAGGGGAGTCCGCTGGCCAGCGGGCCGAGGCGGTTCTGGGCCAGCTCGCGCGACTCGTCCAGGGCGGTGTTGAGGGCCGTCATCAGCAGGTCCTGGAGCATTTCCACGTCCGCGTCTTTCAGCAGCTCCGGGTCGATCTCGACCGCGGTGCAGCGCTGGTCGCCGGTGAGGGTGATCTTCACCGCCCCGCCCCCGGCGGAAGAAGTGACCGTCTCGTCGGCCAGTTGGGCCTGGGCGTTCGCAAGCTGTTCCTGCAGCTTCTGGAGCTGCTGCATCATATTACCGCCCCCGAGCGGGCCTCCGCCCTTGGGGCCTTTAAACTTTGCCATAAGTTCCTCCTGAGTGCCTGATCTTCCAATCACCGGACAGGGCAGCGCCGCTGCCGCCGGCCATCTCTAGCAGTAATACTGCGCCCTTCCGGCCCGTCTCCACCTGCTTTCGTGCCGGGAGCTCAGCTCACGTCCACAATCTCGCCCCCCAGGTCGCGCAGGGCGGCCGCCACCATCCCATCCCCGTCAATATCCGGCGGAAGCTTCTGTCCTTTGCCGGTCGAGGGGATGCAGCGGAAGGGGATCTCTTTGCCAAACACTTCCTGCAGGGCCGCCTGCACCAGCTCCAAATTCTCCTCGGTATCCATCTTCTGGCGCAGCACCTCTGAAAGGCCGTAGAAGAGCGCCCCGTTCTGGATGCCGAGAATCTGCCCGGAGCGCAGCAGGGCCGCCACGTTCGGGCTGCGGCGGTGCACCACCGCCAGCACCCGGCGCCAGCGCTCGTTCACCCGCTTCAGGGTGAGCTCGCCCTCCGGATCGTCCTCCGGCTGCCCCTCCTCTTCCTGCTCCGGCGCCGCGGCCTGCCGGGCCGGCGCGGACGGGCCGGAAGCGGGCGGCCCGTCCGCGGGCGGCCCGGAAGCGGGTTTGGCCGGGGCGGAATAGCGCCGGGCGCCCGCTGCAACAGGCTGCGCGCTTTCGGCGGCGGCGGGAGCCGCCTCGGCCGGTCCGGACAGGGCCTCCACAAAGGCCATCTCCAGCAGCAGAGAGGGCTGCCAGGCGCTGCGGGTATCGGCGGCTCCGGCGCTGTTAAAGGCGCGGATCACGCGCAGCAGCTCGGGCACGCTGAAGGCCTGGGCCTGCCGCGCCATCTGGGCGCGCAGGTCCGGGGTCGCGTCCACCTGGTCCCCGCTGCCCATGCGCATCAGCAGCAGGCTGCGCAGGTAATCCACCGTCTGGCGTGCAAACTGCCGGGGGTCGCTGCCGGCGTCCAGCGCGCGGTGGATCTGGTTCAGGCCGGCCGCGGCATCCTCCGCCTGCAGCGCGGCCACCACATCCAGCACGGCCTGGCTGGCGACCGTGCCCAGCAGCGACTGCGCCGTCTCCAGGCTGATAGAGCGGCCGGCCGCGGCGAGCTGGTCGAGCAGCGAGATGGCGTCCCGCAGGCTGCCGGTCGCCTGGCGGGCGATCAGCTTCAGCGCCTCCTCCTCCACCTCCAGCTCCTCGCCCTCTGCCATCCCGCGCAGATGAGCCACGATATCCTCCACCGGGATGCGGCGGAACTCGTGCCGCTGGCAGCGGGAGGCCACCGTGGCCGGGATCTTGTGCACCTCGGTGGTGGCCAGGATGAAGATGGCGTGGGGGGGCGGCTCTTCCAGGGTCTTCAGCAGGGCGTTGAAAGCCGCCGTGGAGAGCATGTGCACTTCGTCAATAATATAGACCTTGAAGCGGCCCTGGTTCGGGGCGAAATTGATCTTGTCCCGCAGGCTGCGCACATCCTCGACGCTGGTGTTGGAGGCCGCGTCGATCTCCATCAGGTCCAGAAAGCGCCCGGCATTGACCGCCCGGCAGTGCTCGCAGTCGTCGCAGGGGCGCAGGGCCAGGTCGGACTGCAGGCAGTTCACCGCTTTCGCCAGCAGGCGGGCGGTGGTGGTCTTCCCCGTGCCGCGCGGCCCGGCAAACAGGTAGGCGTGGGCCACGCGGTCGGCCGCGACCGAGTTTTTGAGGGTCTGCACCACGTGTTCCTGGCCGACGACCTGCTCCCAGTGGTGGGGGCGCCATTTCCGGTACAGGGCTTGAGACATGGAAGTATTTTACCAGCTTTGGAAATGAATGAGGCGGCCCCAAAACAGCCGAGAGAAATAACAGTTGTGGAGGCAGAGCTTCGCTCTGCCTCCACCTATCGGAATACTATTCGCTTCCTGCGGGCTTTTGGGACAGCCCGGAATCCCCGCCGGCTATTCTCCGTCCTGGATGCGCTCCAGCTCGCGCTCCGGGTTTAACGCCAGCATCTGAAACTGCAGCGAGGGTGCCTCCAGGTTGTAGGAGAAGATGCGCCGGTTCAGCTCCTCCAGGCGGCCGGCAAAGGCCGCCCGGGCGCGCTGCCACCCGGCCTCCACCTGCGCCGGCGGCCGCTTCAGAACCAGGGCAGTCTGGCGATCGCGGTGGGCGCGGCGCAGGTCTTCGCGGGCGGCCTCCAGGGCCGCCTGGATCTCCTTTCGGGTTTCCAGCCAGGGCGGGCTGAAGCCGTTGCTTTTCAGCAGGTGGTTCGCCACGCGCCACTCGGGGTCTTCCAGCGGGTTCTCATCCAGATTCAGGGGCTTTCCCTGGCCGGGCAGGTCGTTGAAATGCCCCTCTTCCATCGCCCGGCGGATCTGCTCGTCAATATTCTTCCCCATACCTGCTCTCTCCCGTCCCGGCGCTCAACCACGAGGGCGCCCGGTACCGGTATCATCCACCAGCAAACCGTCCTGCTTCTCGAAACTGCCGCGCGGCTCCGCTTAAGGGATGGTATAGGCGGCGCGGACCTTTCCCTGGGCGTCTTTCAGGGTGACTTCCTCCCCCGATTCCCACACCGCCTGCCCCAGCCCCCAGTACAGGTCCACCACGGTCTGCGTGCCGGAGGCCGTCCAGACGTTGACCGCCCCGTCCTTCAGCAGCTCGAGCTGGGGGAAAGTGAAGCGGTTGCCGTCCTCGTCCTCCAGGGTCCAGCCCTCCAGCGAGATGGGCTCCTCGCCCAGGCGGGTCAGGAAAACGTGCTCGGTCCTCAAGTCGCCGGCGCCGATCACGCTGTTGATCACCACCCGTGCCTCCTGGGGCGGTTCGGTCGCCGAGGCCTCCCCCGGCTCGGGGGTCGCGCGCGGCGTGCGGGTTGGAGTGGGCACGTCCGGGGTGTCGGTGGCGACCGGCGTGATGGGGATGTAAAGCACCATCCCCACGCTGAGCGAATTCGGGTCGGTGAGGGCGTTCACCTCCATCAGGTCGTCCAGGCTGACCCCGTATTGAGAGGCGATCTGGCCCAGCGTGTCGTTGGCCCGCACCTGGTATTCCTCCACCGACTTGGGCGGCTCGGTCTCCTGGGGCGCGGTCGGGCTGGCGGCGGGCGTCCCTGCAGTGGGGCTCGCGGTGCCCTGCGCCGCCGGGGTGGGGCCGCCCGCTTCCTGCACGGTCTCCTGCGTGGAAACCTGCGCCAGCGGCGCCGATCCGCCGGCCCAGCCGGGATGCGTCCGGTTCCAGAAATACAGCACCGCAAAGGTGGCCGAGGCCGAGACCAGGACGTTCAGGATCAGGTAGTAGACCAGCCGTTTCCACTGCTTCATAACATCTCCACTCCAGTTGAAATCATAGCACATTCCCGTTTCAGGGACAATGCCGGGCCAACGATAAAAATATACGCCGTGCCTGACTGCGGTTATTTACTTATCCAGCGCGGCGCTCCCCTCATCCGTGCTAGAATGAAGGGAAGGTACGCTCAAAAGGATGGGGACGGACCGGAGCGCCCTCCCGCCCGGGCCCATCCCTCTCTTTCGAATTCAAATCTTTCTTCATAGCCGCTGGTAAAGCTGCCCATGCCCTATCTGATTGACGGTCACAACCTGATCCCAAAGGTCCCCGGTTTGAGCCTGAAAGCCGTGGACGACGAGCAGGAGCTAATTGAGAAGTTGCAAGAATTCTGCCAGCGCCGCGGCCGGCAGGCGGAGGTGTTTTTCGACAACGCCCCGCCCGGGATGGACGGGAAGCGCCGCCACGGGCCGGTGACGGCGCATTTCGTGCGCCGGGGCCGCAGCGCGGACGACGCCATCCGCCAGCGGCTGCGGCGCCTGGGGCGCTCGGCCGCCAACTGGACCGTGGTCAGCTCGGACGCCTACGTGCAGGCCGCCGCCCGCGCGGCCGGGGCCCAGGCCCTCAGCTCCGAGGCCTTCGCCGGGCTGCTGGAGCGGCCGGAAGGGCCCGCGCAGGCGGATCGGGGGAAGGCGGGGGAGGCGCCGCTCTCGCCGGAGGAGCTGCAAGAGTGGCTGCGCCTGTTCGGGGGGAAAAAGGACCTGTAATCAATAATTGGATAATTCGGACAATTCTAATCCAATTTTAATACTTCGCCCTGGGAATTAACGTATACTGGTAGTGCTGACACCTGCCCTCCCTTTTACTGGTAAAACAGGTGTCTGTCCCCGGGATCGGCGAACAGCACGTCCCCCCCGTGTTGGTAAGCTTCCGGTGGACCTCCTTAGATTGCCGGGCGTGCCCCCCCCACGCCCGGCGTCTTTTTAAGCCGCGCTTCCGGGTTTGAAAAACGCTGCGGCAGCAGTTCAATGGCCTGCCCGCGCAGTCCTGGCCCTGTTTGGGGGGAAAACTACGGCCGGGCCGCAAATGCTCCCCCCAAAATGCCCTGCTGCACGCTTCAAAATTTCTCTGACCAGAGCGGGACAAAACCGGGGTTTTCCAGGAACGAATTGGCAGGCCCGAGCGTCTACAATCCAGACTTAACTGATAAAGATCCTGTAGATCGTATCGAGACAAGGAGGACAAAATGCCGCTCGATAAACTGTTCTCAAAAGTACATACCGGACAACGACCCGGTTTCCGGCTGAAAAGCCTGCTCCTGCTCTCCCTGGCGCTGGTCCTGCTGCTCAGCGCCTGCGCGCAGGGCGCGGTGATCGAACCCGAGGCGGGGGAGACCCTCTCTCCGGAGGAGGTCACCGAGCCGCCTGCGGCCACAGACCCGCCCGTGGAGGAGACTGAAGCCCCGACCGGCGCCGTCACCCAGCCGCCCACCGAACTGCCCGTAGAGCGCCCCACCCGCGACCTGGAGCCGGTGCCCACGCTCACGCCCGAGCCCGGCGGCGGTTCCACCGACCCCAACCACCCGGCAGCCCAGGCCGCCATCCAGTTCCTGAGCGACAATATGACCCTGGCGGCGGCTCAGATCAGCGTGGTCTCCATCACCCCCGAGCAGTTCAGCGACGGCTGCCTGGGCCTGGGCGGTCCGGACGAGCTCTGCCTGCAGGCGATCACCCCGGGCTACGTGGTGGTCCTGAGTGCGGACGGGCAGGAATACACCTTCCACACGGATGAGACCGGCAGCATCGTGCGCCAGCGGACGCCCTTCGTCCCCCGCAGCCTGGGCACGAAGATCCCCTGAGGCGGTCCCAAAATCGCCATACCGGCAACC
>JAEWYL010000141.1 GCA_023395675.1 Chloroflexota bacterium | reverse complement strand
TTTTTTACATTAATTTATTGGGGGTTGGGGGGGGCGCCACCCCCCCCCGCCCATACCCCAAATACATCTCCATCCGATTTCGCAGTTTCTAACCAGGTGAGTTAATGCGAAAGGTGCGGGTAGCGGCCTGTCAAAGGCCCCTGCCCGCACCTTATTCGGATGGTGGTCTTACTACCGAAGCTTTCTGGCTTAATCCCGGTTCAAGAACAGGAGGGTCAACCCCAGGTCCTGGATCCGGTCCAGGATGCCTCGCAGAGCGGCCTGGTCCGCTACCGGGCCGGACAACTGCGTCTCCCCATGCTCCAGGTGGGTTATCGCCATCCCGCTGAAGCACTCGCCCCATTCTTCGGGCAGGTGGCCCTGAACTCGGATGGTGTAGGAGCTGCCGGCCGGAGTTATCATCTTACACCTGCCTTATATTCCTGGTCCTGTAACCATTACTGCTGGTTGATGCAGAGAGCTGTTCTCCCTGCATCAACCGCCCTGGTATCATCCAATACCTGCCGGAAATGATTATGTTGTGGCGTGGGGAGCTTTCGGCGCCCCACACCACAACATGGATTAGTATTTTGCGGATAGGTTCCCGGGGTATCAGTGTTGGACGAATGGTAGGAAGAGGTTCAACCGAATGACCACGCCGGGAAGGGAGAAGACGGGGGCTTTGCGGTCGGTAGTCGAGTAGTCGCCGAGCTGCCCGTAGTTGTTATGTCCCCAGCACTTCAGGACGCCGCCCTCCAGCCAGGCGCAGGTATGATTTACCCTTGCGGATAGTCCGGTGACCCCATTTCCGAGCCCGCTCACTGCTGCCGGTGCACGGGTATTGTCGCCCAGGCCGTCACCGATCTGGCCCCAGTTGCTGACGCCCCAGCACTGCGCTCCGCCGTTCACCAGGGCACAGGAATAGTTGTGACCCGCCGTCACGGCAGTTACACCGGCGTTCAGGCCGCTGACAGGTTCCGGCGACTTCACACTGATAGCCAGGCTGTTGTGCCCGACCGCGCCTAGCTGGTTATTTCCCCAGCACTTTGCCGCACCGTTCACCACGGCGCAGCTGTGGTCCCGGCCGGCGGCGATATGCGTGACTCCGCTCGCCAGCCCGCTGACCTGTGAAGGGGTCAGGCGGTCATCCTGGCTGCCTTCACCTAACTGGCCTTCCGAGTTGTAGCCCCAGCATTTCATCCCACCGTTAATCAGGGCGCAGGTGTGGCCCCAACCGCCGGTGACCTGAACCGCATCTGCGGCAACTCCGATGACATCCACCGGGGTAGTGCGGTTATCGGTGGTGTTATCACCGAGCTGGCCGCGATGGTTCTTGCCCCAGCATTTCATAGCCCCACCGGACAGAATTGCACAAGAGTGATCAAAACCTGAGCCGATGGCGATCACACCGGTCGACAGGCCGGTCACCTGTACGGCCCTGCGGCGGTTGGTGGTGGTGCCGTCACCCAACTGGCCTTCGAAATTTCGTCCCCAGCACTGGACCGCCCCGTCGCTGGTGAGGGCGCAGTTATGATACTGCCCGCTGGTTAGAGCGACTGCGCTGCCGGTCAGCCCGTCCACCCGGACAGGTTGCAGGAAATTACCTGTGCTGCTGTTGCCTAACTGTCCGTAATTATTCCGGCCCCAGCAGATCACTTCTCCATCGGATTTGATCGCACAGCTGTGCTCCAACCCCACGGACGCAGAGGCCACTGCCGGCACTTCATATGCAGCTGCCTCCACCTGCTGTTCAGCCTGCCCAGTATAGCTCGCCTGTGCGATGCCGGACAACTGCAGGCCCAGCAGGGCTGCAATGAGAAGGATGATCAATCTTGCCGCTAAGGGTTTGTACGAATTCATGTTTTGCTCCTTTTTTCCCCGTTTCGAAGAAGTCTAAAAAGATAAAAAATAGATGAATATTGGTTAGTGAGAGAATAGTGGATAAAGGGGTGGAGTGTCATCCACCAGGGGGTGGAGCAGGGGGTGGAGAAAAGCAGCGCCGCACGGTGGAGCGTGCGGCGCAGAGGGGCAGCTTGTTTGTCCCTCTTTCCCCTTCCAAGAGGGAGGCTCTATTATCTGAAACGGGTTCAGTCAGGGATCAGGCGGTACCTGCGGGCCAGGCTGAGGGCCTGCACTCGGTTTCCGGCGGATAATTTGGCGTACAGATTGTTGATATGGGTCTTCACCGTGCTCACCGAGATATACAGCCGTTCTGAAATTTCCCGGTTGGAGAAACCCTGGGCAATATATCTCAGGATTTCAAGCTCTCGCTCGCTCAGCGGTTCGGGGAGATCCGGCGGTTCCGGCGGCTGTCCGGATGCCGGGGCTGGGGAGACCCCGGGCCTGGTGAATGCCTCGATTAACCGGGCGGTGTAAGCTTTCAGGCGGCTGGCGGCGGGCCCGTTCGTCGCGAGGCTTCTCCAGGCGCGCTGTAAAAGCGGCAGGAGCTGCTCGCCGCTGTCCAGGAAAGAACGCAGGTAGCCCTGCGGTTCCGCGGCTTTCAGGGTCGCCAGCAGCTCCGCCTGCGCTTCGTCCACCTGCCCGGCGCGCTCCAGGGCAAGCGCCAGCCGGGCCCGCAGCTCAATTTGCACCCAGCCGCGCCCGACCTCCCGGGCGGCTGACAGGAGGCGCTGGAGGAGAGAGACAGCTTCCGGGGCGCGGTCCTGGTGAAGATAGGCCTCCGCCCGGGCGAGATAGTTGGTCTCCTGGGCCAGGCTGAGCTCGCCGCTGGCCTCAATCCCGCTGTTCTCCGCCCATTCCAGCACCGCAGGCAGCTCTCCCCGGTACAGCCAGCATTTCATGCGGTAAAGGTTCAAATCGGAGTGGTAGCTGACCGAAACCCCATGCTTTTCAGCAAAACGCTGCGCGCGGTCGATCTCCGCTTCAGCCCTGGAAATATCCCCCCGGGCCAGAAGGTATTTAATCCAGCGGCACTGGTTGATAAACCGCTGGATCGGACTACCGCCCAGGTCGGCGCGGCGCACCGCTTCCTGGTGGTAAGTCTCAAACCCGGCCAGATCATTCCATTCATACGCCAGGTCTGCCAGGTTGCTGTAAATCGAGGCGGTCACCGGGATTGACTCGACCTGGTGTTCCGCCGCCTCCTCCAGTGTGCTCCGGTAGGCGCGGGCGGCCTCGATTAAGTCGCCCTGCAGGCTCGTCACCAGCGCCAGGTTTCCGCTGGCGTTCAGCGCGGTATGCCAGTCCTCTTCCTGGCGCGCCAGAGCGGCAGCCTGCTCGTACGCCAGCCTGGAGGCCTGAGGGTTGCCGCTCCAGTAGCTGGCATTACCCAGGATGAGCAGCGCCCGGGCGCGGGTTGCCCTGCGTTCATCGGGGAGGGCCGTCAGCGCACGCTCGCACAGTTCCACTGCCTCGGTGAATTTGCCCTCCCGGTAGGCGGCTGAGGCGCGCACCGCCAGCAGCTCTCCATAGAAACCCTGCTCGGCCAGCGGGGAGAGAATCTCAGCCCGGCGCAGCCAGCGCCGGGCTGCCTCCATCTGCTGAGAGTCGAGCAGGAGGTCGGCATACTGGATCGCAAGGCGCGGGCGGGAGGCGACGGCTTCCACCGGAAGGCGCTCCAGCCAGGAAAGCGCGCCGGCGTGTTCCCCAAGATTCCGCCAGCCTTCCATGTAATTCTCGATCAGCGCTGACGCCCGCTGCATCGAGCCCGCCTCCAGCGCATGGTGGACGGCTTCCACGCTGAAACCCTGGACTTCGTACCAGGCGCTTGCCCGGTTGTGCAGCGCGGCCAGTTCCTCCTGCGAGGCGGAGGCCAGCTTCAAGCGGAGCACGTCGGCGAACAGGGCGTGGTAGCGGAACCAGCGCCGGTGATCGTCCAGCGGCGTGAGATAGAGATTCTCACGCTCGAGGGTCTCCAGAATCTCCTGGCTGTCCTCATCCCCGGTGAGGGCGCTGCACAATGAGGCGCACAGCCGGTCGAGGATCGAAGTGGAGAGCAGGAACCGCTGAATATGCGCGGGTTGGGCCTGGAATATCTCCTGGATCAGGAAGTCGAAGATGTAGCGGTGGCTGCCTGCAAAATCGGACACGAAACCACCGGGGTCGCTGTGCCCCTTTAACGAAAGCGCCGCCATCTGCAAGCCGGCGATCCAGCCTTCCGTGCGCCCCTCCAGGACTTCAACCTCGGCTTCACTGAGCTCCAACTTCATCACCTGATTTAAAAAGGCCGCTGCTTCTTCGGCAGTGAAGGCCAGGTCTCCGGCGCGCAGCTCGAACAGCTCTCCGCGGGCGCGCAGCCGGGCCAGGGCCAGGGGCGGGTCGCTGCGGCTGGTGATCACCAGTTGGATGGACGGCGGCAGATAATCGAGCAGGCGCATCACCCCCTGGTGAACGGCTGGGTTCTGGATGAAATGGTAGTCATCCAGAACCAGGATGAAAGTTTCGAGGATAGAAGTGAGCTCGGTGATCAGCGCATTCACCGCCGGAGCCAGGAGGTTTGAATCGCCGCTGCGCAGCAAAGAGATGGTATTCGCGCCCGCGCCGGCATGGAGCCTCTGGACGGCGGCCGTCAGGTGCATCCAGAAGCGGACCGGGTCATTATCCTGCTCGTCCAGGGTCAACCAGGCGGAGGCAAGGGCCTTCTGGGCAATCCACTCGCTCACCAGGGTGGTTTTCCCGAAACCTGCAGGGGCGCAGATCAGCGTCAGCCGGTGATCCTGGCCCAGGCTCAGCGCGGCAATTAAGCGCGGGCGGGAAAGCCGTCCCGGCCGTGCCGGCGGCTGGTAGAACTTTGTGACCAGCAGCGGGTATGCCAACCGATCGGTCGTGGTATCTGCCATATTGCGGCGCGTCAGCCTGTCCTCATTGATGGTGGATGAATCTCCCCCGCAGGCCGCGGAATTCTGGAGAGCGCATTATGGTTGAGGAGGTAATCCCCCAGGCTTTATCTGGCTTATCGCAGTGCGATGGCGCCATTATACCGAAAACTATGAGAAAATACGGGCGATGGACAGCCTGAGCATTACTTCCTGTATGGCCTCCAATATGGACGTTCTCTGCCGTGAGCTCGCCGGCTATCTGGCCGCGCGCCTCTCCCTCCCGGTGTATGCCAGGCTGGACCTGCCCTGGCAGGAGCGGCAGCGGCTGTTTGAGGCCGGTAGGATCCAGCTCTGCTGGATCTGCGGGCTGCCCTACGTGCGCGAGAAAGACCGTGCTCCGGACTGGTTCAGCCTGATTGCGGCGCCTGTGATGGCAGGCCGCAGGTACGGAGGCCGGCCGGTCTACTTTTCCGACGTGGTCGTGCGCAGCGAGAGCGCATTCAGGAGCCTGGATGACCTTGCAGGCGCCTCCTGGGCTTACAATGAACCCGCCTCACATTCGGGCTATGGAGTGGTGCGCTACGCCCTCGCAGAACAGGGAAGGAGCCTGGACTTTTTTGGCCGGGTGATTGAATCCGGCGCGCACCAGGTCTCTCTGCAGATGATCCTGGCCGGGACTGTGGACGCCTCGGCGATTGATAGCACGGTGCTCGAGCTGGAGTTGAGCAGAGACCCGTCCCTGGCCTCCAGGATCCGCGTCGTTGATACGTTTGGGCCCAGCCCAATACCCCCGTGGGTGACCTCGGCGAGCCTGGACAGCGGGCTTCAAGCGCGCATCCGGGAGATCCTGGTTGGGATGGAGGCGGAACCTGAAGGCAGGGGACTTATGAGCCGGGTCGGTATCGCCCGGTTCTCACCCGTGGAGGACCGGGACTATGACCCGATTCGAGAGATGGCCCGCTCAGCCTTCGGCCCGGACGGTTGAACCTGCCCGAGTTTTCCACCGCCGTTCAGGAGTGAATTACACGGCCTCCGCGCTTACCAGCCCGCGCGCGTGGCGGTAGACCAGGGGCGCCATTACCCAGTAAACCAGGCCGATGAAAAACAGCGTGATGGGGACTCTCGCATCCTGAAAGAGGATCAGGATCAGGAAAGAACCGACCGCCAGGGCGACCCCGAGGAAGATATACAGGCGTGTGCGATGCAGCCAGGCATAAGGGATGAAATGAACGCCCCCCAGACCGGCGAGTACTGCCGGCACCACAACCGGGTTCAGGTTGTAAACCACGATCAGCGCCGGCAGCGCCAGAATTTGCGACATTGCCAGCAGCATCGAGAGCGAACGCAGGGGGTTATCGGGGGCCATGCGGGTGGTACCCAACTTCCGTTCTAACCAGAAGGCAAGCGGGAGAGCCGCGCTGCCTTGAAACATGGCGATGATCACGGCGACTTCAACCGGTAAGAATAATGCCAGAATCCCGGTAATGACGAACGTTGTTCCATAGCCGATCATGAATGGAGCGCCGCCGGCCGAACTTGCGCTGACTTCGTACAATGCGCGGTCCAGGTCCATGTTGTGGCTGGTCATAATATGCACCTCCGTGATGCCAGTTGTGGGGGAAGGACAGAATAAAAAACTATAAACGAATTTTCCTGGTTTTGCAAGGCTGTTATCTACTTTAAATTCCAAATTCTGTTTTGATTGACCCCATCAGAACCGCCGGTTCAAAAGACCTCTCCTGATAAAATGGCCTTGATCGAGCAGACGGAGTACCGGTTCAGAAAATTATTTATTTATTGTTGTGATGAGAGGCGCAGTCCCCCATCACAACAACTGAACATTTTCGGATAGACACTCATTCACGTAGGGCAGGTAGGAGACAA
>JAEWYL010000126.1 GCA_023395675.1 Chloroflexota bacterium | reverse complement strand
AAAAAAAAAACTCGGGGGGGGGCCGGCCGGCCCCCGCCCCCACAGCGTTTATTGATGCAATTCCTGCGGTCGTTCTGGGACGGCCCCTCAGGTCTCCTGCCCGGCGCGGAAGCGCCACACCGCCAGCAGGAAGAAGACCAGGGCGTAGGCCAGCAGGATGCCCGCCGGCAGCAGGGCTGAGCTGAGGCCCAGACCGCGAATCAGCAGGTTCTGAAACCCCTCCATGGCCCAGGCGGAAGGCGTCAGGCGCCCGAGAGAGGCGAAGGCGCGGCCCGCGCCTTCCAGGGGGAACCAGGCGCCGCCCAGCGCGGAGAACAGGAACATGGCCAGCATGGAGAACAGGATCACCTGCTCCTCCCCCTTTGCCATTACGCCGATCAACAGACCCAGGCTCGCCACCCACAGGGCCAGCCCCAGAGCGAGCAGCAGGGCAGCCAGCGGCGCGTTCAGGTAGTTCACCTTCAGGATAAGCTGGCCAAAGAACACCAGCATCAGGGTCTGCATAAAGGTCAGGCTGAACATCGCCAGCAGGTGCCCCCCCACGATCTCCCAGGGCCGGGCGGCGGTGGTCATCAGGCGCTGCAGGGTGCGGGTTTTGCGCTCCTGGGTCAGGATCTGGGCGGAGGTGGTCAAGCCGAAGATGGCGAACTGGACCAGGATACCGGGAGAGGCCTGGTTGTAGGGGTTGCCGCCGAGGGGCAGGTTCTCCGCCTGCAGGACGACCTTCTCGACCTTCACCCACTCGTTCTGAGAAGCCGCTGCAGCCCACTTCTCCGCCGCGAGGCTGAAAGCCTGCTGCTGTTCCACCGCGGCAGCCGCATCCTCCTCCAGCACGCCCCGTGACTGCACGGCGTCCAGGCTCAGACGGCTGATCTCGGCGGCGCTCAGCACGCGGGTCAGGGCAGCCCGCACCATTCCGTTCAGGGCCTGGCCCGGGGTGGTGAGAGGGTCGGTGATCAGAGTCACCTGAGGCGTCTCGCCCTCCAGCGCCCCCAGGCTGAACTGCTCGGGGACCACCAGGATGCCGGCGAACTCCTCCTGGCGCAGCAGGTCGTTTACCTGCTCCGCCGCCACCGGCTCCAGGCGCAAGGCCTCCGAGCCGGATAGCTGTGCAAACAGTTCCCGGCTCAGGAGCCCGTCCGGGTCTCCATTCACCCAACCGAGGGCCAGCTGAGTTTCCTGGGTTGAGACGGTCCCCGCGTAGGCAAACCCCATAAAAAAGGTGAATGCCACAGGCATAGCCACCAGGAAAAGCAGCGATTTCCAATCCCGCAGGATCTGAGAGAAATCTTTCAAGGCGATATCCAGGACGCGCATGAGCCTCTCCCTCGGTTATGCGAAACGCCGGCTGAATAAGACGGCCCCCAGGGCAAAAGCCGCCAGCCCGAAGGCCAACGCCACCCCAAAAGGCAGCAGCAGCTCGCCGGCCCCGGCGCCTTCCATTCCCAGCTCCCAGGTGTGGATCACCCAATAATGGGGGGTGAAGACCGAGATGCGGTTGAACAGGGCGGGCAGGTTGGGGATCGCCACGGTGAACAGGCCCCCCAGCATCCCGAGCACCGTCATGACGCCTCCGATCACCGGCCCCACCTGCCGGCTGCTCTTGAGGGGCGAGATGATCAGCGCCCCCAGCCCGCTGGCCGCCGCCGTCTGCCCCACCAGGGCCAGGGCGGCGCTGCCCGGCCAGCCCCACTCCACGCCGAAGAGCAGGCGCCCCAGGATGACCAGCACCAGTCCCTGGATAAACACCAGCATCACCACCGCCAGGAGCTTCCCCGCCAGGATCGTGCTGCGGCCGGTGGGGGTGGTGAACAGGCGCGCCAGCGTGCCCCCTTCCTGCTCATTAATGACCGACGACATGGTAAAAGCGCCGGTGAAGAAGGCGAAGAAGATCATCTGCCCCGCCATGGTTAGCCCGATGACCTGCTGAAACGGGTCCGCCCCGGCTTCCCCCGCCGAAGGCGCCTGCAGGCGCAGGGCTGCCCTTTCCGGGGTGTGGAACAGGGCTCGCTGGAAAGCGACGTACCAGTCCTGGTAGCCGGCGAGCAGGGCGGGGAGGCCGGACGGGTCCGGGGGCAGGCCGTGCTGCTCCAGGCGGCTGTTCAGGGTCTCCACAGCCACCCCGCCCCCGGCCACGCCCTCTAACATCGAGAGCACCATGTCTTTTGCCACCTGGGGTCCGATGGTCAGGGTGGGGTCCTGCAGGATCACCACCGGAGGCAGGACCCCTCCTTCCAGGATAGAGCGGCTCAGGTTTTCGGGGATCAGCACCGCCGCGCCGATCTCCTGCCGGTTGACCGCCTGGCGCGCCTGCGCCTCGTCCGCAAAGGAGGAGGCGGCCAGCCAGTCTCCCACGCTCGGATCGGTGAACATCTCCACGATCGAAGCGCCGATATCCAGCGGGGAACCGGCAGGCGGGCTGTCCAGGTTGACCAGCCCCACCTGCAGGGCGGGCATCTCAGCCTGGCCGCCGGAGCCGCCCCCAAAAGCCATGTAGATCAGCCCGGTCAGCAGCAGCGGGGCGGCGACCATCATCCCGACGGCAAACAGGCTGCGAAAGGAGTGCGTCAGGTCTTTCAGCGCGATATCGAAGATTTTCATCCCGGGTTTCTCCCTGAATGAAGCTCAATCCCTGAGCGCCCGCCCGGTGAGGTGCAGGAAGACCGTCTCCAGGTTCGGCTCCTGGATATCCACCGAGGTGATGCGGGCCCCTGCCCGGGCGGCTGTCTCGAACAGGCGCGGCAGCGCCAGGTTGCTGTCGTCCACCAGCACGGTCACCCTCCTGGAAAGAGAGGCGTCCTGGGGAGGCTCATCGCCGGCCTCCACCCGGGCCGCCGGCGCGGCCTGGACGACCCCCTCCAGCGCCTGCCAGAGCGGCAGCACCTGCCCGGCCTCCACGTTCAGGCCCAGGTCTATACGGGTGCGCTCGCCCACCAGCCGGATCAGCTCGGCGTGAGTGCCGCAGGCGATCACCTTCCCCCGGTCCATGATGGCAATCCGGTCGGAAAGCTCGGCTGCTTCCTCCATGTAATGGGTGGTGTAGAGCACCGTCATCCCCTGCCGGTTCAGCTCTTTCACATTCTCTAGAATGTGGCGGCGGGACTGCGGATCAATCCCGACAGTGGGCTCGTCCAGGACCACCACTGCGGGCTGGTGCAGCAGGGCCACTCCGATGTTCACGCGCCGCTTCATCCCCCCTGAGAACGTCCCCACCCGGTCCTTCTGCCGCTCTGTCAGGCCGATGATCTCCAAAACTTCATGGACCCGGCTGGCGAGCGCCCGCCCGCGCAGCCCGTACATCTTCCCCCAGAACAGCAGGTTTTCCCGCGCCGAGAGATCGGGATAGAGGGCGATCTCCTGGGGCGTCACACCCAGGCAGGCCTTGGCCTTTTCCGGCGCTCGCAGGATGGAATGCCCCATCAGGCAGGCGTCGCCGGCGTCCGGCTTGAGCAGCCCGCTCAAGATCGAGATGGTCGTGCTTTTCCCGGCCCCGTTCGGGCCGAGCAGGCTGAAAATCTCCCCCGGCTGCACGCTGAAGCTCACCTCCTGCACCGCAACCAGGCTTCCAAATCTCTTCACCAGTCCAACAACTTCAATTGCCGAATCCATACAGCCTCCCGGAATTCGCAAAAAGAACCAGAGCCAGCAGTGCTGGACAGCTATCCTATTCATTTTTCAGCCGCGACGCTAAGGAGAACAATAATTGTGAATTATATCGCAAATTCAACTTTTCCGGCGGCTGCTTCTCCTGGATATCGGCTTAAATAGATCAGGGTAAGCGGCAGGCGCGCCCGCCGCTTACCCTGATTTCCCGTTTTGCGGTCCGCGCTAGCCTTCGAACCCGATCTCCAGCCGGTAGCGGCGCGTTTCACCGGGCTCTAGAACCTGCAGCGTGCCCCGCTCGCGCTCGGCGCAGCGGCCTTCCACGTGGCAGTTGGCAGGTTCCAGGCCGACCACGTAGGCCCCCTCGCCCATCATCTTCCACTCCACCAGCACCGGGTATTCGGCACGGGAGTAGCGCAGGCTCACCCCCAGCCCCCGGCCCCTGTCAAAGTCCGGGTTCACCAGCCTCACCTCCACCAGCCCGTCCGGCCCTGCCTGCAGGTCGTGATAGAAGACCTGCTCGGCGTAGCCGGGGGAGGGCGCTTCGAACTCCAGGCAGCGCTCCAGGCCCGGTTCGGCGGCCGCGTCCCGGGGTTGGGTGGTATGCGGCGGTAGTTCCAGGCGCGCCCCGGCGTCCACCAGCGGGAAGCCCAGGTTGATATGCTGCAGGAACATATGCGGGGCGGGGGCGAAACCCTGGTTCTCAACCCGGTCCTCGATCCACAGGCGCGGCTGGTCGAGCGTGGTCCAGATGCGCCGTTTCAGCGCCAAGTTTTCGCCGAAAAAGCGCGTCTCGCGCACCTGGCCCTCCACCCAAACGCGGTACTCCTCGCCCTGCCACTCCCCACCCCAGGACAGGTTCGCGGCGGGCAGGTTCGAGAGGCGGCCGTGCAGGCCCAGCGCCTCCCCTTCCTCTTCGCAGGGCGAGCCTACCTGGGTCAGGCCGCAGGGGGTCAGGAAACCGGCGGGAAAAGAGCGCAGCCAGCCGGCCCCGGAGGGCTCGTAATAGGCCGGGTGGGCCGGACCCACCGCAGTCTCGAACGGCAGGGGCGTCCCCCGGAAGCGCAGGGCGGTCAGCCCCAGCCCGCGGTCGGCGGTGACCGTGCAGTCCAGACCGGCCGCGTTCCACAGCCTCACCACCCGCACGCCGAGCGCGCGTCCGTCCGCCAGTTCGCCGGCCTCGGCCCCTGCCAGCTGGCGCAGATCACCGACCCGCCCGAGCAGCTCGCGGCGGCTGTACTGCTTACCCCATAAATGGATCATCATGCCTCCAGTTTCACACGCAGGATTCGCCTGGTATCCATCCGAAAAATGTCCAACCCCGGCAGAGCAAAAAGCGCAGAGAGCCAGCCAGACCGCCAGTCCCGGCCCGGGTCTTCTCTGCGCCTGTGCATGGCCTGGATGTCTGTCCCGCCCTCAGGCGGTTGTGCTCAAGCGGTAGTAACGCTCGTAATCGCCCACCAGCAGGTGGAGCGGCGGCTCATCTTCTTCGATATCAGGGAAGCGCCCCACCGGCTCCAGGAAGCGGTTGTCGGCGCTGTCGTCGTTCACCATGGAGACTTCCCCTACCAGCACCCGCTCCCCCTCACCCCAGAACTGGTGGTAGCAGTACTGCGGGAGGGTGATGCTCTCGCCCGGCTCCAGGCTCACCACCCCGCCGGGGGGTAGGACGCGCAGCACCCCATCGGTGGACAGGCGCACTTCGCCCTCCGGGTCGAGCGTTTCATCCTCGGTGGCATTGTAGACCTGAATCACCAGCCTGCCGCCGCCCCGGTTGATGATATCCTCCATCTTGCTCCAGTGAAAATGATAGGGCGTGACCTGATCCACCCCCACCACCAGCAGCTTCTCGGCGTACAGCTTCCCTTTCAGCGTCTTCCAGTTGGCGGGGCTGCCGTTGCGCAGGGTGAAGAGGAACAGTCCGGTCTGTTCGTACTGCCCCAGACCGAAATCCGTGATATCCCAGCCCAGCTTATTTTCCACGATCTCCGAAACCTCCTCGCCCTTCTGCGCCCAGTCCTCCGCGGACCAGTAGGCAAACGGGGGCAGGTGAAAACCGTGCTGTTTAATAAAGCCGTCCACCTCTTCCATAATCGCGTTGATCTCGGATCGTTTCATGCCTTCGCTCCTCGGGTCTCATCTGGCAGGGGCTGCCCACGGGTGTTCTTCCAGAATTTTACTGCATTTCACCCCGGGGCCGGTGGAAGTTTACGAAAAAAAGTGAAGGTGTCCCCGGCGCGGCCGGGGCCACCTTTACTTCGCGATCATAATTTGATGGTCCGGCTTACTCGAAAAAGCCGGAGCCCTGGATGATCTCTTGGGCGGGGAGGAAGGTGGCTTCTTCGATGCTTCGCCCGCTGAGTTCGAGAAAGGCTCTGACCACCCGGTAGCCCACGGTGTACCCGCCGTAGGTCGGCATACCGCCGGCAGGGGTAAACCCGAACCGCTCCGCCAGCTCATCTCCGAAGATATAGCCACGGATGACGTCGAAACCGGTGGCCTCCAGCCCCTGCCCGATGATCCGGCGCGCCGTCTCGAACCCTTCCGGGTCGAACTCGGTGATAAAGTAGCCCACCTTATCCTCTCCGAACAGCGAAGCGGCGAAAGCCTCGGCCGTACCCTCCAGGACGATGTAGTCCGCCACGCTGGTGTTGGCGAGATCCCAGGGGAAAACCCGGAGCCGGATCAGGTGGTGCATCTCGTGGGCTACCAGCCCCTGGATGCGCGACAGGTTATCCTCGTTCGCATCCCAGAACTGGCCGATCAGCCGCGGCTGGAACCAGTCAACCGCCCCGGTATAGCCGCGCTCCATCGGGTTGGCGCGCGCCGGGTCCGCCAGGGCCAGCCAGCCGGTCACCGTATCGAAGGGGATTTTCCCCTCCAGCGCGGTGAAGCGGGAAGCCGCCCGAGCCAGGGCCTCACGGCCGAGACTCCAGGCGTTTGCCGCCTCCAGCTTTTCCAGCAGGTCCGCCATCTCGCCGGTCTGGTCAGGCAGCAGCCAGGACCAGGCCCGGGCGCCGGCCAGGGGATCCTCCCCGTTCCATCCGGGCATGCGGCTCGCTGCCATCTGCATCATCTGCTTCCAGGGTTCCACCAGCAGCTCCAGATAAAGCCGCTCTCTCTCGGCCGCGCTGGGAGCTTCCAAAATGCGGTGATAATATTCATTCGTGGGGATTAATTCTGTCCTTATCATCAAACACCTCCTGCTGCGCTGGGGTAAGCTTCATAGAATCCCGCTCCCGAGGCACTCGCCTGCAAACGCCCGCCTGCGGGCCGGCCAGGGCCGGGCGATATTTCGAGAGATGGGTATATCCAGGCAGCTCTGGGATTCTAAACCATTACCTAACGTCAGAGTCAAGAGGCCAAATGGCTTTTTTCGAGACCGGCTCCGTCGTCCTGCCTTACCGAAAAAGAATTCCGGCCGTTGGGAACCAGAACGGGGGTTACGGTGTATTATGAACAGAGATGAACAACGGCGATGCCGGGCAGGCCGGCGAAACTGAGCTCATCCGCCGCGCTCTGGAAGGGTCGGAGGCGGCCTGGGAGGCCCTGGTACGCGCGCACCAGGAGCCGGTGTTCCGCTTCGCCTATCTCCTGCTCGGCGATGCAGAGGAGGCCGAGGACGCCGCCCAGGAGGCCTTCATCCGCGCATACCGGGCCCTGGAGCGTTTCGATCTCGAGCGTCCCCTGCGCCCCTGGCTGCTCTCCATTGCCGCCAATCTGGCCCGCAACCGCCGCCGCAGCCTGGGACGCTACCTGGCGGCAATCCAGCGCCTGGGACAGCGCCAGGCCCCGGTCCCTGGGGGCAGCGCGGTCGAAGACCTCTCGGACGAGCGCCTGCAGGCCCGGCTGCTGTGGCAGGCTGTGCGGCGGCTCGACCCGCCCTCGCAGCAGGTCATCTATCTGCGCTACTTTCTCGACCTGCCGGTGGAGGAGACGGCCCAGGCTCTGGAGGTGGCCCCCGGAACGGTCAAATCCCGCACCCACCGGGCCGTCGCCCGCCTGAAACTCATCATCGAACGCGAATTTCCCGGCCTGATCCCGGAGGCCGGGCTGGTGACCATGAAATGAACGTCAAGCACCCCTCCCCCAACCCTGCCTGGGAAGACCGGCTGCGGAGCGCTGCAGCCAGCTTCCCCTACCCGCGCACGCCGGACCTCGCCGGGCGCGCTCTGGCTGCGGTCCAGGCCGCAGAGACCGGGCGGGCCGTCCCGCGGCCCTCCCGCCTGCGCGCGGCCGCGCTGCGCCTTGCCCTGGCGGCTGTGGTCCTGCTGCTCTCGCTGCTGGCCGTCCCGGGCGTGCGGGCGGCCCTGGTGGAGTTCCTGCGTTTCGGTCCGGTGCGCATCTTCCTGACCGCCCCCACCCCATCCCCGACCTTCGCCGCCCCGACCCAGGCGCCCACCCTCCTGCCGTCCCTGCTGGAGCTGGCCGGGCGCACCAGCCTGGAGTCCGCCCAGGCCCGGGTGGACTTCCCCATCCGCATCCCCGGCTACCCGCAGGACCTGGGTCTGCCGGACTACGTGTTCCTGCAGGACCTGGACGGGCCGGCGCTCTTGCTCGCATGGAGCGACCCGGATAACCCCGCGCAGGTCGCTTTAGCCCTGCAGCAGCTATCGCCCGGATCCTTTGCAGTGGAAAAATTCCAGCCCGAACGGGTGGAAAGCGTGGAGGTGCATGGAAAACCCGCGCTCTGGACCAGCGGGCCCTACCTGGTGCGTTTCACAAACGGCGAGCTGGACCTGTGGCGCATGACGCCCGGACACGTTCTGATCTGGCGCGAAGGCGACTACACCTACCGGCTGGAGACCGGCCTGCCGCTGGAGACGGCGGTGAAAATCGCCGAATCCCTCCAGGAGTGGGAGCCGGTCCGGTAACCCTGCCGGGATCTGGCCGAAAAAAGAGGATTGAACGGGTATGTGGGCAGGCTGCGCCTGCCCACATACCCGTTAACCGCCCCTTTCCCCTGTAAGCAGATGAACCATTATTTATTTAAGATCGTGGTATGATGCTCGTATTTCATTCAGCCTATCGTCATGCTTCGCAAAGGAATGCAATCATGGTTAAGATCATTACCGACACCACCGCAGGCCTTCCCCTGGAAATCTCACAGCGCTACGGTATCCCGGTCATCCCCCAGGTGATCAATATCGGCAATGAGTCGTTCCTGGAGGGGGTCGATATTGACCAGGCGGGGTTTCTGCAGCGCCTGAAAGCCTCTCCTACCCTGCCGAAGACGGCTGCCCCGCCTCCCGAACTGTTCACGGAGGAGTTCAGGCGCCTGGTCCCGCTCGGCGAGCCGGTCCTGTGCATCCACCCTTCGGCGGTCGTCAGCGGGACCGTGCGTTCGGCAACCGTGGCCGCCATGGATTTCCCGGAGGCCGATATCCGCATCATTGACACGCGCCTGATTGCCAGCCCGCTCGCCACCCTGGTCGAACTGGCTGCGCAGTGGGCCGCGGCCGGAGTGGGGGCGGACGAGATCGAAGCGCGGCTGGAGGGGATGATCCCGCGCTGCCGTATCTATTTTTTGGTGGATACCCTTGAATACCTGGCAAAAGGCGGGCG
>JAEWYL010000101.1 GCA_023395675.1 Chloroflexota bacterium | reverse complement strand
AGGAAATCCCACTCCTCCGGGGTGGTCTCCGGCAGGGAATGGCCGCGAAAACCCCCGGCGGTATTTACCAGGATATCCAGCCGGCCAAAATGGGCCGCGACGGCTGCCACCTGCGAGGCGACGGCTGTGCTGTCCGTCAGGTCCAGCTCGACCGGCAGCACATCCGCCTCCCCGGCTGCCAGGGCGGGAAACAGCGCCCGCGGGGCGCCGCGCAGGCGGTCGAAGAGGGCCACCTTCGCCCCGCAGCTCAGGAAGGCGTGGGCGGCGGCGCGGCCGAGGTTGCCCGAAGAGCCGGTGACGATTGCGATTTTTCCGCTGAAATCGTACATGGTATTTCCTCCCTGAAGGGAAACGATAAAAAACCTCAGGCTTTTACAGCCCGGGTGGCGATATAGACCGGCGAGAAGCGGCTGAGGGCAGAGCGGGGGTCACGCGCCTCGTACAGGCCGGAGAGCAAGAAGCCGGCCTCGATCTGCCCGCCGATCTGGGCCTCCAGCGTATGGCCGAATTCCAGGGGCCAGCCGGCGCCGGTGATGGCGCGGCGCTCCTCCGCGCTCAGGCTGGTCAGGTCGGAATAGGGCAGCGCGTGCCGGACGACCAGCTCCTCGTCTTCATCCAGGGCCGTGCGGTCGAAGATGTAGAACAGCGGGTTCATCATCCCGGCCAGCAGGCAGCCCCCGCGGGTGAGAACCCGGTAAGTTTCCGCCCACAGGGGGTTGAGGTCCGGGATGAACAGGTTCGAGACCGGGTGGACGATCAGGTCAAAGCGCTCATCCGCAAAGCGCGAGAGGTCCGCCATATCGCCCAGGACAAGCTCCATGCCAAGCCCTTCCCGGGCGTTCACCTGGCGGTCCTGCTCGAGCTGCAGGGGCGAGTTGTCCAGGACGGTCACCTGCGCGCCGGCGGCAGCCAGGATGGGGCCCTGCTGCCCGCCGCCCGCGGCCAGGCAGAGGACGGTTTTCCCCGCGGGAGGCGGTAACCAGGTCTGGGGCGCAGGGCGTCCGGGGGTCAGGAAGAGCTCAACCTCGCCGCGGCGCGCCCGGGCGACGGCCTCCGGCGCGGCCGGGATGGTCCAGGGTTCGCCCACCTGCACGTTCCGGTCCCAGGCCCTGCGGTTATAGGCCCGGATCTCCCGTTCGTCCATCGCAGCGTTCCCTTACAGCGAGAGGCGGATGGCTTCCAGCGCCTGCTGCACCAGGCCCATGTCGGCCTGCGAGCCCATATGCCCCAGGCGGAACACCTTGCCGCTCAACGGGCCGTAGCTGCCCCCTGCGGCCAGCCCGTGGCTGCGGAAGCGGGCGTCCAGCTCTTCCCAAGTGATCCCTTCGGGGACATTGGCTGCGGTGACCGTGGGGGAGGGGATGGCGTCCTGCGCCGGGAAGAGCTCCAGCCCCAGGTCTACCAGGCCTTTGCGGCAGGCCTCGGCCGCGGCCTGGTGGCGGGCGTAGCTGTGCTCCAATCCCTCGTCCAGCAGCAGCCCGGCGGCGGCGCACAGGGCTGCCATCCCGTGCCAGTAGGGGGTATAGGGAAAGTAGAACTGCTCCTGGGCGGTTTGAAATGGCAGCAGGGCATCGTACCCCGCGTAGCCGACCTGGGCGATGATCTCCCAGGCCGGGTCGCTGACCGCCACAAAGCACATACCGGGAGGGGCGGACAGGCACTTCTGCGTGCCCCCGAGCAGCAGGTCAATATGCCATTCGTCGGTGAGGACGGGCGCTCCGCCCAGGCTGGCTACCGCGTCCACGTACAGCAGGGGCACCTCGTACTTGTGCTTTAACTGGCCGAGCGCCGCCAGGGGGTTCAGCGTGCCCGAGGGGGTCTCGCAGTGGACGGCGGTGATCATTTTCGGGCGGTATTCGATGATCGCCTTCTCCACCTCCTCCAGGTCGCTCAGGGTTTTGTTGTAAGGCAGGCCGATGGTGTGCACACTGGCCCCGGCTGATTTTGCCATCTCGCCAATCCCATAACCGAACACGCCGGTAGCCACAGCGAGCACCTCGTCGCCAGGCTGGATACAGCTCTTCAGAGCCGCCCACAGGGCCAGCATGCCCTCGCCGGACATGATCGCAATCCGGCTGCGGGTAGCGCAGACCGCCTGCAGGCTCTGTTCGGTATGGTTGTAAAGCTCGAGGAACTCCGCCTCGGTGTCTCCGGAACCGTAATTGAAGAGGTACTGCTGGAGCACAGCCTCGGGAACGCTTACCGGACCGGGGACCATCGGGATCGGGTAGCTTTTCATCGTTTCCTCCAGTTTTGAGTTAGGGGTTAATCATACCCCAACTTATCCTGTTCTTGGAATGGATCAAATCTCACCGGGCAGTGGTGGGAAGCCGCCCGCTGCACCTGTCACAGAGGGCGAGGCCTTTCTTAGGGAAATCCCGTACCAGAGATAGGAAATTCCCTAATTGAAGCGGCCCGTTTTCGGGATTATAGTAGATTCGTCCAACCGGCGCCCGGTGCTTGGCCTGCCGGTTGTGCTTCCGGTACTGCTGAAAGCCCTATTGAGGAGGATGTAACTGATGCAGATAAAAAAATGGACCATCCTGGCGCTCCTGGCGCTTTTCGTGCTCTCTGCCGCCTGCACCGCCGCTCCCCAGGAGCCGGATGATACCGGCCTTTTTGGCACCGACACGGGCGAGACAGGAGGCCTGGGGGGCGAACCGGCCGGCACCGACGTGCTTGACTCGCCCTCGGATGCGCTGGGGACCCCGACCGTGGAGACGATGGAGGAGACCAGCGCCCCGCCCACGGCCGCCATAACGGAGCCGGTGGAGGGGGCTGCCACCGAACCGGTAGAAGAGGAGGCCACCGGGGCGCCCACCGCGGCCGGTACGGAAGACCCGGCTGAAACCGGGGGCGCCGGGACGGCAGCCTGCGCTACCGGCCTGACCGTGGATGAGATGATGACGACCGGTGAGGAGATTTACACCAATACCTGCGCGGCCTGCCACGGGCCCGAGGGACAGGGCGCGGGCAGCTTCCCGCCCCTTGCCGGCAGGTCCAGCGTCACTGCAGAGGATGCAACCGAGACCATCCTGGTCTTTCTCGACCCGACCGTGCATCCATTTATCACCCAGTTTGACGGGAACGATCTGGCGGCTGTGATGACCTACGTGCGCATGAGCTTCGGAAATGAAGCCCCGGCCCTCTGCCCCGAGGACATCGAGAGCCTGACCGGCGGGCAGTGATCACCCGAACGAACCTGCTTCTCTCGTAAAGTTCCTGAGCAAAGATTTGTTATGTTGTTGGGGAAAATGTGCGGGTTTGCCGCACA
>JAEWYL010000072.1 GCA_023395675.1 Chloroflexota bacterium | reverse complement strand
ATGCACGGCTGCGCCGCGCATTTCACGGCAGCCTGGCTCAAGCCTTCTCCCGCCTGCGCTGCGCCAGGGCGGCGAGCAGCCAGCCCAGCGCCCCGCCCGCCAGGTCCACGCCCAGGTCGAAGGCCGCGCCGGGAAGGTAGAAAAACCCGTTCCCCGCCGCCTGGAGCGCCTCCTGCGCCATCCCCACCGCCAACAGCAGCCCCGCCAGGGTGAAAAAGCCCTTCCAGGAGCGCGGGAACGGGAAAAGGAGCGCGGCCAGCAGCGCCAGGACCGCGTACAGCCCGGCGTGCATGGCCACGTGCACCCAGAAAGGGGAGAAAACGGCGTCGAAGCGCGCCCGGAAGGCGGGCCAGGAACGCCCGAGCGCGGCCAGGGGAAAGAGGATGCCGAGCAGCCAGCCCAGGAAGACGAGGCGCAGGGCCAGCGGCCGCTTAGCGCCCCGGCTCTCAGCCTTCACCGGGGGTATACGCCCGCCGTTTGAGCTCGGCCACATAGGGCAGGGTGCGGTAGCGCTCGGCATAGTCCAGCCCGTAGCCCACCACCCACACGTCCGGGATCTTAAACCCCAGGTAATCCACTTTCAGGTCCAGCCCGGGGCGCTCCTTCTGCACCAGGGCGCAGGTGTGGATCGAGGCCGGGTTGCGGCCGCGCAGGATGCCCTCCAGATAGGCCAGGGTGTTGCCGGAATCGACGATGTCCTCGACGATGAGCACCGGGCGGCCCTCGATGGGCTCGCGCAGGTCCATCAGAATGCGCACCGCCCCGGAGACCGTGCTCTGCCCGTAGCTGGAGAGGGCCATAAAGTCCACGATATGCGGCAGGTCCAGCTCGCGGGTCAGGTCGGCCAGGAAGATAAAGGCCCCTTTGAGAATGCCGACGATATACAGCGGCTCCTCCCCCTGGAAATCGCTCGAGATCAGCTCGGCCAGCTCTTTCACACGCGTGTTGATGGCGGCGCGCGAGATCAGCACACGCTCAAGATCGGGATGCAGGTTTGTCATGGGCTTTCCTTGTGAAAACAGGGTCGCGTGGAAAAGCGGCGGAGGGAGCCCCCCGCCGCCGGTCTTTCCACTCAGCGTAAAGCGTTCCAAACGGAACCGCGGCCATTATACCCCCGGATAGAGGCCTGAAAAACTCAAAAAAGGGGGTGCGGTAGAACGATCGCGCCCTGCCTTTATTCTCCCACCCGAGGGGAGAAAGCAGGGTTGTTTGTGGGCCGCAGCCCCGCAAACAACCCTGCAGTTCCTGATTTTACGGGATTGCGCCCCGGCAGGAGGAGGTGCGGTTGGTGAAACCAGCCGCGCCCCATTATTGACCTCTCTTGAGTGCTTCCGCCTCAGCGCAGCAGCGGCGCGGCCAGAGCGGGCACGGGCCTGCCCCCGGCCTCGACGGCCGGAGCGCGCCGCGCGGCCTCCCCGCCGCCCGCCGCCCCTGCTTCCAGGCGGAACCCGGAGGCCAGGTCGTTCAGGTCCCGGGCCAGGGCCACCACGGTCTGCGTGGCGCGCATCACTTCCTCCATCACGCGTTCGATCTCCTCCACCGAAACAGCCACCCCGGCGGCGGAGTTGGAATTGCTCTCGGAGATGGCGGCGATCTCCTGGATGGAACGGGCGGCCTCGGTGGAGGCGGCCGAAATCTCCTCGGCCGCGGCCGTGTTCGTCTCGATCATGGCGGAGGCCGCGTTCATCGCCGCCACCAGCTCGTCCGCTGCGCCGGTCAGGGTTGAGGCCTCCGTGGAGGTCTGAGCCGCCCGCTCCGAGGCGCTCTCCGCGGCCTGGAGGATGTGTTCCAGGTCGGCGCGGGCGCCGCGCGCCATCCCGACCCCGTTCTCCACCTCCTGCGCCCCGGCCTCCATGGCGGAAACGGCCTCCCCCACCGCCGCCTGGATGGAGCCGATCAGCCCGGCGATCTGCCGGGTGGCCGCCGAGGAGCGCTCGGCCAGCTTGCGCACCTCGTCCGCCACCACCGCGAAGCCCTTCCCGTGCTCGCCGGCGCGCGCCGCTTCGATGGCCGCGTTCAGGGCCAGCAGGTTGGTCTGCGAGGCGATTTCGTCAATCGTCTCCACGATGGCGCCGATCTCGTCCGAGCGCTGGCCCATCTCGCGCACCCGGCTGGCGGAGACGCCCACGGTGGAGCGGATGCTCTCCATGCCGTGCAGCGCCCCCTGGATGGTCTCCATCCCCCGCCGGGCCGCCTCGGCGGCCCGCACCGCCTCGTCCGACACCTGGCGGGTGTCCGCCGCCAGCCCGCGCACCGTGGTATGGATGCGCCCGGTGAGCTCGCCTGCCTGAGCCACCACCGTCGCCTGCTCCTGAGCCCCCTGCGCCAGGCCCTGGATGGCCTGCATCACCTCGCCCACCGAGGCGGCGGTCTGCGTCACCGTCTCGCTCTGCTGCGAGGAATTCCGGGCGATCTCCTGCACGGCGCTGGTGATGCGGTGGGCGGCCTCTCCGGAGACATCCACCGAATGCGAAAGCTCGGTGCTGGAGCGCTCCAGAGTCGCCAGGCTGGCGACCACCTGGCCGATCACCTCCTTCAGGTTCGCCGCCATCTTCAGGAAGGCGTTGCCCAGGGCGTCCGCCTCGGATTTCGCCAGGTACGACACAGCCAGGTCCCGGGCGGCGACGCGCTGCATCTGCCCTGCCAGAGCCTGAAACTCCTGCATCATGCGGCTGAAAGAGTGGACCAGCACGCCCAGCTCGTCCTCCCGCTGCAGCGTGACCTGCACCTCCAGGTCCCCCTGCTCCGCCACCCGGTCCACGGCGTCCACCACCTGGTTGAGGGCCGAGATGACCGGCCCCACCGCCAGGCGGGCGATCACGCCGCCCAGGATCATCGCCAGGCCGCCGGCGAGCACCATCGTCCGGGCGACTTCATTGGTGCCTGCGGCCTCCTGCAGGGCCAGGTAACCGGCGTTCGCGTGCAGGCCGATGACCCCTGCCCCGGCCACCATGAGCACCGTCAGCGTCACCGCGCCGGCCATGGACAGCATGACCTTCGCGCCGATCGAGAAAATGCGGTAAGTGCGGGCCATGCTCCACAGAAAGACTGAAGCGATCACCAGCACAATATAGGTTGTCTCGTTTAATTGGATGGAGAACTGGGGCTTGAGCAGCGTATCGTTCAGCGTGACGATCCCCCCGCACACCACGGCCATCAGGATCCCCTGCACGCTCCTGCGGCGGTCCAGCATCTGCCCCGCGATGAGCGCCATCGCCAGGCACAGGGTCGGTCCGACCATCCAGCTGCTCCCCGGGTCCAGCGCCAGGGTGCCCTCGATCATCCCGAACAGGGTGAGCTGGGTGAGCAGGCCGGCCTGGTTGCTGTCGCCGCGCAGCAGGAGCCGGCGGATATAAACCAGCAGTCCCATGGCAAGCCCCCCGAACAGGGTCAGGCTCAGCGAGCGCAGAGGCTGCCCGCTCACCACCTGATAAATGCCGTAAGCCATCAAGACAATGACCACCACCACCAGCGTCTTCACCGTGCGCAGCCCCGCCGCGGCGCGCTTCGAGGCCCCGTCCGGAGCGCTTCTCCCCAGAATTTCCCCATGAAAAGAAACCGGCTGCTTCAAGTTTTCCCTCCCAACTGAAAAATTGTACCGGATGCGGGTGCAGCCGCTCCCCGGCAGCGTAAGCGCACGGGGAGCGGCGTAAAACTCCCTTTCCCAGAGGAGTTTGTGAACATAAAATATAATAGGCCATTTTGGTGAAAAGGTGAATAAAAAGCGAATAAATACCGTGGGCTTCATCAGAAATTAATGATGGGAGATGGGCAGGTCACGGTCTGGCCGCGGCCCGCCCATCTCCCATCCTCCCCCTCCTGCCGTACCCCGGCGCTGCCGGCTACTCGCTGACCTTCACCCGGTGCACCCCCTTCACCCGGGCCAGTTCATCCACAATCCCTTCCGGGGTTTCATTTTGCCAGATGCGCAGGACGACATCAACCATCAGGGTGGACTGATCCAGGTTTTTTTCCAGGCCAAACGTGCGCACGTTGCGCTCGGGCTGGCTGAGGAGGCTTTTGATCTCGGCGGTCAGGCCGGGACGGTCGTCCGCTTCCACGATCAGGTGGACCATGCTGTAGCTCGAGATCACCCGTTTCTCGAATATATTGACCACCGCCAGGATCACAAACAGGATGGCGGTGGTGGTAATCCCGGCCAGATAATAACCCGCCCCGATCGAAAGCCCGACGATCGCCATCGTCCACATGGAAGTAGCCGTGGTGAGGCCGATCACGTTGGTGCCGAAGCGCAGGATAGCGCCCGCGCCGAGGAAACCGATCCCGGAGATGACCTGGGCCGCCAGGCGGGCCGGATCACCGGTCGGGACCAGCCCGCTGTATTGGATGGGCAGGCTGATGGACACGATCATCGCCAGCGCCGCACCGATCACCAGCACCATATGCGTGCGCAGTCCGGCAGTCTGGTTCTGCCGCTCGCGTTCGTAACCGATCACCAGGCCCAGCCCGGCGGCGACCGACAGGCGAATTATGATTTCCCATTCTGTGAGCATCCTGTGAGCATCTCCTTTCAGCACTCCGTTGATTCTGGGGCCGCGCGGCATCCAGATCTGGCTCTATCTTACCCTTTTAGCGGGCGCCTGGAGGAGAGAATCAGCCCGGCCCCGAGGGGCGGCAGCCTCGCCGCGGCGCTCTCCTCTAACACGATTTCAATTTTATTTCTAGAATGATTGTGCTAAACTGGGGCCCAGACCCCGCATGACGGCACGATAAACATGAGAGAAAGGAGCAAAACTTTATGACCCGCGTGAACCTGAGCGAAGACTGCGGCAATTCGCCCAAGAACCTCCTGATCCAAACCCTGACCGTGGCGCTGGCGAAGAGGGACAGCGCCGGGGTCCTGGAACTCGCGAGCGAGCCGTTCGTCTGGGATTTCGTCGGGCAGAGGAGGGTGGAAGGGTTGGAGGCCCTGGCCGGGGCCCTGGAGGCGCTGAAGCAGGAGGCGGTGGAAGAGCTGACCGTCCGGCACGTGCTCACCCACGGCATCGCCGGCGCCTCGAACGGCGTCCTGCAGATGGCGGACGGCAGGACCCTCGCCTTCTGCAACGTCTTCGTCTTCAGCAGCGCGAAGGCGAAGGCGGTGCGAGAGATCACCACTTACCTGGTGGAACTGGAGCCCTGGAAGCGCGGCTGAGCGCATCGCAAGCGCCACCCGGTCGCTGGCGAGGGATGTGCCTCACGCTCCGGCCCTGCGCCGGGGGAGTTTGCGGCGGTTATCCCGGCCGTACCGTGCTGCCTGAGCCCTGAGAAACGCCTTCGCCGGCCAGGTATAATCGCCCCCATGGAAAAATCCGCAGCATCATCCCAAAACCGCCTGCGCAGCCTCGCCTGGATGACCGGTATTGGACTGCTCTTTGGGGCCCTGACGGTGCTCGGGCAGGCCGTCCTTCCCGGAAGCTGGAACCACTTTGCCAACTCCGGCGCCGTCTGGCTCATCGCCTCCTTCCTGGTTGGGTGGCGGATGCCTTCCGCCGCCTGGGCGGCGGCCGGGGGATTTGTCAGCCTGATTGGCGCGCTGGCGGGCTATACCGCCGTGATTACCCTGCTCGGGCTGGCCTACCCCCTCTCGACCATCGCCTTCTGGGGCGCGATCGCCCTGGTGGGAGGCCCCATCTTCGGCCTGGCCGGATGGTGGCGGCGCCGCCCCGCTGACGCCTGGCCTCACGCTGTCAGTGCAGCCCTGATGGGCGGCGTATTTATCGCAGAAGGCTGGTATATGCTGGCCGTCATCCAGGACGCGCTGTCCGGCTGGGTTTCGATCGCCATTGGCGGGCTGTTCGCCCTCCTGCTGCCCCGCACCTGGAAAGCTCGCTCCCGTTCGCTCGCGGCCCTCGTCCCCATCGTCCTGTTGGGAATCGCCGCCTACGCCCTGCTGGCCCGCCTGGCATCCTGATCTCCACCTGGCGCGGGCGCATTTTCCGGGCGATTACAGGGGAGGAACAGATGGGGGCTTTCATCACAATGGTAGCCCCCCAAAAAAATCTCCTTTTATCTGGCCGTATCCGGTCAGTCGTTTAGAGATGAAAGAAAAAAAGAAGTTCACCAGATTCTCCCTCGAACTTCATTAGGTCTGGATAGCGCGTTTCGAAACTGAGATTTTTGGGGAGTGCAGCAGAGTCTGGTAAACAACGCAATACCGCTCCGTTAAACGGAGAAGATTGGCCAGCTGCTCTTCAGTCGCATCCGTCTCTAGTTCGAATGACAGCCTTATTTCCTGGAATCCTACAGTAACTGCTTTGGATACCCCAAGCGTACCCCGAAAGTCCAGATCCCCTTCAGCCCGGACAATCCCATCTTGGACGTTAATTTCCAGTGCGGTGGCGACTGCATTCAGGGTGACTCCCGCACAGGCGACCAACGCTTGCAGGAGCATATCCCCCGAGCAAGCAGCCAACCCGCTGCCTCCGGTCGCTGGGTGGAGACCTGCTTTCACTAATGCTCTACCGGTTTCAATACTGCAGGTGACGCCCTCCCCAATCCTTCCCTGTGCTCTGAGGATGACGAAAGCCGCATTCGGGTCTTCCCGATAAAGTTCTTTGAGTGGTTTTTGTATGTTGCGCAAATCTTCTGCTTTCACAGATCCCTCCCTACGGATTTAATGAGAATCTTTAACAACAAGTGTGAAAACCTACTTGTATGTGGAATTTTTATTGTAACGGATCCCAGAAAGAAGATGTAATCCTTTCCATGTTCTCTCAGACAGAAGGACGGGATGCCTAAAACGACGCTGTCGATCTATATTGCGGCCGTGACGCACCATGCCCTGCGAGAAGCTGCTGGGCTTGATCAAGTTCATCGCATGCCGCAGGATCAGGGTACATGGCAGCCACAAGGTGGAAATTGGCGGGGAAGGGGATGGCGCCGTGCGTCCGGCTGATGGCGACGATCTTATCTTCCACCGGCTGGCGCAGCACCCCCAGCACGCGCGGGTTGAACTCCAGCAGCTCGTCTAGAAACGAGCGCAGGAACCCAGATCGGCCAGAGCCTCGACCTGGCCAGGCTGTTAATTTATGTAACAAAAATAAGCAGAACCGCCTTTTTGTCAGTTATGGAGGTAACGCCACTACTCTTTCACTAACAGGATGTATATTTCATTTTTCTTCTAAGAATATCCATTTTCATAACCGGTTTCATATACTGATTCGTGTCAATCTGTTATAAAATAAGTGTATTAAGATCCTTATTGGAAGATAAAAACCGTACACCGTCATCCTGAGATTGTTGGGTATTCGAGCATTGTATGCTGAAAAAGGAGCAGAAAGCCCATGAAATCAGTTCGCATTCACGACTATGGTGGTTTGGATGTTCTCTGTTATGAAGATGCGCCCCGTCCCACTCCAGGTGCAGGTGAAGTTCTTATCCGAGTTCATGCAACCAGTATCAACCCTTTCGATTGTGCAGTGCGTGCAGGTTATATGGGTGCCTATATTAATTATACGTTTCCGTTAATTCTGGGGACTGACGTATCCGGTACTATTGAGGAGGTGGGAGAGGGCGTGACGGATTTTTCACCAGGCGATAGTGTTTATACCCGCGCGGGCGTATATCGGGATGGCGCTTACGCGGAATATGTCCTGGCGCTAGCCGCTGACCTCGCGTTCAAACCAAAATCCCTCGATCATGTTCACTCTGCCGCACTGCCTCATGTGGCCCTGACGGCCTGGCAAGCACTGATTGAGCTCGCCGATCTTTCACCAGGGCAGACCGTTCTGATTCACGCAGCAGCCGGTGGAGTCGGTCATATTGCTGTGCAACTCGCCAGGTGGCGTGGAGCAAAAGTGATCGGCACTGCATCTTTGAATCTTCCTGTTCTGAAGGAATTGGGTGTAGATCAGGCCATTGATTACTCCACAACGGCTTTTGAAGAGGTCGTCAGCGACGTGGATGTTGTGCTTGATTTAATGGGGGGTGAAACTCAGCAGCGCTCCTGGGAAGTGCTGAAACCAGGAGGCATTTTGCTTTCAACGGTTCAGCCGCCTTCTCAAGATACAGCGTCGGCCTATGGTGTGCGCCAACGGATGATCGATACTGCTCCACCGATTCGAAAGGTGTTAACAGAGTTGGCAGACCTGGTTGACAATGGGCAGCTTAAGCCAATCGTTTCATCAGTTCTCCCTCTTTACGAAATCCAGAAAGCCCACGAGATGATCGAAAGCCGGCACACGAAGGGGAAACTGGTCTTGCAAGTAGCATAGGGATCACACAGCATTCAATCTCGGCCGGTACTGCAGCGCCTCCGCCAGGTGCTGGGGCCCGATCTGCTCCGCCCCCGCCAGGTCGGCGATGGTGCGCGCCAGCTTGAGCACCCGGTGGTAGGCGCGGGCGGTGAGCTGCAGCTGCATCATGGCGGTGCGCATCAGCGTCTGCCCGGTCCCGTCCAGCGCGCAGAACTGCCGGATCTCCGCCGGGCGCATATCGGCGTTGCAGAAGGAGGGCTGGCAGCCGGCCTCCGGGCCCCCCGCGCCGGCAAAACGCTCGCGCTGGCGCTGCCGGGCCGCTTCCACCCGCGCCCGGATCGCCTCCGAAGGCTCCCCCACCCGCCGGTCGCTCAGCTTCTCGTACTCCACCCGGGGCACCTCGATGTGGATGTCGATACGGTCCAGCAGCGGGCCGGAGATGCGCTTCTGGTACTTGGTGACCGCGCCCGAGGAGCAGGTGCAGGGCCGGAGCGGGTCGTTCAGGTAGCCGCAGGGACAGGGATTCATCGCCCCGACTAACTGGAAGCTGGCGGGAAAGGTGATGGTGCCGTGCGCCCGGCTGATGGTAACGATCTTGTCCTCCATCGGCTGGCGCAGCACCTCCAGCACGCGCGGGTTGAACTCCGGCAGCTCGTCCAGAAACAGCACCCCGCGGTGAGCCAGCGAGATCTCTCCGGGACGGGGGATGCTGCCCCCGCCCACCAGCCCGGCGAAGGAGACCGTGTGGTGCGGGGCGCGGAACGGGCGGTTGCGGATCAGGGGGGTGTCCGGCGGGAGCTGGTCGGCGACCGAGTAGACCCGGGTGACGTCCAGGGCCTCGTCAATATCCATGCGCGGCAGGATGCCGGGCAGGGCGCGCGCCAGCAGGGTCTTCCCGGCGCCCGGTGCGCCGGCGAGAAGCACATTATGCCCGCCGGAGGCCGCCACCTCCAGGGCGCGCTTGACGTGCTCCTGGCCCTTCACCTCGCTGAAATCGGTCTGTACCAGCAGGGGGAGGTCCTCCGGGTGGACGGCGGGCTGCGCCGGGATGGGGCTCTCTCCCACCAGGTGCTCGAACAGCTCTCCCAGGGAGGAGGCCGGGATCACCTCCAGCCCGGGGATCAGGGCCGCCTCGGCGGCGTCCACCGCCGGGGTGAAGATGCGCTTGAAACCCTTCTCCCGGGCCAGCGCGGCCATAGGCAGCACGCCGCGCACGTGCCGCACGCTCCCGTCCAGCGACAGCTCGCCGATCACCAGCGCGCCGTCCGCGCTCTGCTGGGGGATCTGCCCGTTGGCGATGAGCACGCCCAGGGCGATGGGCAGGTCGTAACCCGCCCCCTCCTTGCGCACCACCGCCGGGGCCAGGTTCACGGTCAGCTTCTTGCGCGGGTAGCGCAGCCCGGCGTTTTTGATGGCGGACTGGACGCGCTCGCGGCTCTCCTGGACGGCGGTGTCCGGCAGGCCGACGATAATCATCCCCGGCAGACCGTCGCCGGTGTCCACCTCCACTTCGACGATGACCCCCTCCATTCCGATCACAGCGCAGGAATATACTCGGGACAGCATAGTTTAAGTGTAGGTACAGGGGGAGAAAATGTCAATGGGGCCGCAGGGCCGGTTTTCCGGCCCAGGCCTTCACCCCTCCACCATCACCCTCACCCGGTGCCAGGCGTTGTTCATGTAGCCCTTGAAGTTCCACACCTGGGCGATGCTCTCCGGCTGGCTGTTGGCGGCGGAGTCCCAGGCCCGGGAGACCAGCTCGGCCTCCCCCGCCGGCAGCTCGACCTCCGCCGACCAGAAGCGCCAGGCCCAGGGCCCCACCGCTTCCCCCAGCCGGGCCGCCTGCCAGGTCCGGCCCCCGTCCAGCGAGAGATCCACCCGCTCGACCCGCCGCCCGCCGCCTGACAGCGCGTAGCCCCGCACCTGCAGCGGGCCGCGGGCCAGGCGCTCCCCCGGCGCCGGCAGGCAGATTACCGAATTGACCACCATCTCCCCCAGCCCGATCCCACCCGACCAGTCCACGCTCTCCGCGCTCTCCCAGGCCGGGAAGAGCCGGTAGGCGCGGGCGTAGAAGTAATTCTCCGAGGGCCGGTCCTGCACGCTGACCTCCCCCAGCCATTTCACGCTGCGGGCGCCGATGTAGCCGGGGGCCACCAGGCGCAGGGGGTGGCCGTGCTCGGGGGCCAGCGGCTCGCCGTTCATCTCGTAGGCCAGCAGCACCTCGGGCTGCAGGGCTTTCTCCAGCGGGATCGAACCGCCGAAACCGAAGCTGCGCCCCTGCCGCTCGACCCGGTCCAGGCCGGTCAGGTGTACGTGGAAGCGCGCCGGGCGGGCTTCCGCCCGCTCCTCGAGCTGCGCCGCCCCCAGCACGTCGGCCAGGCGCACCCCCGTCCATTCGGCTGCCCCCACGGCCCCCGCCCCCCAGGGCAGCTCGCCGGGGATCGGGGTATGGGCTGCCAGCTCTTCCCGCCGGTTTCCGGCGCACTGCAGGACGGCGGTCACCCGGTAAGAGCGGAAGCTGGTGCGCAGGTCATCCAGAGAGAGCGACAGCGGCCGTTTGACCAATCCGTGGAGCTGGAGGCGGTGCCGGGCGGCGTCCAGCTCGGGAATATCCCCATGGTTGCGGACGAAGAAATATGGGGTGGGCGTGACCACCGAGCCCAGCAGGCGCTCCGGGGGCGGCTCGGCATTGAACGGGTCCTGCGATTTGACGATCAGAGCGGAAGATTTTTCGGCGGCAGGCATGCCTCCCTCCTCAGCGATACGCGGGCTGTGCGGCCCCTGTAAAAATCATACGAAACCCTGCCGTGCTCATACTGTGCAATTCGATTTCAACCTGCTCGCCGCAGGGTTATAATTTCCACGTTCACCCTCCAGATTTCCCCCGCCTGCGCGCGGGTGGAAGATTTCGCCGGCAGAGCCACACCTTGGAGCGCCCCCCGATCAGGAGAACCGATGGAAGAATATTACCAATCAAACCTGAAACTGTGGAATGAATGGACCGAGATTCATAAGCAAACCAGCGGTTACGGCCTGGAGGATTTTCTAAAGGGCGGCATCCGGCTGCACGCGCTGGAGCGGGAAGAGCTGGGCGACGTGAGCGGTAAAAGCCTGCTCCACCTGCAGTGCCATTTCGGGCTGGACACCCTGTCCTGGGCCCGGCTCGGCGCGCAGGTCACCGGGGTGGATTTTTCGGACCGGGCCATCGCCCTGGCCCGCGAGATCGCCGCTCAAACGGGCCTCCCGGCGCGCTTCATCTGCTCGCCCCTGCTGGAGCTGCCCGGCGTGCTGGATGAGCAGTTCGATGTGGTCTTCACCTCCTACGGCGTGCTCTACTGGCTGCACGACCTGGAGGCCTGGGGCCGGCTGGTGCACCGCTATCTCAAACCGGGCGGGGTGTTCTACATCGTCGAGCTCCACCCGTTTTCGGGCATTTTCGAGGAGACGGAAGATGGGCAGGAGCTGCGCGTGACCACGCCCTATTTTCCCCGGGCCGAGCCCATGCAGTTCGAGGTGACCGGCTCCTATGCCAACCCGCAGGCGCAGGTGAACCACCCGGTGGAATTCGGCTGGCCTCACAGCCTGAGCGAGATTTTGAACGCCCTGCTATCCACCGGGCTGGTGATCGAATATCTCCACGAGTTTCCCTACACGGTCGAGCCCTCATTCTTCCCCAACCTGGTGGAACCCGTGGGTGAACGCTGCTGGCGGCTGAAGAAGCACGCAGACGCCGTCCCGCTGATGTTCTCGCTGCGCGCCCACCGTCCCGGGGGCTGAGCCGCCTACCCTTCCTTTGCCAGGGCCGGCCCGCGCCGGCTGACCAGCCACAGGATGGTCAGCGCCAGGGGCAGCAGGGCCAGGAGCGCTCCGATCAGGCCCATCAGGGCGTAACCCAGGGCGGCGAAGATGAAACCGCTCCCCAGGCTGCCCGCGGCGGAGGCCAGGCCGATCAGCAGGTCGTTAAAACCCTGCGCCCGGCCTCTCTCCGCCGGCAGCAGGTGGTCGGAGAGCAGCGACGAGCCGCCCACGTAGCAGAAGTTCCAGCCCAGGCCGAGCAGGAACAGCGCCGCCGCCAGCGGGAGCACCTGCGGAGAGAGCGGCGCCGCCAGGCAGGCCAGGATCAACACCCCCACCCCGGTCAGGATCACCGGCTCCCTCCCCCAGCGGTCCGCCAGCCGGCCCGAGATGACCGAGAAGGCGTACATCCCGAAGGTGTGTGAAGAGATCACCAGCGATACGTCGGTGAGCACGTGATCGTGCTGGCGCATGTGCAGGGCGGTGATCACCATCAGCATCACCATGATCACCTGCCCGAACACCATGGCAGAGAGGGCGGCCAGCGGCGCGGGCCGGCGGAAGATGGCGGAGAGGGGCCGGGCCGGACCGTCCTCGCCCTCGGCTGCGGGGTACAGCCGCGCCACCTCGCGCCCGATCTCCTGCGGGTCCGGGCGCAGCCGGGCGAAGACCAGCAGGCAGGCGAATAACAGCAGCACCGCCGCCGCGCCGTAGGGGCCTGCCAGTTCGTCCGCCCCGAGCCGCTGCGCCAGCTCCCCCACCGGTCCGACCAGCAGCGGCCCCAGGACCGCTCCGACCGTCCCCCCGATCACCACGTTGGAGATCGCCCGCCCGCGGTCGCCCGGCGGGTGCACCTCCGCCGCGGCGAAGCGCCCGAGCTGCACCGAGGCCTGGGCAATCCCCATCAACCCCGTGCCGAGCAGGAAAAGCGGAAAGGCGCCTGCCAGGATAGACCCGGCCGCCAGGACGGCGCCGGTGACGCCGAGCAGCAGCCCGGCGCTCAGCCCGCGCCGCCGGCCCGTGCGGTCCATGGCGTAGCCCAGCAGAGGCGAGGCCAGGGCGGAGCCGAACAGGTACACCGCCGAGGCCACCCCGCCGAGGGCCGCGCTGCCGCTGATCTCGGCGGCGACGATCGAGCTGACCGTCGCCGTGGCGATGAACCCGGCGGAGCCGAAGCTCTGCGTGAGGAAGAGGGTGGTGGTAATTTTTCGAGCCAGCCTGGATGTATCCATAGGTCCCCAAAGTGATGAGAAGGGGGTATGGAAGGCCCGGCTCCACCGGGCCTTCCATACCCCCTTGACCATCGCACGATACGGCTAATAATCAGCTATTATACATCCACTATATCTGTATATAATAAGCATCGTATATCCCGCACTCATGTTCATCGGGATGCAGCTCTAGTAAACGGGAGAAAAACGGATCGGAGGCAGGCTGTGGCGGAGAAACGAACCCTCGAGGAAGAGTGGTATCTCATGCTCACGCAGGGCGAGAACGTCCCGCACCATCTCCGCCGCCTGATGCGCCTGCTCCCCTCCAGCCCGCGCTGCAAGCTGTGCAACTCCCCTTTCAGGGGCTGGGGCGGGTTTCTCATGCAGCTGGCGGGCAGGAACCAGTCCCGGTTCAACCCCCGCTACTGCCAGCCCTGCGCGGTCTTCGAACACCCGGGAGGAGCCGAAGTGGTCCTGACCATGCTCTTCGCCGACGTGCGCGGCTCAACGGCCCTGGCCGGGGAGATGAGCGCGCTGGACTTCAGCCGCCTGATCAACCGCTTTTACACGGTCGCCAGCGACGTGCTCGTCAATTCCGATGCGATGGTGGACCGGCTGGTCGGGGACGAGGTGGTGGGATTGTTCATCCCCGGGTTTGCCGGGCCCAAACATACCGGGCGCGCCGTGCAGGCGGCCCGCAGCCTGCTGAAACTGACCGGGCACGACGACCCGCAGGGGCCCTGGATCCCGGTCGGCGTGGGCATCCACACCGGGGAGGCCTTCGTCGGGGTGGTGGGCGGCAGCGACAACCGGCCCACCGATTTCACCGCCCTGGGCGACAACGTCAATATCACAGCCCGCCTGGCCTCCCAGGCCGCGGCAGGGGAGATCCTGATCAGCGACGCAGCCTTCGAGGCCGCCGCGCCGGACCTGGAAGGCCTGGAGCGCCGCCAGCTTGAGCTGAAGGGCAAGAACGAGCCGTTTGACGTGCGCGTGCTCAAGGTTTAATGGGCCGGCAGGGCGCCCGGCGAGTCAGGCACCAGCAGGCCAGGAACCGGCCTCTTCCCCGGAACGGTCCTGAAAACCCCCGCGCAGCTTCAAAATAAGAGCCGCCGCCACGTAGAATACCGCCAGGAACAGGTACGCCCGGGAGCTGCCCGGTTCAGGGCCGTGCGTGGGAAAGAGATTGGCGGAAAAATTCGCCATGGTATGGAAGAGGATGGCGACCAGCACATTTCTCCCGCTCCCGAAATAAGCCCACGCCATGACAGCCGACAGGCCGGTGGTATAGAGGCCGTAGACCGGCAGCGGGGTGCCCTCCATGCCCGAGCCGGCTATGAACCAGAAAGGCAGGTGCCACAGCGTCCAGAGGGCGCCGAGTATCAGGCTGGCGGTGAAGCTGCCCCAGCGGGCCTGCATCCGGTCCAGCGCGTAGCCTCGCCAGCCGTACTCCTCCTGAATCGGGCCTCCCAGGAGCAAGATAAAGAGAAAAGCCGGCAGCAGCGCCAGCGGCGAGCCGAACCCATAGGGGGGCGGCGTCCCGCCGGTGAGCAGGTCCAGGTAGCGGGCTGCCGCGCTGAACACCACCGGCAGCCCGAGGGTGACGGCCAGCCAGGGCAGGGGGATGCGGAAATTGAGCCCGCGCTTGAGAAACCGCCTCACTCCAGCCCTGCCGGCTTCCCGGGCGGTGAGCAGCACCGACGAAACCAGGGGCCCGAACGCGCCGATCAGAAGCAGCAGGGGCGCCAGCGCCTCCTGGGGCAGCGGCGAGGCGATCACGCCGTAAGTCGCCAGCACGCCCGGCAGCCAGACCAGCCAGGAAAAACCGAAAGCGATCAAAAAGAAAGTCCAGGGAAAAGACGCCTTCACCGCGGCCTGGCCTTGAGAACCGGAAAGAGCCGGGCCGCTGCGTGTATGAATGGTTGCCATGCGAGTACCTTTACGAAACCAGAGAATTTGCGCCGCCCTTTCAGAATGAAAGCGGTGGGTGGGCAATCCTTTAGCCCACACACCGCCAGTTCCAATCCGGCGCGCGCCCTCATTTCACCACAAAATTCATCGTTCTGCCAGGCGCGTAAACCACCTTCTGCAGCTCTCCCTGCTCCAGGAACTTCGCCACCCCCGGCTGGGCTTCCGCCATGCGGCGAATTTCGCCCTCCGCCGCCCCGCGGCTCACTTCAATCGTGCCGCGCAGCCTGCCGTTCACCTGAATGGCGATCACCAGCGGCTTTTCCAGCTCCAGGTCCGGATCGTAGGCCGGCCAGGCGCTGGCGTGCACCCTGCCCTCGCCGCCCAGCCTCTCCCAGCAGCGCTGGGCCAGGAAGGGCGCGTAGGGGGCCAGAATCTGGGTGAACAGCCGCAGCTCACGCTCCGATATCTCCTCCGCCGGCCCGTTTTCGGGCTCGACCAGCGCGCCGAGCGCGTTCAGGGTCTCCATCATATGCGCCAGGGCGGTGTTGTACTTGAATGCGGCGATGTCCTCCGCCGCCTCTTTTCCCAGGCGGTTGACTGCCGCCTTCACCTGCGGGCCAGACACAGCCTGCCGCCCGGCCTGCGCCTGCACGAAGGTTTCGAAGCGGTCCAGGAAGCGCTTTACGCCCAGCAGGGCGCGCTCGTTCCACACCAGGGTGGCGTCGTAGGGGCCCAGAAAGAGCAGGTAGCAGCGCAGGGTATCGGCCCCGTAGCGGTCCACGTATTCCTTTGGCACGATCACGTTTCCCCGGCTCTTGCTCATGCGCTGCCCGTCGGGGCCCAGGATCACCCCGTGCGACAGGCGCCTGCGGTACGGCTCGGGATGCTCCGGCGGCACCGCCCCGATATCGTGCAGGAACTGGTAGATGAAGCGCGAGTAGAGCAGGTGCAGAGTGTTGTGCTCGTCGCCGCCGATGTAAACGTCCACCGGCATCCATTGGCGCAGCTTCTCCAGGCTCGCCAGCGCCCGGTCGTTGTGCGGGTCGCAGTAGCGCAGGAAATACCAGTCCGACCCGGCCCAGTTGGGCATGGTGTCGGTCTCGCGCCGGGCGGGCCCGCCGCAGCACGGGCATTCCACGTTTACCCACTCCGGGATATTGGCTAAGGGGGAGGCGCCCGTGTCGGTCGGCTGGTAGCGCTCCACCTCGGGCAGGACCACCGGCAGGTCCTCCTCCGGCACCGGCGTCCAGCCGCATTCCTGGCAGTGGATCATGGGGATCGGCTCGCCCCAGTAGTGCTGGCGGCTGAAGATCCAGTCGCGCAGGTGGTACGAGACCGCCCGCTCCCCCAGGCCGCGCGCCTCCAACCAGCCCACGGCGGCCGGGATGGCCTCTTCAGGGGCCAGCCCGTCCAGCGGGCCGGAATGTTCCAGCCGCCCTTCCAGCCCGGTATAAGCCGCGGCGGCGAAGTCCCACGCCCCCTCCGGGCGCACCACCGGGAGGATGGGGAGCCCGTAGCGCCGGGCGAACTGGTGGTCGCGCTCGTCGTGCGCCGGAACCGCCATCACCGCCCCCGAGCCGTAGCCCGGGAGCACAAAATCGGAGACCCACACCGGCAGCGCCTGCCCGGTGGCGGGGTGCAGCGCTTCCAGCCCGCTGAACACCCCCTCTTTCTCCCGGCTCTCCTCGGTGCGCTCCTGGTCCGTTTTCTTCAGCGCCTGCTCCACGTAAGCCGCCACCGCCGGATCGCCCAGCGCGCCCTGCGCCAGCTCATGCTCGGGGGCCACCACCAGGAAGGTGCAGCCCCACAGGGTGTCGGGCCGGGTGGTGAAGACCTCCAGCGCCGGGCCTGCGCCGGCGGAGGGGAAGCGGATCTTCGCCCCCTCCGAGCGCCCGATCCAGTTCACCTGGGCCGCTTTCACCTTGGGGATGAACTCCGTCCCCTCCAGCCCGCGGATCAGGCGCTCGGCGTAAGCCGTGATGCGCACGATCCACTGGCTGATACGGCGGCGGGTGACCGGCGTCCCGCAGCGCTCGCAGCGCCCGTTGATCACCTCCTCGTTCGCCAGCCCCACCTTGCAGGACGGGCACCAGTTGATGGGCATCTCGGCCTTGTGAGCCAGTCCGGCCTCGAAGAGCTTGATAAAAATCCACTGGGTCCATTTGTAATAGCCCGGGTCGGTGGTATCCACCAGCCGCTCCCAGTCGAAGGAGAAGCCCAGCGCCTCCATCTGCTCGCGGTAGGCGCGGGTGTTCTCGCGCGTCACCTCCTGGGGCCTGCGCCCGGTGCGCAGAGCGTAGTTCTCCGTGGGCAGGCCGAAGGCGTCCCACCCGATGGGGAAGAGCACCTCCTTCCCCTGCATGCGCTGGAAGCGCGCGTAGACGTCTCCCCCCACGTAGGTGAAGGCATGCCCCAGGTGCAGCCCCGACCCCGAGGGATAGGGAAACTCCACCAGCACGTACATTTTCTCCTGCCCGGTCGGGCCCTGCGGGTTCGCGTCCATTATTCAGCCCCTCCTGTGCAGGAGATTATAGCTGACAAATCAACTCCAGGAGAAGGGCCGGAACGGGTCAGGAGCGTGCACAATCGCCCTCCGGAGGAACTGGCCGCCTGGAGCCGGGCGGTGCGCCTAAGCCCCGCCGCTGGGTTTCAGCGCGGGGGTCACGGCCTGCCTCCCGCTGCGAGTCAGGGAGCGGTGGCCAAACACGAGCACCACCAGGGCCGCCGCGCCGGTCAGGAGGAAGGCCTCGGCCGTCACTTCTCCACCGGCTGCGCCAGGGGCAGTTTATCGGCCTGGAGGATATCGAACATATTGAACCAGAAATGGAAGATGACGGCGACGAGCAGGCTGCCCTGCGTGTGGTTGAAGATCCAGGTCATCAGGACGGAGACAGCCAGCAGGTAGAGCGCGTAGATCAAGAAAGAATACGGCATCCCGAAGAAGAAGTACGGCAGGTGCCAGAGCGCCCACACAACCCCCAGGATGAGGCTGGCGGT